>NZ_PNFF01000002.1:705000-1074265 GCF_028888695.1 Bacillus methanolicus | reverse complement strand
CTCCTTATACGATTTAATTTTACTGAAAATTATTTATATTCATTTTAATGAAAAAGTATTTCAATTTAAAGGGGTAGTATAAAAAATATCAAACACCCTCCACGGACATTTTTCTTTGATGGGTGCTTGGCACATTATTAATTAAAGTTTTTATAAGTATCGAAACGGTGATATAATATTGAAAAAACAGGAGGTGTGCCCGTGCGAACCCCTGATGAATCTAAAAGATATACCTACAAAGATTGGTTGGATTGGGAAGGCCGTTGGGAGCTGATTAATGGAAAAGCATACAATATGACCCCTGCTCCATCTTCGGAACATCAATTTATTGTAGGAGAACTATTTCATCATTTAAGGCTTTTCTTCGGAAACAAGGATTGTAATGTGATGGTATCTCCTTTTGATGTATATCTTAGTGAAAATAATGATTTTGAAAACCCGGACCATGTGGTTCAGCCTGACATTTCTGTGATTTGCAATAAAAATCAGATCGTTAAAAAAGGAAGCTATGGTGCACCATCGTTGATTGTAGAAGTCTTATCTCCTTCAACTGCACTGAAAGATTTTAATGAAAAATTTAATATTTATCAGCAATTCGGCGTTAATGAATATTGGATTGTTGATCCAACAAACAAAATCTGCCACGTTCATGGCTTAAAAGAAGGTAATTTCACGCAAAGAGTAACTTATGGCGAACAAGATATGTTACAATCTTTTTTATTCGTGGATTTATTCATTGATTTAAAAACAGTATTTAACATGGACTGATCCAGCTATATTTGCTGGATTTTTATTTTTTTCATTTGAGCCTGCAATAAGAAAAATGAAACGAAAATGATTGAATATTCGTATAAATTTTATATAGATCATTTTATCGGCCCGATTTTTATCCTTCACCAAAGGACAATGTGACCCCGCTTAATAATTCTGATATAAAAGGAGGCCTCTTAATGTGGTTTCTTATCGGTATTCAACTTTTCGTAATATTGCTGTTGTTCTTGCTCGGCTGGGCCATTCGAAAAAATGAAGCCTATTGGCTGATTTCCGGGTTCGCCGCTCGATCTGAAGAAGAACAGCAGCAATTAATTAAAAACGGCTACCCGCAAAAGACCGGGGAATTGTTGATCGCGACCGCTGTCGGCATGATTATTTTGCTGCCTTTGATTTTCACTCCGTTCAAATACGCTATGGAAGTTCAATTTGGCTTTATGCTTGTTTTTTTACTTGGAGGATTCATTTATTTGTCAAAGTATGAAGTCCCGGAAAAACGAAAGCGAAGCTATATTATTGGATCGGTCCTTTTTGTTGTAGTGAACGGTTTTATAAGTGTCATGTTGTTCCTCGGATATCAAGATTATGAATTGATTGCCAAGAAAGACACATTTGAGATTACAGGTATTTATGGAGATGAATGGGAATATGAGGACATTAAGCGGATTGAATTAATGGAAGAAATGCCTGAAGTGACGTGGAAACAGGACGGGTACGGTCTGTCAACGTTGGCAAAAGGCAACTTCACTGTTGAAGGGTACGGCAGTTGTCTTCTGTTTATCCGGAAAGACTCTTCTCCGTACTTGTATATCGAGTTGGAAAACAAAAAAATCTTCATCAATGGCCGCTGTTCGAATGAGGCGCGTGGCTGGTATGAGCAGTTAATCCAAAAAGTAGAGTCAACAAAATAAAATAATGAATATGATCATAATTATCAAAATCCTTATAGCACCTAGCAAATAAAAAGAGCAGCCACCGATTAACATCAAATGTTAAATATTCTGATTTTTTGTTATTATAGAATAAAGGAGGTCCGTCTAATGAATGTATTTGTCCTGTTGTTACTACTTGGAACGGCTCTAATTTTATTCGGATTCATTGTAGATAAACTGTATAAAAATAGTGGCATCGCGACAGATCCAAAAGAAAACGAACGAAGTATCAGTTCCTCAGAACGAATTTATACAGAAACAATGCTACACCAAATGAAAGATCAAAATAATAATCATCCGAATCTGAATTGATACTGAAAAAAGGACCGGGCAAGCCCCCGGTTTTTCTTATCTACTAGATTACAAGCTCATAAATGTGATCGACGGCTAATAAATGAAAATAAAAGCTCATATATCAAAATGAAGGCTCATAAGTGAAAATAAAGGCTCATTTATCGAAATGAAGGCTCATAAATGAAATTAAGGGCTCATATCCTACCCTTGATCATGATTCAGAGCAAGAAACTCCTCAGATTCTATCTAAAAAACAGCTCCTTTACGAGAAAATCTCTATAAAAATATCAATTTAGAATAAAAAACTGTGAAAACACCTCGTTTAAAAACGACAAACACATGACTAATTACTAAGAAGCCGAAAGACCATAGAATAGTTTTATGCACAAAACGCAAAAACGCATTGTTTTCATACCTTTTGAAAAAGCTGTCAGGCACCATAATTGGAAGTGCCTGACAGCTTTCTTCCAGATCTTAAAGTTGCATCCTAAATGATTCGCAATCTTCATTTACGATCTGAACCTTATCTCCTGTCTTTAAACCTGCCGCATTTGCTTCATCCGTGTCGATATGCATATCTAAAGCATACGTATCTTTTACTCTGATTAAGACTTTGTTGAAGACAAGGCTTCTCTCTCCTTCTGTTTTTACACTTACATATTGGCCATTGTTGACTCCGAATTTCTCAGCATCTTCAGGAGTCATGTGAATATGCCTTTCTGCTACAATGACCCCTTCCTCAATTTCCAATTCTCCTTTAGGCCCAACGATTTTGATCCCCGGAGTCCCCAGTATGTTTCCTGAAGAACGCAGCGGGGCTTTTACTCCTAATATATAAGAATCAGTCTTGGAAATTTCTAATTGTGTTAGGTTTCGCAGCGGGCCCAAAATTCTGACATTCGGGAACTCGCCTTTCGTTCCCACTACCTTCACTGTTTCGTTTGCTGCAAACTCGCCGGGCTGCGAAAGGTCTTTCATTTTTGTCAACTCATACCCCTTACCAAATAAAACATCCATGTGCTCTCTTTTTAAATGAATGTGCCGGTTTGATACTCCTACTGGAATCAGCATTAAAAACCCTTCTTTCTTTTATTTTTCCTGTTTATAAGGTTTCCGTTTTCCGATAAAAAAACCCCCTCTAAAAAAATAGGAAGCTTAAGATTTCAAAGCGACAATCTTGAGATGATCCCAAAGAGAGGATATCTGTTTCTATATTTTTAAAAAAATAAGGATGACCAAAAGGGAATTTTCAGTTCCTTTTTAGTCATCCTCTGTGTTTAATTATTTAGCCTAAACTGTAACTAATTTTTTCTCTGGTTTTTGCCAATATTGTTCATTTCCAGGCAAGTCATCAAACCAAGCGGCATCTTTTGGACAATCCAAAACCATAAATTTTCCATATTGATCAGCATCTCTTGACTGATGATATTTAAGATATGCTTTGCCATTTTCGATTGCCAATATTTCAATTTTTCCTGAGGAATGGCTCATAACAAGGCGAACACGTTTCCCTAATCCTGATGTTCTTGCTTTTGCTTGTTCAACTATTTGATATACTTTTTCCAGCGGTAATACAAAATCACTGTTGCCTGCTACCGGTCTATTGACAAAGAAGTAATAAGGTGTTACTCCTGCCCATGAAAGTTTATTTAACAATTCACCTAACACTTCTGGATCATCATTTATTCCTTTTAAGATAGGAGTTTGATTCACAACGATAACTCCGGCATCGTGAAGAGCTTTAAAGGCTTTGCGTGCTTCTTCTGTAATTTCACGCGGATGGTTAACATGGGCCATTACATAAATGCGTTTTTCCGGTGTGGAATATTCACGAAACACATCAAGCAGTTCCTGATCTTCATAGATTCTCATAGGATTAAAAACAGGCAATTTTGAACCGAAACGAATAATTTTAACATGGTCAATAGCCCGCAATCTTTCTACAATCTGTCTAATTTTCTTAGTTGCCAAAATAAGAGAGTCTCCGCCAGTCAACAAAACGTTATTTATTTCAGGTGTTTGTGCAATATATTCTATTCCTGGTGTTACATCTGCCATAGCTTCTTTTACATCACTGCGAAACAAACGCTTTCGGAAGCAAAATCTACAATATGCTCCACAAACCTCTGAAACAACTAGCAATGCAGTCGTTTTATACTTGTGCTGGCACCCCGGCACCACATAGTTGGCTCCCTCATCGGAAGCATCCCAGCTGCCATATTCATTTAATTCTCCTTCATTTGGTATGACCAATTTCCGTATAGGATCGTTCGGATCATCCCAGTTAATCAAATTAAGATAATACTCATTCACTCTAAATACATACTTGTTAGTGATTTCTTTTAATTTTTCTCGTTCTTCTTTAGGAATTTGAGTGATTTTTTCAATATTTGTAATATACTTCGGTTGTGCCATCATACCACTCTCCTTATAAAAAATGCTCTTATAATAAAGTTAACAAAAGTATGGAAGAGATGCAAAAATTATAAACTTTTTAAATTACTCAATTGTATTTTTATACAAAATTATAATTTTGATTTACTAAAATACTAGAGACGGCGGCTGGCTTCACCACCGACACCATAACCCAGTTCAATGTGTGTGACGTAAAAATGCAATTTTGTGGTCTTCAACAGTTCTTCCTTTTCCTCTCTTGCTGCAGATCCAAAAATTTTACATTCAAGTGAACAGACCAGGCAGAAGCGTCCAGATCTCGTTGTTTGTAATGTTGGAGTTCTTACACGACGAACATAAAATGGTCCGTTATCCCTGAATCCTTTTTCTGAACAACCATTGACGCAATAACTTTATCTGTTTCAGAGAAATCTAACCCCATAGTTGCTGCTAACGCCGTACTCATTTTAAAATCGCGTCTTGTAAATCCACGATCTAAAACCGATTCTAAGATTGTTTTTCTTTTCACTTAACTCCTTCCCTTCGCATGACAATGTTTCACTTTGGGATAACAATTTATTGACCTTTTTGTATTCTACAAAAAATAAGTTAACAAAATATTCTTAACTTTAAAAGTGCCTTACGTGAAGCAGGCACTTTTGTTTATATGCTATTTTCTTTTTTATAAACAAATTTCGGGATCATTATGCTAATTTCATAAGTTATACAATCTGGTTCCATACGTCATTGGTAAGATAAAAACATTCGTTCTCTACTTGAGCTCTAATTACTTCTGAGTTTCAAACTCTTATAGTTTAAAAAACTATCCGGATAGATGTCCGAGACCTGGGCCATAGAACTGTTTCAATCCCTTATAGTTAAGATAATAACTGGGTTGAAGTTCAAAGAAGTCTTTATAGTGAACATAGTTTCAATTCCTCATAGTTAAGATATAAACAATTAGGTACGGAATGGATTTATATTTTGCCGCAGAGTTTCAATCCCTCATAGTTAAGATAAAAACGGAATCGCCGCCTGCGCCTATCATTAGTTTCAATTCCTAATAGTTTAGATAAAAACACGCGGACTGCGACGGCCATAATTCACCTCCGCGGGTTTCAATTCCTAATAGTTAAGATAAAAACCCAGTGCAGCATAAACCCGTTCTTCTACAGACCTGGCAGGTTTCAATTCCTAATAGTTAAGATAAAAACCATTACACATAGCGTTAGATGTGCAATTATCGGCTAGTTTCAATTCCTAATCGTTAAGATAAAAACTCCATCTTCGTTCACGATCCCCTAAAGAAATTGAAAGTTTCAATTCCTAATAGTTAAGATAAAAACGAAGGATTATGCGCCTAGATATGATGAAGAACATCAGTTTCAATTCCTAATAGTTAAGATAAAAACGCAAATACAATCATTATTGAACAATATCCATTATTGTTTCAATTCCTAATAGTTAAGATAAAAACAAAATTTCACACCAGAAGGCGCATCTGTATTTATTGGTTTCAATTCCTAATAGTTAAGATAAAAACTTGATTGCCATATAAAATCAAACCTCCTATTTTCCTGTTTCAATTCCTAATAGTTAAGATAAAAACGGAGCGACCCACATGATCCAAAAAATGTACAAAATCCAGTTTCAATTCCTAATAGTTAAGATAAAAACTCCAAAAACGTTGCTATAACAGCATTTTGATAATGATCGGAATCGATATAACTACATTTTATCTCAAACTGCAATTGTTATCAATTTCCTATTTTTCTTTTAATTTCTTTGTTTTTATTACAAATACTCTCAAAATACATTGTCGTCTAACCCCCAGGGTTTATGCGCTATTGGAGGTCGACGACAGATTTTCACCTTTTGTTGAAATGTTGTTTAATAGTCTGTGTTTTTTGTACTGTTTTCTCTATTGTATTCCACTCTTTTAAGCCGAAATCCTAAATCCGTCTATAAATGTACTCCCTTGAATTATCTAGTAATTTTTTTCAAACCCTTATCGCGACCTCAAACCACTTGCAGAGCTTGCAAAATATCCGCTTTCAGGTCATCAATATGCTCGATGCCGACCGAAAAGCGTACAAAATTGGACGGAATCCCAGCAGTCCTCATTTGCTCCTCATTCATCACGCCTTCCCACATCGCAGCTGTATGTACCACTAGTGAATCGACCCCACCCAGGCTGACTGCGTTAAGCGACAGTTTTAATGCGGAAACGAAGCGCTGAGTCTCGGCGTAACCGCCTTTGATTGCAAAAGCGATCATTCCGCCGAAACCTCGCATCTGGCGTTTTGCCAACTCGTGTTGCGGATGGCTAGCAAGACCGGGATAATACACCCGCTCGATTTGCGGCTGCTCCTCCAAAAACTTGGCCAGGGCGAGAGCGTTAGCGTTGATGCGTTCGACCCGAATCGGAAGGGTACGCAAACCACGCAATAGCAACCATGCGTCCATTGGGGAGAGAACCGAGCCGATTGAGATATGCGTGTGCCAAATACGCTCAGCTAACTCCTCACTTGTACAGATTACACCCGCTGTCAAATCATGGTGACCGCCTAAATATTTCGTTGCGCTATGTACGACTACATCGACACCCAAATCATGAGGCCGCTGATTGATTGGCGACGCAAATGTGTTGTCCGCCACAACGAGAATGCCTCTCGGGCGGGCCAATTCCACCACGGCGGCTATATCTGTTATTACCAATGTTGGATTAGCTGGAGACTCTACCATGATTAACTTTGTATTGGGTCGAATAGCTTCAGCAAATGCTGACACGTCGGCTTGCTCGACCAAGGTCACTTCGACGCCAAATCGCGGCAGCATTTCGTCCATGATTTTGGCGGTACTCATATAATGCCGCGTCTGCGCAATCACATGGTCGCCTGCACTAACAAGCGCTAGAATCGTCGTAGCAATCGCTCCCATCCCAGAGCCCGTTACGAGTGCGGTTTCTGTACCTTCAAGCTCAGCCATCACCTTCTTTACCCGTTCATGCACCGGATTGCCGTAACGCGTGTAATACTGAGGATGGCGAGGCGTTCCCGCCATTTCCGCAAATTCGGCAGCATTATCAGCTCGGAAAGTAGCGGAATAATAAATCGCAGGAGCCAGCGTCCGATCGTTTGTCACCCAATCATCAGCGTGTACTACTAAGGTTTCGTTTTGCAGTTCATCGAAATTCAGTTCTTTATGGTTATTACCTTTGTTCAATCCTCTCTCCCCTTTCCTTTCATTCAGTCACTTTAAACATTAATATTTTAAGAAAATTTTTCTTTAAATACAGAATATAATATATATATGTTATATTCTACATTTTTGAAATGAAGAAAAAAATTAATAGAGGTAATGAGAATAAACTAAGATATTTTTTGGGAAATTTTGTCATTTTACACAAAAACAGTTATATTTAAATTTATATAAATAATGTCACAAAATGTTATTTACAACAGAAAAATTATTTAAAATATAAAAAGTGCCTCACATGAAGTAGGCACTTAGATTTCCCCTTTTCTTAAAATATTATTTAATATTCCGTACCTATTGTCCTCTTTCAGTCTAAAATCCATTTCAGAAAAACCCCAATCTTACGTTTAAGACTTGCTCGGAATGTACAAATCAATTTGCAATGAATCCACTTGAGAAATGAGCAATTCTTCATACTTTTTCTTTGCTAAATAATGAACTTCTGTTTGTGCTGCATTCGGATTTTCTTTTTTTTGTCTGTTGAATCATATCGTTCCATACTATTTTTGCCAGTAAGGTCAGCTCCGTATGTTGTTGATACTGGTTCCAAAACTTCTTATCCCCATATTGGTGAATGATTTCTTTAGCCAATTTGTATCGATCATATTTTTGCTTTTGTTTTGATACTTCCTTTCCAATTTCTTTTTCCGCCAATGAATGCCCTTTTTCTTTAGCAAGAAGCGCCATTGAATTTAGTTCGATAAAATGTGTAACAACTGGATTTATTTGCCTAAGGTATTGTTCCTGCCTTTCCCAATTGGCTAGTCTTTCTTTTAATTCTTCTTCTTTATATTTTGATTGATCGATTTCTTTTCCGATCGCTATTTCGATTTGTGACAATGTTTGGTAGAAACGAACATCTGACATCGTAACGGTTTGGCCATTGATCTTCGCAACAGCATCTTCTTTTTCACTTGCATTTTCATTAACTTTTCAACAGTTTGTTTTCCATTTTTTATTCTTAAAAGTGCTTCCCATTCTCCCTCCATTGGCAGCTGTACTTTTCCTTCATATACCCCTTCGCTTTTTTCCTTTAATTTTGTTGTTATTGTTCCATGATCCATATCAACCATTTCAAATGTTGCATGAACAGATAATCCGCTGGCAGCTTTCCCATTTTCTTTTATCTCTACCACAAACGGAGCGGATACGCCCTCTTTATAAAAAGGCTTTGTCTTCACGGAAACATCCCAATCTCCCTTATTACAACCGACAAGGAAAAAAATACAGCCTAAATGGTTGCGGCGATTTTTTTCATCTTATTTCTTCCCTTCTCCCATAAAAAATCATTTCAAATTCAGCAATCGAATATTTTGCAATTTTTCCATTTTCTAAATAAGCGATATGTGTACAAAGCTGCTTGACCTCATCTAAATGATGGGACGACAGCAAAATCGTTTTATCGCGCAATGAACGCAAAATGGAAAGAATATCAGCTCTCCCCATCGGGTCAAGCCCGCTTGTCGGTTCATCCAATATTAAAATCTCTGCATCGTAATAAAGCATGATTCCTAATCCGAGCCGCTGCAGCATCCCTTTCGAGTATTGCTTGCTTTTTACATTTCGCGCATCCCATAAATGAACTGATTTTAATATTTCTTCTATTCTTTTCTCATCTATCTTGGAAATATTTAATGACGCAAAAAAGCGTAAATTTTCTTCCCAAGTCAAATGAGGGTAAAGTTGAAATTTTTCCGGCAAATATGCTACATGTTTTTTCCATTCATTTCGTTTATGGTCAATTCCATTGATGAAAATTTTCCCGTTCGTAATAGGCAGAAGATTTAATAAACTATGAATAAAGGTCGATTTCCCGGCGCCATTTCTTCCTATGAGCGCACATTTTTCCTCTTTAGCAATCCCAATACTCACATCATCGAGCACTTTTCTTTTTTAATATGCCGTTGTTAAATTGGCTACTTCTATCATCCTTGTTCCCCCTTCCGATAAAACCAAATTGATGCCAAAAATATGAAAATTACCCAAACAACGAGATTTATAGATAATAAAACACTAGGAGGAAACGAGAAAAATTTCGCCATTGTCCTTGACAAGTAGTCCAGTGAAAATGTTCCGATCGATGTTTCCAAATAAAAACGTAATGTATGAAGCGGATGGAGAAAATAAAATAGAGAAAATAGTTTCACATTTTCATAGGTGATTTTAGGAAGATCCAATCATTTGTTGTAATGACAGTCCGGCTTGCTCAATGATTGGATGACGATCGACCGCCATCACTTCTTCTTCCTGTAAGAGCTCATTGATTTTTTCATACACTCGAATGCTTGGTGAATTGAAAAACAAATAAGCTAATTCATTTTGCTCTACGATTTTGTGGAGAGAAGATTTGTATTCAAGAGGAGACTCTCCTTTTCCATCCTGATTGAGATCAAGAATTCGAGCTTGTTCTCCCCAATGATTTCCTACACCATGAAAACTCCATTTATTGTTGTCCTCTCCACCAATACGCAATACAGCAGAAATATTTTTCAAAAATCGATTATTCGTAAATATTTGATTTTGTGAGCTTGCCCAAAATTCCAATCCAATTTGGTTTTGCAAAAACATATTTCCTTTTAGAAAATTATTGGTTGATTGGTCAATATACACGCCCCGCTGGTTTTGATAGAATTCATTGTTAACCATTTCATTATCATTCGCCATTTGCAGTAAAACCCCTAATGAACGCATCCCTTGGTTAAATAAAAACTTATTATTTTTTAAAATAATCCGGTTGGAGTTCATGATTGCCGCTCCACCCGTGTTAAAAATAAACTCATTTTCATAAAATTCATTGTCATCCGAATACAGGCAGTTTTTAACGCTTGAATAATCGCACCTCTCTCTTCATCCATAAGCGGATTCGACTTAATTACTCCTGACATTACTGCAGAAGTCGGCGCTTTTAAAAATTCTTCAATCGGTTTTCCATGTTTTCCTTCTACTTCTTTATAAGCGTTAGATAAATCCGGTCCCGTCGTTCCACCTTGCAAACTTAGTTTCGAGACAGAATGGCATGATAGACAACCTTTTTGTTTGAGAATTTTCCCCTCCTCAGAACTTGTGCTGGCGCTAACAGTTTCTTTAGACGCAGTAATTGCATTAGTAGCAGTTTCTTTTTGAACTGCAGTTGTTTCTTGTTTCGCATTGGCTGGCTCACTTTTATCAGTAAATTGGAAATATGAAAATCCCCCCGCCAAACCGATCAATGCACTAATAATAAAAATAATGATTGGCTGTTTCATCGACACCCCCCTTTCTGTTTGAAAATTCATTATCATTATATAAATCGGGACAAAACGCCAACTGTACAAAACATCACAATTCAGAATAATTTCATGAACGATATTTGAACGCTTTTTGAAAAAATTAAGTCATAAATATCGTGTAAATTCCCTTTGATGCAAATCCGGAAGAATAGGCCGGCAAGAGAAAGCGAGTAGTTTTTTGATCAAAAAATATAAGGCCAGTACCTCATCACTTTATGTGATGAAGACTGACCCTTAAATACTATGAGTGATATTTTTTGATTGAGGAGTTAGAAATCCTTGTTGTAGAGTAGAAAACAGGTATTAGATATTGCCTTTTTGTTCTCGGGTTTCAACTTTCTTGGTCTTCAGATTGAAAAGTTTTGGTTTCTGATATTTCTGGTTCTTGCTTATACTTTTTCACCCAACCGCGAAGAGTATTTTCGTAAATTTTGAGCTCACGAGCCACTTGTGCAACGGATTTCGCTTCCTCCAAAATATAACGAACTGTTTGACGCTTAAAGTCTTCCTCGTACCGCCTTTGTTTTTTTGTCATGAACATATCATTTTTCAATCTATTATTACTATAATAATCTGTGTCTACTTTTTAGTCTAACACCAATGCGACTCTTCAAAAGGTTTCAATTCCTCATAGTTAAGATAAAAACACTACAAAGGTTGAAACTCTCCGTGAGTTTAAGCTGTTTCAATTCCTCATAGTTAAGATAAAAACTTTCTGAGGAAATGGGCTTCATCAACGATTAGTGCGGTTTCAATTCCTCATAGTTAAGATAAAAACGGGGTATCGTGATGAGAAGTCACAAAGGGCTTTTTAGTTTCAATTCCTCATAGTTAAGATAAAAACGCTTTTTAGCGACACCAAACAAAACTAGAAGAAGTTGTTTCAATTCCTCATAGTTAAGATAAAAACCGGAAGATGTTTTGAGCATGTTTGATACTATCGACTGTTTCAATTCCTCATAGTTAAGATAAAAACTTCTAATGCTAATTTAAAGCCTTTGTATTCATTGAAGTTTCAATTCCTCATAGTTAAGATAAAAACAATAGCGAAAATTGCTCACTTTTATAGCAAAGTATACGTTTCAATTCCTCATAGTTAAGATAAAAACTGGATGGATTAATTCCATAAACTAAAATCAAACAAGTTTCAATTCCTCATAGTTAAGATAAAAACCCCCTCCTTACTGAAATAAGTATCTGTATTCTTTTTTTCGTTTCAATTCCTCATAGTTAAGATAAAAACACAGATGATATTTTAAACTTATTTGACACTATCGACTGTTTCAATTCCTCATAGTTAAGATAAAAACACAGATGATATTTTAAACTTATTTGACACTATCGACTGTTTCAATTCCTCATAGTTAAGATAAAAACAGACAACCGAATTGAAAGAGGACGAATTATCAGCGCGTTTCAATTCCTCATAGTTAAGATAAAAACTGGAATCTACAATGCCTTGAAAGAGCACAATGGAAAGGGTTTCAATTCCTCATAGTTAAGATAAAAACCGTACAATTCATAGACAAAGAAGAATATGAAAGATGGTAGTTTCAATTCCTCATAGTTAAGATAAAAACGATTTGCCGATGATTGAGGGCGGAGATTACAGTATTGGTTTCAATTCCTCATAGTTAAGATAAAAACTCAAAACCTTTTACAAGGCGATCACGTGCAGCAGTGTCGTTTCAATTCCTCATAGTTAAGATAAAAACGTTAAGTTAGTGCAACCGATCTTGTTGCATGGTCTGTTTCAATTCCTCATAGTTAAGATAAAAACGCGCTTTGATTTCAATTGAGATATTCATAGATTTTGTTTCAATTCCTCATAGTTAAGATAAAAACAGGATTGGCAGTCAATACGGACATGTTGGGCTGCAATGTTTCAATTCCTCATAGTTAAGATAAAAACTCCGTTACATCCCCTGCTGCAGTAGTAACAGCACTCGGTTTCAATTCCTCATAGTTAAGATAAAAACTTCAATTAACAGACTAATCCAAAGCGAAGGGGAATGAGGTTTCAATTCCTCATAGTTAAGATAAAAACAATTTCCCCAATCTCGCGCTCTTTATCTTCAAAACGGTTTCAATTCCTCATAGTTAAGATAAAAACCGGAACTTCACTTGAAAAATTCCAGCTTTTAGTTCTTGTTTCAATTCCTCATAGTTAAGATAAAAACTCACACAATATAATCATGAAACAGGTCACACAAACATAGGTTTCAATTCCTCATAGTTAAGATAAAAACAGATACGAGGACGCGTTATCCAATCCGCCTTGGGAGTTTCAATTCCTCATAGTTAAGATAAAAACTCGAATTGAATCAAGGCGCGCGCTTAATATTTACGAGTTTCAATTCCTCATAGTTAAGATAAAAACCATTTTCACCAAAAAGCCCGCGCATTTTGTTTTCCAGTTTCAATTCCTCATAGTTAAGATAAAAACAGATATCTTAGTTGGTGAGGTTTTGACAAATCGGAGTTGTTTCAATTCCTCATAGTTAAGATAAAAACCTAACGGAGGTACGTTCCTCCAACCGTGTACGGTGTTTCAATTCCTCATAGTTAAGATAAAAACAACCTTGAGGCTGATACTCAAGATGTATTTATCGGGTTTCAATTCCTCATAGTTAAGATAAAAACACGGTTGAGGAAGCACTCGAAGTGATCGGCTTTGACGTTTCAATTCCTCATAGTTAAGATAAAAACCCATATGTCTATCGCGCGTAGTGAATACAAAAAATTATGTTTCAATTCCTCATAGTTAAGATAAAAACCCGAAAAATCGTTATGTAGGTTTTGAAGTATTTGAAGGTTTCAATTCCTCATAGTTAAGATAAAAACGGATTTTCAGACAATGAAGAAGAAGCAATGCTTTAGTTTCAATTCCTCATAGTTAAGATAAAAACAAGTAACATTTTTATGTTACATCATAGCAGGGAATGTTTCAATTCCTCATAGTTAAGATAAAAACAATTAGGGCTATTAAAACGGGAGGTGCTATAATGAGTTTCAATTCCTCATAGTTAAGATAAAAACTATATAAATATAAATAGCTATATAGTTATAATAGAGTTTCAATTCCTCATAGTTAAGATAAAAACACTGGGATGAAAACATGCTTATGCGTTGGAATCGTCGTTTCAATTCCTCATAGTTAAGATAAAAACTTTACATATGATTTTGTTCCTTCTTTCATCAGTAGTGAGTTTCAATTCCTCATAGTTAAGATAAAAACACGCCGCGGCTTTTATACCTTCCCATATAGAGGCAAGTTTCAATTCCTCATAGTTAAGATAAAAACGCAAGCAGCGGCGACGACGCGGGATATATCGACAATAGTTTCAATTCCTCATAGTTAAGATAAAAACTGTTTTCCCAAAAATCCCGCTCTAACTCTATTAAATTCTGTTTCAATTCCTCATAGTTAAGATAAAAACAATAATTTGGAGGAGCGAGTAAACAAATTGGAGGCGGTTTCAATTCCTCATAGTTAAGATAAAAACGTTGCCGTTTTTATTTATTATCCATCCTTCATTGAGGTTTCAATTCCTCATAGTTAAGATAAAAACCTAATGGCTACACTGATAAACATATCAAAGAGCAATGTTTCAATTCCTCATAGTTAAGATAAAAACAGAAAGGAAGCTTGTCGTAATCAATTCCCCATTCACTGTTTCAATTCCTCATAGTTAAGATAAAAACGGTTACAGCATAACAGAAAGCAAAGAAACATAATTGTTTCAATTCCTCATAGTTAAGATAAAAACTCCTTTATTAAGTTTTCAATATTTACCTACTTATATTTGTTTCAATTCCTCATAGTTAAGATAAAAACAAGAACACAAACTCGGTAAATTTGGTTCATCAACTGGTTTCAATTCCTCATAGTTAAGATAAAAACAACGATTCCATTGCTGACTATTCGGACGAAGATATGTTTCAATTCCTCATAGTTAAGATAAAAACATTAAGAAAACTCAATACCGCCCAAGCACATATCACGGTTTCAATTCCTCATAGTTAAGATAAAAACTGAAAAAAGCCGTTTGTGCTCAAATTGAGTATTTAGCGTTTCAATTCCTCATAGTTAAGATAAAAACTGGTATGTCAACACTAAACTAGACAATTTTTTTAAGGTGTTCCTTTTTGTATTCAATAGGGCTTAAATACCCGAGTGTTCCGTGAATTCTTATATGATTAAACCAATGTACATAATCATCTAATTCCAATTTTAATTGCTCTAAACTTTCAAAATATTTACCTTTTACAAATTCTGTCTTGATAATTTTAAATGTGGCTTCGGCTACTGCGTTATCATATGGGCAACCTTTCATGCTTAACGACCGTTTAATCTCGAATGTTTCTAAAGCTTCATCGATTGTCTTGTTTTTAAACTCGTTTCCTCGGTCTGTGTGAAATAGTTGAATTTGTCTTAAATCAGCTTTAATCGTTGATAAGGCTTGGTAGACTAGTCCAGCATCTTTATTAGGACCGGCACTATGTCCAACAATTTCTCTATTGTAAAGATCAACAAATAGACATATGTAATGCCAATTTTTTTGGACCCTTACGTATGTTAAATCACTGACTACAACCGTTAATTCCTTTTGTTGATCAAATTCCCTATTCAACACATTTTCAACTTTAGATTCATTACATTTATCCACATGTGGCTTAAACTGGGCAACTGTATATTTTGATACTAGCCCATTTTCTTTCATGATTCGGCCAATACGTCTTCTGGATGCAATTTTACCGAGTTTTTTCAACTCATGTTTTATCTTACGAGTGCCATAGTTCTGGCGGCTTTTATGAAAAATATCGATTATGGTAACAGTAAGTTCATCATCTGATTTAGATTGCTCTTTTGCTTCATAATAATAGGTACTTCTTGGGAGTTGTAGGACGTCGCACATTGCTGATATCGAGTATTTGTGACGATTATTTTTAATCACATTTACTTTCGTCCTAGTATCAGCGCAGCTTGCTTTAAAATATCATTCTCCATCAGTAAACGCTGATTTTCTTTACGAAGCTTGATCAGTTCTTCTTTTTCAGGTGTTCGGTTGTCCTTCTCTTTAAATGAACCAGATGTTTGGCTCTGTTTCACCCATTTGTCTAATGCCGAAGGCGTTAAATTGTATTCACTTATAATGTCTTTTCTAGGCTTACCACTTTCATATAGTTTGACCATTTGAGCTTTAAATTCGGGAGTAAATGTTCTTCTAGCTCTCGTCATATCGGCGTACCTCCATTAACTGAATGAGATGAAGTAGACTTCCAAATTTAGAGGGTAAACACCGCAACTTGACAAGGAGCCTCTACGGGCATGCTTTCCCAGCCAGGAAACCAGATGATGAAAACATCTGGCTTGCCAAACAGGCTAGCATACCCGCCTCTCCTAGTAAAGTTGCTGGTATGGGATCTCTTATGCTTGATTAGCAGTATACCCAGATTGGATGGTTAGTCTACCTGACCTTAATTTTTTTGTCCAGTTAAGTGTAGCCGATTCAAACACTCAGGAGCAGGTGGATCAAATCTTTAGTCAATGGTTTCAATTCCTCATAGTTAAGATAAAAACCTTCCATGCCGAGAGCTTCTAATGTGTTCCGTAAGTGTTTCAATTCCTCATAGTTAAGATAAAAACGAAGAAAGGTCGTTCTGTACGGAAGGCATTATATGTTGGTTTCAATTCCTCATAGTTAAGATAAAAACTTCGAATCCTGCAGGGTGAGCCAAAGCCGACAGCTGCAGTTTCAATTCCTCATAGTTAAGATAAAAACATGCTGGATATACACCATTTTGAACTTCTTGCTGAGTTTCAATTCCTCATAGTTAAGATAAAAACAAAATCCCTAAAACGGACATTAGGGTATTTTCAATAGTTTCAATTCCTCATAGTTAAGATAAAAACATTGCCGAAGATCAAAACGCTGAAATCGACAAACAAGGTTTCAATTCCTCATAGTTAAGATAAAAACGCTCCTCGTATGGCTCTAATATCTCGAAAAAATTTGGTTTCAATTCCTCATAGTTAAGATAAAAACAAAAGCCCGGGGGGATCAGGATCACGTTAGAATCCGGTTTCAATTCCTCATAGTTAAGATAAAAACCACAAGAAATTTGGGATGCAGCGTGGGAGATATTCGACTGTTTCAATTCCTCATAGTTAAGATAAAAACCCCAAAAAATGCTGCTATAACAGCATTTTGATAATAATCCAAATCGATTT
Organism: Bacillus methanolicus; assembly: GCF_028888695.1. NCBI lineage: Bacteria > Bacillati > Bacillota > Bacilli > Caryophanales > Bacillaceae > Bacillus > Bacillus methanolicus. The sequence goes on along the minus strand of NZ_PNFF01000002.1, from coordinate 1,057,112 downwards.
GACTTCATTTTAACTTAAAACGGAATTGTTATCAATTCCCTATTTTTATTGTATTTTCTTTGTTTTTTTCGTGAATACCTCAAAAATAAATTTGTCGTCGATCTCCCGGTATTAGTGCAATATTGGGGGTCGACGACAAGGAAGGAGACTATTCAACGATTTCAAACATTCCGAATCCTTGTGAGTTTTTCGCTCCGATGCCAACCTCATACATAAATTTTAGATAAGACAATGGAGCTTGAATTTCGAAAGTTCCATTCCACGCATTGATTCGGAAATCTTTAAACGTTGAAACAACCTTATCTTTTTGAGTTACTTTTTTCGGTTTAATGGTTATCCTTTCCGTTGGCTGCTCTTGAAAATAGGCTTGAAATTTATTACAAAAATTTTTCTCTACCATATCAGAAAAAACAGGATCAAACGGTGAGAAAAAATGGGTTCGCTTTTCGCCGTATCGGTTTTCATAAGTGCTGTAGACTGTAAGCGGCGAGAGCATCCTAATTTGATAAGAACATTTTTCAGCGATCTCTAATGACTTGACAAAAGTCTCCTCTATATGAATCGGCTGTCCGTTTATCATAATTTGTTCTTTCAATAAGTAGTTTCGCGCTAAATCAACAATAAGCGAATCTAACATAGAAGACACATACCATGTTACTTGATCAAAAAACTCGATTTTTTTCTCTTGACGATGAATGCGGTATGTTCCATACAATCGGCTAAATGTAAACATCTTAAACCGCCGCTTTTCTTTCGCATATCCAACGTTATGTAAAAAATGCGCCAGCTCAAAATCTTGAATTGAGCGGTATAAAAATCCTTGTAACACCTCCCTCTATATACTTTAATTTTCTCCCGAATACTCCCGTTTTCTCTAAATTTCATTAACACCTAATAGTTGATCCACCGAAAATCATGGTGATAAATTGAATTTCTTTAAATTCCTTACAGATGGGGGGCCATCCTATCAACCAAACTGGTATTGTTTGGTAATAACAGTTATGACCGTGCGCAAAATCTCCACTCATCTCACGGTCGCTAACCCTCCCATGTATCACCGGATTGGGATCCATACATTCCTTCGTCCTGCGTATCCATGAGGTGGAGGTCGGATAAGCTCCTCGGCTGGGTCATAAGCCCGTATGGTAAAAATAAACTCCGACTCGGCACTATTGGTGTTTGTCTTTAGAAATACTTGAAGTATTCTATCGTAATTTAGTTAATATGTTGGTTCATAAATCGGTTTAAGCAACTTGTAATGTAATTTGAGGCAAGCCTCGCAATAATTTTGAACCATCAAATTCACACTGTTTTTGACCAATGACAAATAAGACACGTAATAGCTTACAACACAAAGCGATGAGGGACTGTTGCTTTTTTAAAGGCCTTTCAGATCGTTTTGTATAGTATTGATGTAAAGCTTTAAAAGTTGGATTATGGGCAACGAGTGGCCGAATCGCTAAGTACATAGCTTTACGCAGCCTGCTTCGTCCCCGTTTCGTTATTCTGGTTTGTCCTTTAAATGTTCCAGAACTATGCTCACGTAATGAAAGGCCTGCCAGATTAACTAATTGCTGAGGGTGACTGTACTTTGTGAGATCACCCACTTCAGCGAAGAATAGAGCGACTGTTGTAACACCTAACCCAGGAATATTCATCATTTGCTTAGCACCTGGGATCGTTTCTACAAGAGCTTCTAGCTCCTGATCCAACTCTTCCAACTGCGTTTGATAAAGCTCATATTGGTCAATCAGATATTCCATTTCACGTTTGGCAAACTGAATCCCGATTTGAATTCCAATGCTCTTTTTGGCCGTTTCTACTAGTTTCGTTGCTCGCTTCATTCCAACTGCTCGTTGTACAAATGGCTTCCATTTTGAGAGAACCTCTTCAGGTGTCATTTCTTTCATTTGAGAAGGAAATGGAAACAGTTTTAGCGTGCAAAGAGCTGCTTTTCCTTTCCAATCTCCGAAAACATCGAAAAACTCCGGAAAATAACGTTGAATCAAATTTTGAATACGTCCTTCTGTGATGGCAAGCTGTTGAGTGAGCTGATCTCTTATTTTGACGCCTTCTCTTAGTTCCGCGTAAATACCGTCTAAGAGATTTGGTACGGAGTATCGGCCGTCTTTCATCAGCTGTGCAATCACTCTGGCGTCTTTTGTATCGTTTTTTGTTGGAGAGTTGTCATCAAGCTCTTTGCTTTTCTTTACATGCATCGGATTGACTAGCACAAAGTCATAGCCCTTTGCGGTAAGAAAATAAGCGAGATTTAACCAGTAAGGCCCGGTTGGTTCAACCCCAAAAATCACATGGTTCTTATCATTTTCTTTTTGGTGTCGATTCACCCAATCTAAAAGCATTTGGAAACCATGTATGCGATTTTCAAAGATCAAGCGTTTTCCAAATTCAATTCCTCGATCGTCTTGTGCCCGTGCCACGTGTTTGTCTTTGGCAATATCAATGCCGATTATTAATGTTGATGGTGTGATTTGCGAGATTTTTCGATTTTGAGTATAATTCATTATTGAGTCCTCCTTGGCAACTTATTAATTCGGGGTCAATGTATTGACACCCTGTACTATACCAAGAGGGCTCTTTTTGTTTCAAACCTCAAATTTCTTCATTACAGGAATGCTCTTAGTAATTGATTGGCAGAATAAGTGCTCCGTTTTTCGGTCTGAATCGAATTGTAAGCCTCATCTTTTCCCCCTGCAAAATCTTGTTTTCTCCGCCTATACACAATCTCATTTCGTCTTGTATAGCAAGCAACAGAATCTATATCCGGATCCATAAATCCAAGGATATATATTGTCTTTACTTTATCGGAAGGTACAAGCTTTATCAATCTCCTTGTTATATTTCTGTAGTTTCCTGCTTAATTTCAATGAAAATAGATTGTCGTCGATCTCCCGAAGTTTTTGCATGATCGGAGGTCGACGACAGATTTTGATCACTCGTTTAATAGTTGTTTAATAGCCTGTACTTTTTCATATTGTTTTTTCTTTTGCTTTTTCACATTCCATTGTTCGATACGCTCCCAGTATACTTTTAATGCTTCTGCAGCTCGCTGATTTTGTAGGGCAATTACTTCGTTGTACAGTTCTGTTTTGCTCTTTTCTTCGTCAATCGGATTATCGGTTAACCTTTCAATCTGAAAAACTAGTCTTTCCTCAATGGACATTTCAGCTAGACGTGATTCCTTTTCTTTTCGGAGTTTTTCCCATTCTTCTTTTTGTTTTTGTTCTATCACTAATAATTTTTGTTTTGCTTTTTCCATTTTCCGTCTTTCGATAAAAGGTAACAGCTCAGTTTCGGTCACGTCTTCGATGTTAGTAAAATAACCGTATCCCGATGATGTTTTTGAACCAATGCCTAATTCTGATAAAGCTTGTGCTGTCCATCCAGCTGCTTCCTTCAACAATTCTTCACTGGACGTTTCACCATACTTGCTAGCAGTTATAAAAATATCAACATCGGAAACTGTCACTGTTAAAAATGTTACCGGATTCGTCCTTTGATCATCTGTTGCCGCTTTTCGACCACTATAATAATCTCCGAAATGAACAGTTAATACGTCTGGTTCAATTGTTAAATGGTTCGTTAAGAAAATATCATGGAATTGTACCATACCTCGTTGTTCTTGTGTCCCAAAAACAAGGGCACCTTTTGGATGCAAAGCTAACTGTTTTTCGTCCCCATCACAAAACGCCTGAATAAACCAATTGCGTACAACTCCTTTTAGACTCGTAGCCGGGATATACGGAACCCCGTAAACAGGATGGAGAGTCAGCGATGTTTCTCGGACATGCCCTCCTCCTAATCCGTGGATAATTCGGGCAATCGGTCTTGCTTTTAGCTGGCGTATGTAATAATAGTTTGATAAGTCAGCTAAAGCACTCTTGCGTTGTTGTGCACTATTTTCCGCCATTTTCACAAGCTCTCTCCGAACGGGAATTGGATCAAGCTTTTTCTTCGGAACGTATTTGGCCTTCCTATTTCTTTCATCAAAAGTGTATTGATCGTAATGGACATGATACCATAAATGGGCAATTTCATTTTTATTTGCCCGATTAAATGCTTCTTTCGTATCAATCGGATGAAACAGCATGACAGCCACTCCTTTACGTCTATTTTGCCATGCCATCGGCAAATTTGCGCATCCAGTTTAATAATGCAAGTACCTCCATCGTTAGCACACGATAGTCCGCACTTTTTAAGCCTATAACAACCTCAACAAATTCTTTATTTTGTTCTTGGAAATATTGCCCATACTTATCCTTTAACCACGTATGTAATTGATCATATATCACACGGTATTCCTTCCCTTTTTGGTAACAAAAAGCCAGGGCCTGTCCTAATCCATTTATTTGAATAAGAGAAGGCAATTTTTTCACATATGAACGGTAACTTTCGAAACTTACCCGATTGTCTTCGAAAGCGTTTTTTACGCTCTCAAATGCAAACGATGCTCGTCCGTTTTCAATTCCAACACGTTCTGCTGCCATTATCTTTTCCTCCTTTACACCCAAATTCTCCGAAGCATTCCGCGGCCGAGTGTGCTGTTTCCTCCAAGCTGGAAGACATCAGGGAAATGTCCTTCCTCTACTAAAAATTTCTCCACGTCTTCAGCTGATTTTAATCCTTCCAACCCGTTACCGCGAATTTGACCGATGTAGAGGAAACTGTAGAAAATCGTTTCCGGCGGAACATTTTCTTCATACCAAAGCGCTCCACTATCAACTGTTCCGGTTTCTGTGTTAATTTTTATACGTGCATTAACTTCCGTAGATAATTTTACAAAATCCGCAAAATCGTCATCATCCAATACGACGATACGTTCACGTAAATCTGTGTACAACTCTTTCTTCACTAATGCTGACAGTTGTTCTGCAAGCGTTTTTGCTTCGTCCGTGATGTTTACAGAAAAATTATACTCTTCTAAAACGATTTGACCATTTGCTACAATTAATCGCTCAGAAGATACCGAGTTAGCTTTCGGTACAACAAGCGGATCAACATTTGATTGTTGAAGCAACATTTCATCATTAAATCGCTTCAATACTTGCGGACATGTTATCCAAGCAAAGACACCGCGCATCGATTTCACCGGAAACAATAGAATTCTTGCATCACTTAACGCAATCGCGCTTGATTGTGAATCATTATTGTTCTGTTCTTTCTTGCTTGAACCAAAAACCAGCTCAAATTTTTTCTTTTCTTCTTGTTTTAAAGGAGACTCAATTGTGTAGCGAAGCGCCCCTTTTAAAGAAGAGCTTTCGATTTTTGGAAATCCTGTATGTTTTTCCCGCTGAATCGGTAAATCGACAAGACCGATTTCACTTCCGCTCCCTGCGTGAACAGATGTAATGGCATGCAATAAAAATGGACGAACTAACGAATACATGACAATTCCTCCTCAACTTGTTTTCCGCCAGCGATTACTGAAAATCCAAATCCTTCCTTCGCACCTTCATCCGTCAAATGAAAACCGTTAGCTAGTGAAAGCAGTTTTGCGACCTGTTCCTCCTGTACTTCAATATAGAGTACTGATCCGGCAGGAACCATCGGCTTCCGTGGTTTTGGACGATGATTGGCAATATCCCATCCACCATACAATTCCGGCCGGCCAATGGCTGCGGCTAATAATTTCACTCTAAGTCCATTTGGCAATACGATCTGTTCACCATCAAAACTTCCAGGTCGTGAACCGTTTTCCCAAATCGCCGGTGCTAATAAAATGATTTTTGCGATGTTTGTCTTACGAATTTGCTCAGACAATGTTTGAAGCTCTCCCTCTGTCCAAAGCGAGAAAATTTCTTCATTTTGTTTAACAATCCACGGACGATTTTCTCCGCCAATGCGCGCAAATTTTACAGACGAAAAATCAGGACTAGAAGAAGTGTAGACGACAAAGGCTCCTTCTTCTTTAAATTTCCATTTCACCATTCTGTATAAATAATGCTCTTCTGCCTTTCTCTCTTGGTAATTAAGCGCAATTCCTAATTTTTCTTCTCCCGACAACATTTGAGCAGCATGAGATAAATGACGTATAGGTTGGTGGTTGAGAATAGCTTCTTTCCAATGCTGGATAGGAACAAATTGATGACTAGAACTTTTCGATTTTTCGTTTCGGTTAGAAAATAATCTCCATTTTCCTGATTGTGAAGAAAGTTCCGTATCTTTTTTTAAGTGCAGAGGATACGCAATAATTTTTTCTTCCGCTTCCACTACTTGATAATCTAAAGGAAGTGGAAGGTAAAAAATTTTGTTGTACTCTAGCCCGCAATAAGTAATCTGAAACTCTCCCGTTTCGTTCGGTGTCCCCATCCACTTTTTCACCATGTCATTTCCTTGTTGTGCGAACTCTTCAAACGTTGCATATTCATGAATATATGCTGCTCGCAATGCACCATAAATGGTGTTTGGTCTTGGAGGGAAAATGCCGTCCATCACCGTATCATTCCCGGCTTCGGTTACCTGATGATTTTTAAAGAAAAATGTATCAACCGGTTTTAACGTCAGCTTTTTCACTCATTTCCCCCTCCGATCTCTTAAAGAACGTCAGCATTTTCAATAAATTCAAGAAATCATAACCTGATCTTGAGACAGTATGTAACATTAACAATGCTTCCACGTGCTGTTCCAGCGATTCTACTTTTCTTCCCTCTTTTACAGAACGTTTTAATAAACGCCGTAATTCTACTTGCACCATCTCATGATTCTTAAGCTTTCGGAACTCTTCATTTTCATACAGAAGCGGGAAGAAAGCATTTGAAAAATGATAAATAAACGTAGAAGATAAATCGTTCTGCAGCAATGAAATAAAATCTAGCAGTAGTTCCACCGTCCGAGACGAACCGATTTCCCACGGCATTATCGCCTCAGATATCTCGCCGGATCGCGTATGGACAGCTAAAGCCAATGCATTTTTCTTCACTTTTGATTGAGGATTTTCATAACCTTTCGCCTTTTTCTCGAGTTGGCGAACAATGTTTAATAAACTTTGTAAAGGGGTCTTCTTATGCCCAATGACCAGTCCGATCGATGCAGTTGCCTTTTCCCCAAGTCCCTGTTCCGGTTGACTAAATGCAAAACGGAGCGCTTGAGCAACGTGCAATGCTTCATCCACAGGCACAAAAGCGAGCACATCGTCGCCGCCGGCATATACTAGACGCCCGTTGTAATCCTGTTCGACTATCTTAGGTACTACTTGTTGGGAAAAATGGGCCAATCGTTCGCTGACACTACTAAAGTCTTTCTTGTTTTCTCCTGAAAACCATTGCCCCATATTATCTCCGTCCATCATTAGAATGGCGTAATAATTTCCTTTCCCAATATCCAATACAGACTGGAAGCGGCGGAAGACATGTTTATTTTCTAATTTGTTCGTAAAATAATCCCACGCTGTGCGTTTGCCCAGACAAATTCCGCATAAAAATTCGTTGTCTTTTATTCGTCCTGCTTGCTGTTCCTGTTCCTCGTTGCTGTTTGAAACTTTATATATTTCTGAACGTCTGTTCCACGTTTCAGCTAACTTTCGCTTCATATCCCCATACTTGTCTTCCAACCTTAAATCCTCAAGACATAACGCTTCCCGTTCTTTACAAACACTGCATGTTAATCCGTATTGCGCAAAACCCGGATATTGTTTATCGTTTTTTAATGCCCCTAACCTTTTTTCCGCTCTTTCCCTTATCTCTTGGAAATGGATGTTAGAATCATAAGGTTCAACTACCCAATACACTTCTAAAAACGCATCAACTTGTTTCACCGCTTTTTCCTTTAGAATCTCTTTTTCTTGTTTATCCAGTGATGGAAACACGGTGTGAATCGCAGAAGTACACAAGTCATAAAACACTCTCCGCACATGCCCCTCAGTTTCTTGCAGGATAGCCGCTGCACTTTGCGCATCTTTATGAACTATAGCTGTGAAACGGTTTGGCAATGAGGCGATGTGTCGTGTTTTTACGTCTGTTTCCTGTATATTTTTCGGGTATATAAATTCGCACTTCGGATCTAACTCGGATAACATTTTCATCGCTTCGCGGATAAAATGCGATAATATAAAACTCCCGCTCCAAAAATCTTCGGTTTTTCTTGCTGATGCGATAAATGATTGAACAGGACCTACTGTAAATACGACTAAATGTTGATTGCTCATACACTCACCCCAACTACACGTAAAAACTCGGCACGATCACGTTCATATTTAGCGTTCGTATATCTTTCGTCTTTTGCTTGTACTTCCGTCACAATCGGATAATACAAATCTCCTATTTTTCTTACCGTACACCATAGTGGAGAAGCAAAGCGAGGTTTGGCAGAGCCGAGATTGCCAAAACGGTTAGCTTTATGTGAAGCTTCTCCAAACATCCTTAACACTTCTTGATGCGTTTCTTTTCCTTGGCCAATCCATACAGCCGATAGGACAGGATGAGAAGTATTTGCTTTCTTTTTCCTTTTCAAAATGCAATTTTCATATAAAGAGAAATCGAATTGGTCATGTACACTTAATTTTTTCAGTACCTCTTTAAGCGTATGAGCGAACTCATCTACTTTTTCCCATTGGTGCTCATCCCATTGGCATGCACCAAAACCGCGACGTGCTCGTTGACCCATTCCCGCTAGATGCAGCATATATTGGAAATACAAATCATATGTATCAAACTGCTCTTGATGTTTACGCAACGTTTTCACCGTTACTTCAACCTTTTTGTTCACATCCATACTTTTTGGACGAAACGAACTGGATTTATGCGGAAGTACATTTTCCGGCTTTATACCTGTTAAAGGTTGTTGAAGTATGAGTGATACAGGCGATTTCAGTTTTTGTCTAATTGTACCACCAAAACATGCTTCTTCCTTTTCCAGTAACAATGTAGAATTCGTTTCATCTTGTAACGTCCGCCACCAATAACGAAATATCCCTTTTACAGAAGGAATACGAAATTCGGCGGTTTTGGATGGATTGGCTCCGTGCATGACCATTGGGGTAACGAACGTGAGCGAAAAATCTTTTTGTACAACCGCTGATGCATGAATTGACAGATCGCGGCTCATCGTTTCTAACTCCTTTACATTGTTTTTTCTTTTGAAAGTTCCGACATTTTTTCAAACAATGGCTTTAACTCTTTTAAACTTTTAGACAACTGATTATAAAAAACTTTTGCCTCACGAGCATTAGCACTAGCCCCTGCATGATTAATATCATTACGGTATTCAGTAATGACGTTATACGGTTTTATCCATTCACGATAAGGCTGAAGTTTGCTAATCATCTCTTCAACGAAACTTTCATCTCGGACACGCCAGTTCTCCTTCGGAATTCGTTCCAATAAAATGCGAATTGCAGAGTTGATATCCATGCGTTTGTGTATATCAGTTTGGTCAATATTAAATACTTGACAAATAGCCGTTATACAGTTTTCCTGTAATAATGTTAATCCAGGCTGAATAAGTTTGTTCTCTTCACACCATTTTGCCATGACAAAATAATTGTCAAGTTCATCAACTGTAAATGCTTCATATTTCTTTTCCATTTCATCTAATAGCGGAATGAGCGGTTTGATTGCGTCCGTTTCCAGCTCACGAACCGTATGTAGCTGATTACGCAAATTCCTTACTTCCTCCGTAATTCCAAGGCTGCGACATGTTTGCAATGATTTTCCAACCAAGTCGAGCTGATCAGCCAGTTTCCGCAGTTCTGCCATTTGTCGTTTTTCTTCCGGTTTAGATGACTGATCTCGAAAAACTTTCCCGACTTCCGTTCCGGTTAACTGCTTAATCATCGATGCATCCCCGGTACGAATAAATTGGTCAATTCCGTTCGTCCAATCCAGCAGCGTTGCCATGTTCGTCACATCAACAATCGGCGCAATCCGCTTTTCCGGAGGGATATGATCGACTTCTCGCGGATTGCCCAGCTGTTCAAATAGGCCGTACAAAATTTTTCCAATGGATGCCTTTTTTACCAACCGTGCATAGTTAAGTACAATTAATGCTACAAACGGGATGGACCGGAAACTATGGGTAATATCAAAATAAATTTCGTCACCTTCTCGAATTTCTTGCAAAATGATATCAAAGAGTTGCCAATTTGCCGCTTCATCTTGTGAGCTCTCGATTTCAACCAACCTCACGTTAGCCTCTGGAGCGATGCGATGAAATGCCGTTTCCAATCCTTCCAGCCACTCGCCTTTACTATTCACTGAATCACGCCAGTTTTTTCCTTTCGCTTCTTTTGTAGCAAAAATAACAATGTCCATTTCCCCTTCATTTTTCATTAATTCATAGATGGCTGTTTGGACAAAACGGCTATAAGTAGACTTTCTGTCTTGATACATATAAAAACACGATTTATATTCACTAAGTCCCAAAAAGGACAATAATATTTTTCTCGACATTTCTATCACCTCATAGCAACGAAAGATGAATCAGTTATTTCGGCAAAGTCTTGTTCTGATTGATAAATTCCCCGACCTGTAGCCGCTTCTCGTTCATATCGATTGTGGTCTAACCATAAATAGTTCGCATATAAAGCATCTTCCTTTTCGTCATAACGGTAGGCAAGACGAAAAACAGTCAGTCCATTACTTGCTCCTTTATAAAGATGGTATTGTACTTTTTGTTGATTAATAGTCGAAAACTGTTTCTCATGCATGATTTCGCCTAATCGTCCTTCACCATGCTTTAATTTCTTCACTAGTTCGCGCATTTGCTGAATAAGATAAATAGATTGATGATGGTTTAGCTCCATAAATGCTCGAACTTGCTTAGAAGCAAAATATCGCGTATTAAATAAATGCTCATATTTGTTACGCTCAAACAAATATTGACCAAATGGAGTTAAACCTACTAATCCTTCTTCCTTTTGAAATAATGAAGGATATTGTTCAACACAAGTTTGCTCAACAAGAAATAGTTCTTCGAATTTCACATAATCTTTCTGGCATTTGCGGAGAAGCACGATATTTTCGTGAACGAAATTATCATTAATATCTAAAGGAATTGGAGGAATTTCATGTAAAATTTGATGATATTCATGCAAGTAAGCAGTCGGATAATTTAAAAACGAACCGACGATATAGCCAAAGGATGTCATTACTTTATATCCGCCGATGGGTGCAAAACATGTAGAGTTTGGCTCTCCTCGTCCTAAGGCATCACTTAATTTCCACATATATTCCCCGATCGTCAAATTCAGTTGTTTTGGGTTTTGGACATCAATATCAACGTATAAAACTTTCACATCCGCCTGAAACTGTTTCTCAAATAGATAACAAAGCAATTTTTCTGTAATAATGCCGCCCACCGTTTTAGTTAAGAGGAGAATGACTGTCGGTCGATCTGAAAGTTTCCCTCTTTTTCGTAATGCATACATCATAGAGAATTCAGCAGACACTTCTTTAGGTCTCATTTTCACTTCATGAACAACACGTTTCGCACATCGTACCCATTTTTCAATCTCCTCGTTTATGCTCGACGTAATCTCTTTTTCCTGCAAAGATGCATGGAGCTCAGGAAATCCTTCTCTTTTTATAGAAAAAACATTCGACTCCCCTGTTAATAAAGAAACTCCGCACGTCATCACAACAGTATGGTACATTTTTCCTATTACAACTCCAATATTATATAAATTTGGTAACTTTTATATTAATTTTAAAGGGTTACATTACCAGATACAATAAAAATACCCTTAGAATTCTAGGAAACTAGCAAATTTCTTTAGGTATATCAAGATAAAAAACCTTCATCAAAATTTCATTGCTACTTGGAAAATCTAACGCAAATAGCAAAGCTAACTGTACAAATGAATTAAACAGTAAACATATAATCACTCATTACAGTGTCCTGTGTCGTATGTTATTTAATGAATTGAAAACTATTGCTATGAAAATAAAACATTGCTTTATTTTAATCTCCAAATAAAAAACTTGGTACAGGATTCAAAAACATTCCTGTACCAAGTGAATTGGATAATAGAGCAAATATTTGGTTTTTTAATGTTATGGAAGAAGTTTAATTCAGAAAGTGAAAAAAATGTATACACGGGGGTTTCACTTCTTCATATTTAAGATAAAAAATTAGGTAGTCAAGCGGAAAACATCCCTCAATCACAGGGTTTCAATTCCTTATAGGTAAGATAAAAACCTGTCGTGGACCTTGATCCGGAAAAAGAAAAGGCGTGTTTCAATCCCTCATAGGTAAGTTTGTTTTTCTTGCAAATACTCCAAAAATAATTTTGTCGTCGATCCCTGTTTTTGCACGATTGAGGATCGACGACAAGCGCTCCATCACTACACTTCTCAAATGATACAGAACATTCCCAAAGTAAGCGCCAAATATCCCACACCTTCTAACCATTTTGATGTTTTGTGATAATTAGATCAACATCAAAAGTTAGGAGGTTTTTATTTTTATGTCCCCAGATGAACGAAAACAATTGTGGCAACAACGAATCGAATCTTATCGATCTAGTGGAGAGTCAAGTATAAAAGCTTGGTGCAAACAAAATCAAGTAAGTCATCAAAGTATGTATAAATGGATGAAAAGACTAGAGTTAGAGACAACTGAAACTTCACGGACTTCCCCTCAATGGCTAACTGTTGAAGTATCCCATCCGTTGGATGAAAAAAACTCCCCGCTCATCGTTAACATTGGGGAATTTTCCATCGAAGTAAAAGAAGGTTTCAATCCACTCCTTTTCAACGAAGTGGTTCAGGTGCTGAAAACACATGTTAAGTAAAACATCCATTCAACATGTTTATTTAGCAGCGGGGGCAACGGATTTACGCAAGTCGATTGATGGATTAGCAGCCATTGTTCAAATGAGCTTTCAGTTAAATCCTTTCTCTTCTAATCTCTTTGTTTTCTGTAATCGGAAACGAGATAAATTGAAAATTCTCCATTGGGATCACAATGGGTTTTGGTTGTACTATCGTCGTTTAGAGAAAGGGGTCTTTCAATGGCCTGATGAAAGAACTCCCGGCCCTTTGTGCATCACTCCCCGCCAATTCAGTTGGTTGCTCGATGGTCTTTCATTTGAACAAAAACAAGCACATGAACAAGTATCAGCTAAAATCATGGTTTAAAAGGAATTTGACATTGACCTGTCAATTCCTTTCCTTTATTCTTTAACTTATGAACAAACACAAACAAACCAATGAATCAACAATTGAAGAACTGCAAGCGAGAAATGCGGAACTCAAAAAACAAAATGAAGCCTTACAGGCTAAAATCAAATGGTTGGAAGAACAATTCCGCCTTAGCCAACATAAAAAATTTGGGGCTTCCAGTGAAAAAACGAATCCGGATCAACTCGAACTTCCTCTTTTTAATGAAGCTGAAATCACAGCGGATACAGAAGTGGAAGAACCTACACTTGAAACCATTACTTATAAACGGAAGAAGTCTGTAGGACAACGCGATGCGAAACTAGAGAACTTGCCGACGGAAACGATTCACTATCGTTTAGCCGAAGAAGAGCAGGTTTGTTTGTGTTGCGGTGGAACCGTACACGAAATGAGTACGGAAATACGAAGAGAAATCAAGATTATTCCTGCTCAAGTAAAAGTCGTTGAGCATGTTCAACATATTTACAGTTGCCGTCAATGTGAACGGGAAGGAATCGAGACACCGATTGTCACGGCCAAAATGCCAACACCAATTTACCCAAAAAGTTTGGCATCTGCATCGGCTATGGCCTATATCATGAACCAAAAATACGTGGAAGGAATGCCTCTTTATCGTCAAGAAAAGCAGTTGGAACGATTCGGTGTGTATTTATCACGCCAAACGCTCGCCAACTGGATGATTTATGGTGCAACCAATTGGCTTTCCATTTTACATAAACGGATGCATGAGCTATTACTCGAAAACGATATTCTACATGCGGATGAAACTACACTTCAAGTTCTAGCAGAACCTGGACGAAAAGCGAATTCGAAGTCCTATATGTGGATGTATCGAACAGGACGAGACGTACCGCCGATCATCTTATATGATTATCAAACGACTCGTCACAGTAAACATCCGAAGGCTTTTCTAAAAGGATTTAAGGGATATCTGCATGTAGATGGATATGCAGGATATCATGAATTAAAGGATGTCGAACTGGTAGGGTGTTGGGCACATGCAAGGCGAAAATTCGATGAAGCACTGAAGGCATTACCAGCCAATGTGGATAAAACATCATCAACCGCTGCAGAAGGAATTCAATTCTGTAATCAATTATTCCAGATTGAAAGACAAATCAGTGAAAAATTTGAGAACTGTACTCCCAAACAGCGCAAAGAATACCGTCTTGAACACAGTAAACCTGTGTTAGACGCTTTTTTGGCATGGCTAAAAACAAAACGCCCTTATGTTCCCCCAAAAAGCAAATTGGGAGAGGCAATTACATATTGTATAAATCAATGGAGTAAGCTCATAGTGTTTTTAGAAGATGGTCGACTTGAAATCGATAATAATCGTGCAGAACGATCGATTAAACCATTCGTGATGGGCCGGAAGGCATGGCTATTTGCACAATCGATGAAAGGTGCATCAGCCAGCGCTATTATTTATAGCATTGTCGAAACAGCTAAAGAGAATCAATTAAATCCATTGAACTACTTAACCTATCTTTTCGAACAATTACCATTGATAGATCACAATGATGTAGAAGCCATCGATCAACTCCTTCCTTGGTCGAAGACAATTCCAGAAGAATGTCGCATACCAAATAAAACTAAATAGAGCATATAATAAACGCCCACGAAAAAACACGTGGGCGTTATTTTACGCTTACTTCCCAAACCCTTTAGAGTTTAGTCTACCAATTCCGGTTTACAAAAAGAAAGTTTTATCGTTCGGGCCAGACGGTTGTCTTCATAGTTGCCGTTAGTTGCATAACTTCCTTCTTTCTACAAAATAAATTCGTCACCGCCTTTTTTTAACCCAAATTCCTCACGTAACCAGTATTTTTGCGTTTGAAATGTATAAAAGATAACCGAATCCTCATCCGGATTCATAATATTTTGCAATTCGATCTTAAGCTTTTTATAATTCGCTTGTGAAATTTCTCCTTCAAAAACAGAGTTTTGCACCCAATGAAGATACTTACGAGCAATTTTCAACGCCTTAGCTACACGTTTCTCATTAAAATCATACACAGTCGATCCGAAAACGACCATGTTTCCTTTTGCATGATCCCAGCTTCCGATTTATCGGCATCTAAAAGAAGAGAAAATACAAATAACAATTGGACATAAGGCGCAAGGGACTCATTACTATCATTCCACTGCATAATGCAGCGGCGAATCTTACGGCCTTGTGTAAACATATCATGAATCCACTGCTGAAACTGTGATTTTGTAAATGGTTTTTCTGATAATGTAGGAATTAATGGTTGATAAACTTGATTTAATTGTTCAAAGTCAATTGCTTTAATTTGTTTAAGCAGCTGTTGTTCCATTTCATCACTAAACAGCTTAAACTCTGTCCTCATAGTTAAGATAAAAACTTACCCTCCAATTGTTCACCATCTGTCAAAGTGTTAGTTTCAATTCCTCATAGTTAAGATAAAAACTTCTAGTGGTGTGGTATTTCTTTTTAAGGAAGAAAGTTTCAATTCCTCATAGTTAAGATAAAAACCTCACTCGGCCCTCATGACCGCAGCTATATGTTCCAGTTTCAATTCCTCATAGTTAAGATAAAAACTTCTGATTACTGAATACCCTGGCGCTCCTATTGCACCAGTTTCAATTCCTCATAGTTAAGATAAAAACGTGACATGGATATCAAAAGGTGTTTCATTTTCGCTAGTTTCAATTCCTCATAGTTAAGATAAAAACCCATTTGATAATTGGAAAAAACGAATACTATTCTTTGTTTCAATTCCTCATAGTTAAGATAAAAACAGTTTATCACAAATGAGTAACGGGTCAGTATGGCAGTTTCAATTCCTCATAGTTAAGATAAAAACTTCTGATTACTGAATACCCTGGCGCTCCTATTGCACCAGTTTCAATTCCTCATAGTTAAGATAAAAACGTGACATGGATATCAAAAGGTGTTTCATTTTCGCTAGTTTCAATTCCTCATAGTTAAGATAAAAACATACTTTAATGAAGTATGGGTTGAAGTTCACATGGATGTTTCAATTCCTCATAGTTAAGATAAAAACATATTACATAATTCAGCATATTCTCTTATATAATTTTGTTTCAATTCCTCATAGTTAAGATAAAAACGGTCAACATGAAAGGGTCAAAACCCGGACGGGAAGCTAGTTTCAATTCCTCATAGTTAAGATAAAAACTTTCCCGCGGCTCTGATCCAATCGCCGGCAAAATTAATGTTTCAATTCCTCATAGTTAAGATAAAAACGAAAGAAACCAACACAGGAAGATGTAACCGCACTATGTTTCAATTCCTCATAGTTAAGATAAAAACGTGACGGTTCTTGTCACGATGATTTTTATTTTTATCAGTTTCAATTCCTCATAGTTAAGATAAAAACAAAGGACTAAAATACAACGATTTAAAAGAGAAACTTTGTTTCAATTCCTCATAGTTAAGATAAAAACCAAGCAAAACAATTAGACGCGGTTTACGTGAAATCGTTTCAATTCCTCATAGTTAAGATAAAAACACGTTCGAGAAGCGACACAAGCGGATTTTGATGCGTTCGTTTCAATTCCTCATAGTTAAGATAAAAACATAAAAAAATCAGTCCATAAAATATCGCTACACAAATGTTTCAATTCCTCATAGTTAAGATAAAAACGATTTCTTTAGTCATAGCAATCGTTCAATGGACAATCGCGTTTCAATTCCTCATAGTTAAGATAAAAACCTTTACAGGCCCATCAGAACGCGTTGTCAAAGTCGGTTTCAATTCCTCATAGTTAAGATAAAAACCTTGACATCGATACTGACTTGATTGAGTCATTCGCTGAGTTTCAATTCCTCATAGTTAAGATAAAAACGGAAACAATGTAAATACTGCAAAAAATATTTTCCTTTACAGTTTCAATTCCTCATAGTTAAGATAAAAACAAGTATAAATTGTTTTGGGCATGTATGTCGGATTTGTTTCAATTCCTCATAGTTAAGATAAAAACTCGAAGCTTTTGATATTGAAGTGGAAAAATTATTCAAAATGTTTCAATTCCTCATAGTTAAGATAAAAACCATCAAATACTAAAATATTCATTCCTAATATTGAAGTTTCAATTCCTCATAGTTAAGATAAAAACCCCAAAAAATGCTGCTATAACAGCATTTTGATAATAATCCAAATCGATTTGACTTCATTTTAACTTAAAACGGAATTGTTATCAATTCCCTATTTTTCTTGTATTTTCTTTGTTTTTCTCGTGAATACCTCAAAAATAATTTTGTCGTCGATCTCCCGGTATTAGTGCAATATTGGGGGTCGACGACAAGGAAGGAGACTATTCTATGATTTCAAACATTCCGAATCCTTGTGAGTTTTTCGCTCCGATGCCAACCTCATACATAAATTTTAGATAAGACAATGGAGCTTGAATTTCGAAAGTTCCATTCCACGCATTGATTCGGAAATCTTTAAACGTTGTAACAACCTTATCTTTTTGAGTTACTTTTTTCGGTTTAATGGTTATCCTTTCCGTTGGCTGCTCTTGAAAATAGGCTTGAAATTTATTACAAAAATTTTTCTCTACCATATCAGAAAAAACAGGATCAAACGGTGAGAAAAAATGGGTTCGCTTTTCGCCGTATCGGTTTTCATAAGTGCTGTAGACTGTAAGCGGCGAGAGCATCCTAATTTGATAAGAACATTTTTCAGCGATCTCTTTCGACTTTACAACTGTTTCCTCGATATGAATCGGCTGTCCATTTAACAAAAATTGTTCCTTCAATAAATAGTTTCGCGCTAAATCAAAAATAAGCGAATCTAACAAAGAAGAAACTTGCCATGTTACTTCATCAAAAAACTCGATTTCTTTCTCCTGACGATGAATCCGATATGTTCCAGACAATCGGCTAAATGTAAACATCTTAAACCGCCGCTTTTCTTTCATATATCCAAAATCATGCAAAAAATTCGCTAATTCAAAATCTTGAATCGAACGGTATAAAAATCCTTGTAGCACCTCTTCGTAATTAATTGGCAGGATAAGTGTACCATTTTTCGGTCTGAATTGAATTGTAAGCCTCATTTGTTCCCCCTATAAAATGTTATCTTCTCCACCTTTTCGCAATCCCATCTCTTCTCTCTTCGTATATTTTTGCGTACGAAATGTATAGAAAACAACAGAATCAACATTAGGATCCATAATATTTGCCAATTCCGTTTTCAACTTGACGTAGTTTGCTTCAGAAATCTCTCCTTCAAGCACCGAGTTTTGCACCCAGTACAAATATTTCCTTGCGATCTTCAAGGCTTTTGCAACACGTTTTTTTTCAAAATCGTAAACTAGTATAACAAACATAGTAACACCTACCATAACGAACGATAAGGTTCGTATTCTTTTTCACCGAGAAGATGCTTTTGAATTTTATAAAGTTCGAGACGAATGAGACGGCGGTATGAGACGGACTTTCCAAGATGCCGGTGGTTTACTGTTGTTTTCATGCGCTTGTCCAATTCCTCAATAAATTTTTTCCTTCCCTCTTCTGATAACAAAATCCCTTCCATATGTTTGTCAAAATCTTTTTTTGTAATCATCTTTTTATTTACTAGAGTAAAAATGAGGCGATCGACCATAACTGGTTTAAATATTTCCGCAACGTCTAAATTCAACGAAAAACGTCGAAAATTTGTCGCGTGTAAATAACTGATGCGTGGGTCAAGATACGTCTTGTAGATTTCACTTAACACCATCGTATAGCAAATCTGATTTCCAAAACTAATCATCGCATTTAGACGGTTGAGCGGCGGTCGCTTAGAACGTTTTTCGAACAAAAAATCTGGATTACGATTTAATATGTCATCAAACATACTATAATATTTTTCTCGCACATGTCCTTCAGTCGACATCATTTCCTCGACACTCGTCCATTGTTCCAGTTTTTCTCGACTTAATTGAAAATCCAGAATCATTTCCTTAAATTTATCGCTGTTGGCTTGTGTACGGTTTTGATAATATTTCAAAACTTGTATCATTTGCCCGATCGAACCGTCGATGAATTTCCGCGCTAAAGCAAGACGCTTCTCCGAATTTAAATACGCTTCCGCCTGTTTTAATATGACGTGCCCTGCGTTTAAATGCTCCCGTGGATAAAACGTTCCCGTATAGTAGCCGTAATAATTAAAATAGTGAATACAAATATTTTTTTGTGCCATAAGCTCCAAAAACTTCTTTGTGACATTTACTTCTCCGAAAATGTAAATATCATTAACATCTTCAACAGGAAGCACCCGTTTTCGCTCGGCTGTCTCAAAACAAATACTGTTGTCTTGACGAATCAGCTCGCCGCTTTGAAAAATATAGAGCGTCTTTTTCATCACGATTCCTCCGCAAAACAATATTCACGATATGCGCAGCTTCTACAAAATCCAATTTTCTTCGGCTCTGGAGGGACTGGCAAGCGAGAAATGCGGCGGATATCAGCAATCGCCTCTTCCAAAACTTGTTTTCCTTCTTCTGTCCATTCCACTTTCGTTACTTTCTTTTCTTTTGGAAATAACAGCTCTCCTTTCGCTTCAATCCCCATTTTTCGCAATGTATCAAGATAGTACAACAATTGATAGAGAGCGCTTTTTTCATATGTTGATGATTTCTTCACTTCACCGACAACTAGCGTATCCCCTTCGCGGCGAATTCGGTCCACTTTAATATTGCCGATAAGCAGCTCTTTTTTCTCGCGCTGATAGCTCGTTTCCGAAATGAAGCGGCCAATTTCAAGGTTATCATCTTCTTGATCAGCAGCGATTTGATGAATAATCAGCCAAACTTCGCGCTTGCAAATAAAGTAATACCAAATATGCGTTCCATTCACATCCATTACATAATCCATGCATCCACCATCTCACTTGTGCGAATCAGCCCATATTCGCAATTGTAGTATTGGTTTAAGATGTCATTGGATAAGTAAAGCATTCTTGTTTTATCAAACAAATCACGGTCAAGATTCTTTACTAGTTTAATCGGGGCCGAAATGACATATTGGCGCACTTCTTTTTTCATGCCCAAATAATTTTCGAATCGGATTTCGAAATCTTTCTCTTCGATCACCTTCTGAATGTATTGCTGCCAAATATTCGTCGCTTGTTCTTCTGCTTCGACAAATACATCCACCGCTTGATGCGCATCTTCAATTAACCGAAATTCGGATACATATTCCGGCTCGTTTTTGCTTCCTTGTTTATCTTTTGCGTCAAATTTTAACTCTTCGATCGCTTTTATAATTCCATCAGAAGCAGTAAACGCTTTATTGCCTCGCACATCAGTAAAATATTGGGCAATGATATCAAAAAATTGGTGCTCGGAAACCGCTGTTTTTGGCAGTACTTCTTTCGCTATCTTTGTATGAACAGCCCCATATACATACTGTGACTCTAACTTTCCGTCACGCTCAATCGGAGTAATATACACCTTACCAAGTTCATGTAATTTTCTGTTGCGATTGCAGCGCCCCGCAGCTTGTACGATAGAATCAATTGGCCCCAAATCGCGATACACCACATTAAAATCAACATCGACTCCCGCTTCCACAACTTGCGTAGAAATAACAACGACTTTGTTCTTCTCTCTTAAAAGCTGTTTAATTTGCTCAATGCGTCGTTTCCGCTCACGAGGCACAATATTTGTAGAAAGGTAGATCACCTCATAACCGCGTTCGATTAACCATTCTTTTATCCCTTCATAAATTTCTATCGATGTCTTAATTGTGTTAAAAATCGCTAAATAGTTTTTTCCATCTTCAAAGCGGCTTTGAAACAACTCTATCCATTCAATAGGACTATACGCGCCTTTTTCTCCCCCTAACCAATGAAGCTCGACACGTTCCATTTCTTTAAAGAAATCAATCGGTTTTACGTTCTCGGATTCAAGAAGCTCAATTGTCTCTCCTTCAGTAAAAATGAGCGGTTGCGTAGCCGTTAATAGCAAAATTTTGCAGGAAAACAATTCTGCCATTTTATGCAATACAGAACGAAATAATGGCCAATACTCAATCGGCACGTTTTGAATTTCGTCGAGAATTATAATGCTTCCGGCGATTTGGTGGAATTTTTTCAACGTGCAATTTTCGTAGCCAATCAGTGTATGAAACAATTGCACAAATGTCGTGACAATCAGTTCTGCCTCCCAGCTTTCCGTCAGCAACAACGCTTTACGAAGTGGCAATTCCTCGTTTTCAGTTTTGTATTGGAAGGTAGATAAGTGGTGATGCTTCACTAAATACCGTTGTTCATTCGCGTGAAAATCGGCTAACTGACTTAACAAATCACGAATGACTTTTTCGTTTTGGTCGATGACGCTTGTAAACGGCAAAGCGTAAATAATTTTTGGTGAATATCCATACTTCCGTTCTGTTTGCTCGCGCCATTTTAAAGCAACGGAAAGCGACAAAAGCGTTTTTCCCGCCCCAGTTGGCGCCGTTAACGTAAACAATCGTTGCTCTGGCTTCATCTTTGAAACATAGTCGATTCGTTTCATGACAACGTTGTACATGCGGTTTCTCCAACCGTTCGTCCCTTCTGTCACTTCCACATCAAAATTCGCTTGGCGATACTGGTCAACAAGATGGTCTGGAATATAAACGCGCGGCTTTCGCTTAATATTAGCAGCCGATAATTTGTCAGCATTGATGAGCACTGAATACAGTACCAATGCATAATAGTAAAGTTCCTTCGTTAGTTCAAGTTTTCTTCGTTTGCTTATTAAGTAATATTGACGGTAAACCTCATCAAATGTTTTTTCATAGTCTTGAAGAAAACGATGAAGTTCCTCAGAAAAAGACAACGGAATGGAAAGCTCGTTCCATAAAGAAGACAAATCGTCAATAATGGAAGAAGCATGTTTCTTAATATCATCTATTTGATGTTTCAACGTGATAACTCGATAATGTAGCGAATCTTGCACGGTATTTTCAACAATATGGCGCGATCTTGTTACATCTAGGGAAACGTCACGCAAATTCCCATGGTGGTGCATAATAACGAAGTAACCTAATAATGGGGCAAACTCAGACCATGAAGCATTTAAGTTTGTCGTATGGCGTAAAAGGTGAGCGGCAAACACGGCGGAAATAAACGAATGGTGATGCAAATCTCCGCTCTCTTCACCGGTTTGCAAATAATCCTGAAAATATGATAAATATTTACCGAAATCGTGCGTTACCGCAACGATTTTGCTGATATATTCAAGTACATTGCGATTTTCAGTAGACAGCGGTACATTTTTCAGCATATCTTGCGAATATTCGTATACTTCCTTTAAATGCACAGTCAATTTTTTCTCTGGATTATTATGAGAAAAATACATTTGAATCACCCCTTGAAAAACAAAGCAGCGGTAAACCCACCGCTGCCCTGCTTTACAAAAATAAAACGTTTTCTTTTTCTTCCCCGTAAGCAACGGCTACAAAAGGTACAGCCGGACTAGCGACTAATTGTCGCGATTGTTCAAATAAGTAATAATCGGTTTCATAAATCATTCTCTCATTCGTAAACTGGCGTGTCATGAATTCCTTAATAATGCGTGTTTCGGTTGAAAATTGAATAGACCGCTCGCGCAAATCAGGAATTCTTACAACAGAATGGATTGGAACTGTCTCATCGTTTTCTACTAGCGTTCCCTCTGCTTCAGCAACCCAGTTCAACTTCCCAAGTAATTCAGATAACCCTAAATACGGAGGATAAACATACCGGCTTGATTGTATTCGATGTTTCACGCTTTCATAAATAGATGGATCACGGTGGGAAAAATAGATGCGATACCGCAAATTGGCTTCATCTCCCCCCGGGAGCACAAACTCAATGGGAATTTGCGTATGTCCTTCACTATTGTTTAAATGGGCTTTTGATTTTACAAACATATAGTTTACCGTTTGCATAACTTTGCGAATCGGTGTACGTACCGATACCGCAATTTGACATTGATTCGGTGAAAATACTTCATAATAGCTGTCTCGCTCCATCCCTAAAATACCAGCGAGCATGCCAGCAATCGTCATTCGTGGCGGAAAGGAGTACGATAGAGAAGATGAGTTAGTATCCATTTTTCGGAAATGACCCATCTTCCCGATAAGGTCAAAAATAAGCATCTTCATAAACGTCACCCTTTTTACATTACAGGAACGAGTTTATCCGCCAACTCGGATGGGAAAAGAGCTGTTAGCATACCTTTTTGCCCTTCATAATTCAACATCAAGTTAGAATCTTGCCAGTAGTGAATACTTGAAATTTCACTGTTTACTTCCAGTAATTTATTTACAAGTTGATCAATATGCAAATCTACTTCCGAAATGCTACGCAGCCCTTCTGTTTCTTCCAAATACACCAAATCTCGCAAATCGCCGGCAATAAACTCAGGAGAATTATATTCCACACGTACGTACAAACGCGGATATTGGCCAACTTTGCTACGTGTCGCGCTCAATGGAATCGCTTTAACAACCGCTTGATCAAACAATCGAACATCTTCTTCTGTTAATCTTGTATGCGCCGTGCGGTGACCGCTTATAATCCCATGAAAAGCTAGAAAAGAATAATACACACGATAATCCTTACCTATATTCCCACCGTCGTTTTTATCATCTGAACCGAAATGCGATGAAATACTTGCCGACTCGACAAGTGTGACCTTATTTAACGAATATCCCCAGTTAAACTGAACCGGTCCAGTAAACGTCATTGAGCTTCCTTTATCCTCCGATTTAATCGGCATCGTCGCACCGAACAGACGGACATCGATGAATTGGTCAAGCATCCAATCTTGTTCTTCTTTTGATAGTTTATTAAGGTTCACTTTTCCATCATACTTTTTCTCAAATAAACGCTTAATGCGTTCTGTCGCATTCACCGTTTCTCCGTCGACTTTACCTACAAAAATTTCATTTCCAAGCTGTTCCAAATAATCACGAATATAACGTTTTAAACGCACATCACTCACTAAGTTTAACGAACGTTCATAATCCATGCGTGGACGATTTTCTTCATCAATATCACCGTTTGGGTTCGTAAGTTTGGCGTCATAAAGAAATAGAATTTCACTATTGTTCATCATTAATTCCTCCCTATTTATTGCTTAACTCTTCGTATTCAGATGACGGATTGTCTTTTTTCGCGCTTCTTAAAATCCGCTTTGTTCCATATGCGTAGCCTGATAACAAATAAAAAACGCTTTCACGATCGGATAAATTCCATTTTTCCTGCAATGCTGTATCAAAAAGACGTTTATGTTCCGCATAAACAGCTTCATTTTGTAAGGAATTAATTTTAAGTTGTCCCAACTTTTCAAATACTTCGCTTGAAAGCATCATCAGTTTTTGCCTATTCATGCCATGATAATTAATCTTCGATAAAATCGGTTTGTTTGCTGTTTTACCGCCCCGGGCTTGTCCAAGCGCTTCTGCTCGTTCATTTGTTTTGACAACTTGCGCAGAACCAATCCTCGCGATTAAATAGCCGAGCAAAAATAAAGAACTTTGCGCGATATCATAATTCATCGTCTCCATATACTCGACAATATCAGTATCAGGCAAATCATATGTAACCTTTGTCATCTCCCTTTCCTCCTTAATTAAGTTAAGGTTTTGCAACAGTTTCAAGAACAATTGTGCTCGGACCATAGCTTCTACCAAATTAAAATCATTGTATTCTTTTTTATCGCTATATTGATAAAGACTATAGCTCGCGTACATGTGAACCTTCCCAAGCTGCACAAATTGCGCAATTAGCCATTGATACGAAAGCGGTTTATTCGTTAATAGTGACTCGTATACTTGTAAAATTTTACGTTTCTCAAAGTTTTCCCCGCGTTGAACACGCATAGGAATTAAATAATAGATCGGTTCCAAGCCGAGGTTAAATTTTTCGTTCTTAAAAAAGCGCTGTCCTATTTCTCTTGCTTTTCGCATCTCGTAGCCCAGTCGGCGCAAATGAGTTAGAGGAACATCAGATAATAGCTTGTTTACCTTTAATGCTGACTGCGCTTTGGTATAAAAGAGAAAATGCAACGAAATATGGTTGTCTATTTGATCTCCGAATTCTTTGTAGTCTTCGATGTCTCGATGCAATGCTTCAGCTGTTTCGACTGTTTTAACTGTCCTAACAAGTTCACTAATACGATTGCTTATATCTTGAAGAAGAACATCTTTAAACGGTAAATCGTATAAGAAATCTGGGATGATATAACAAGGGAGGCCACTGAAACGAGTATTAAAGTTGCGAAGAATATACGCTTCTCCTGCCATAATTGCTTGATAAGCGTCTTTACTGATGGATAAGTTTTTGAGAAATGATTTTTTCTCTAGGCCGCTTGCAAAACTGATTTTATCGTTTATGTAGTAGTTAAATTTTAATTTTGTTGTTTCGCCTGTGACAAGGGTGTCATTGTTTGTAAGAGCACATACCCCCTTTTTCGCATCTTCAAATACGCTTAATTTCTCTTCGATCACAAGCCGTTCATACTCTGGATGCGAAACGACGAGCTGTCCATCAATAGCTAGAGAATATAAAAGGACATCTTTTATGTTCACATTGGCTTCTTTTTCAATATAAGCTTGAAACAGTTTCGCTGTTTCCTTAATGGCCTTTTTCGCATCTTTTTCCTTTAATTCGCTCCCGATATATGCCGGATTAAAAACATAGCGGTATCGTTCATCTGATTTTTTTGCCGCGCCAAGATCCAAGAAAAAATTATCTTGTGCCTGCTTTAAAAGAGAATAGTAGGAATTCTCTTGATTCCAACGCTCGAGGAGATTTGTAATTGTTTGACTAAGCAAATATTCGACATTGCTCACTGTTCCATACCATTGTGGGCTCGCTGCTCCATCCGCAGTACCAATCCATAGCAACTCCAAAGACGTAGACTCACTTATTTCTTTTGGTGTTAGTTTTACTTTTTTCTCTGTAATAGAAAAATCAACAATTATGACATATTTGGTTGCACCATTTGGCTTTGCAATCGGTAAAGTAATCGCTTGAATAACAGATGGGTTTTCCTCAGTTAAATACTTATTGCCAAGAGTGTGGATTGTTTTAATCACAATTTTGCACCTCCTTTTGAGAAAAATTTTATCAATATTTACTGTTTTTTCAATATTTTTCATGAAATTTAATAAATTGTTTAAACATACGGCTTGTTTTGGATTTTATCGGTTTTTAAAAATCCAATTTTCCCTTTTTGTTTCTTCATGTAAATAGACTTTTTTCGATATTTTCCTTACATGATTTCCATCTTTTATAATTGATGTGATCGATATATTAATGACTTTTCTCTCAAACATTTTTATGCCTCCTCGTTAATAACTTCTGTGTGTTTATATGATTACATTATTAATTAAATTTATTCAGAAGCAACATAGTTTTTTATCAAGTTTTAATTAAGAATTAAGAAAAAGTTTATTAATCTTTGTCTGAAAGTTTACTCAATCCTTGATAGGTAAGATAATGATCACATTATTAATGTTTCAATTCTTTTATAAGCTAAGATACTAATGGTAATTATATACACTAAATGTATAATTTAAACATAACATTTTTTCATGTTGAGTTATTATTGATTTCATATCCTTTTTATTAAGATTCAAACTTTGCAATCAGCTTTGCCTGATTTTGAGCAGCGATGTTTCAATCCATAATAATTAAGATAAAAACCAATGGAAGAGCAACAACAAGCAAAAATGATATTCTTGTTTCAATCCCTCATAGGTAAGATAAAAACCGAACATGGTTGAAGTTTCTGATTACCCTAACAGTGGTTTCAATCCCTCATAGGTAAGATAAAAACTCCATTCGATGGAAACTCCAAATCAGATTCCATTCCACGTTTCAATCCCTCATAGGTAAGATAAAAACATTCAGGAAGATAAAAAGGAAAACTTTGAGAAATTGTTTCAATCCCTCATAGGTAAGATAAAAACCCGCTGATCACCATATCTTTTTTTCGATCAACGATATAGGTTTCAATCCCTCATAGGTAAGATAAAAACTTCGTATGATCCAGAGCACAAGCGCTGGATCAGCAAGAGTTTCAATCCCTCATAGGTAAGATAAAAACTTGTCCTCTTGTTTCATCCATTCGGGCCGATCATCGGTTTCAATCCCTCATAGGTAAGATAAAAACTTGTGAATAGCAACGATTCATAGTTGTCAATTTCAGCGAGGTTTCAATCCCTCATAGGTAAGATAAAAACTGCTCTAGATGTCAGAAAGAATTAGCCCGCTGGATGAAGTTTCAATCCCTCATAGGTAAGATAAAAACACTTTGAAGGACCGTTTGCCACATGGCACTGCTACAGTTTCAATCCCTCATAGGTAAGATAAAAACGATTTTATAGCTATTAGTTACTATTATAGATATATAGTTAGTTTCAATCCCTCATAGGTAAGATAAAAACACCTTTTCGGTCAACCGCTGCACCATGCAAAATACGTTTCAATCCCTCATAGGTAAGATAAAAACGTTCATTATCGATTCCTCCGATTTTTTATTCTATATGGTTTCAATCCCTCATAGGTAAGATAAAAACTCAATAATGACCTTGTTTCTGCGTATCGAAAAGCCTAGTTTCAATCCCTCATAGGTAAGATAAAAACCGTTGAACAAAAGATGATAACGAGTTTAAATTAGTTGTTTCAATCCCTCATAGGTAAGATAAAAACTTCCAATTTTCAGCTTCTAGGTCGTAGCCACTTGGATGTTTCAATCCCTCATAGGTAAGATAAAAACGTTTCATATAGTGAATTACAACGTTTTACAGTAGGGTTTCAATCCCTCATAGGTAAGATAAAAACTAAAGCAATTATATAAATATATGGTTGACTTAAAAGTTTCAATCCCTCATAGGTAAGATAAAAACTCTATGATTGATTCGAGTAAGCTATATGGAATGGAAGTTTCAATCCCTCATAGGTAAGATAAAAACCGAAAAACAGTTTTATTGGTGTCCCGTCCCATTGTATGTTTCAATCCCTCATAGGTAAGATAAAAACTATAATTGTTGAATGAATTACTTCTTTACCTACAAAAGTTTCAATCCCTCATAGGTAAGATAAAAACCCCCAAAAATCGTTGAAATTACAGTATTTTAAGGATAATCAAAATTGATTTGACTTTATTTTATCTTAAAACGAAAATGGTATCAATTCTTTATTTTCTTTTATGTTCTTTGTTTTTTCTCGCTAATACTCTCAAAATAACATTGTCGTCGATCCCTCGGAGTTAATACGCTATTGGGGGTCGACGACAAATTTTTATCATTTGTAATAACCTGTATTTTTTGTATTGTTAAATAAAATTTTTGACTTTAATATTTTACAGTAATCGAGTACTAATAAAATATATTTACGTTAATAGTATAATCGAATTATTGAAATTTCTATTAGATTAGGAGTTGATTTTATGAAACAATTTATAGAAGAAATCATTAAATTCCGTGATGAACGAAACTGGGCGCAATTCCACAACACTAAAGACTTGGCAGTTTCGATATCAATAGAAGCCTCAGAACTTCTCGAAAATTTCCAATGGAAAACGAGTGAACAAGCAGTTTCTGATAATCTACAAAATATCCAAGATGAAATGGCCGATGTTTTCATTTATCTTGTTTTATTGGCCGATAACCTAGGATTGGACCTAGAAAAAATTACAAAAAATAAAATGGAAAAGAATGCACTAAAGTATCCAGTTGACAAAGCTTACGGTAGCAACAAGAAATACAATGAACTATAACGCAAAAAGTGACAGGCACTATCATTGGACGTTTGTTTCTAATCGGTGCCTGTTATCTTATATCATTTCTCGCAGCATTTCTTATATTTTTTCTATTTTTTCCCACTTCCACAAGGACAAGGGGCATTTCTGCCAACTTTGATTTCCCGAACATATGGCTGTGTCTTTATCATTGAATCATCTAATAAATTCAGTGTCGGAACTTGAAGAAAATTGCTTTTGTTTGTTGTTTTGCTTTGATCTCTATCAATTTCTTTTTTCCACTGTTCCATTTCCGGCGGCTTTTCCCCGGGGATCACACAAGTAACATAGAGAGACTCTTCAAGTGAGAGCATCCCGCTGTCGTAATAATCCTCATCTATGTATTTTTTCACGACTGGAATACCCTTTACACTTAACAGCTTGCATAGTCCGTCTGCCAAAACAGTAATAATAGTTAAATCATCTTCTTTTTGTAATAACTCATGAATCGCAGTTTCACTTTCTTCTCTTTTAATATTTGCCAGCACACCGGATGCGAACGAGCGGAAAGACCAATCCTCCTGAAAAAAACGCTCTTTAATGGATGAAACAATGTAGCTGCAATCCTACGATTTGAATGAGTATCGCGGTTATACAAATATTTACCTGATATATATGTTGGGTGAACGACGGGTGGCAGATTCGGTACCTTTGCTTATTAATGCGTTAACAAGTGAAGGTGACTTAGATGTAGAAGAAGCAGCGAAAGCATTGAGTAAAATTGGAACTCCTGCTGGTCAAGAATTAATTCTGAAGAGAGATCCTTTCTTCCGGCAAGTTCTCTGGCAAGATATTTACCATAGTTATAATCAAATTGATTTGTATATTTCCCTGCCGATTTATCACCAAAATCAATTAGCTCCCGCCGTAGGGATTCGGTGTCCTTTGCAGCAATTTCTTGCTTCTGCCTGATAATTTTTTTAATTCGTTCAGAAAGAAGATTGTCCAGATCATCAAGGAAAGGAGTTACAACATCAGGTGAAGCATTGGCAATGATTGGCTCATACCAATAATTAATCTCTTTTTTCTTTTCCAACCTCGAAAGAATGGTTGCAATCGTCTCTGTAGATTGCGGCAATTCTTGTGCATAAGATAACACAAGCCGATTGATCATCTCTTGCTGACTATACTTCTCGCAGCTTTCCAAAATTAACGGCATGATATCCAGTTTATCTTCATCACTGAAATTTCCTTCAGCAAAATACTTTGCAGCAAACTCGCGGATGCTCCCTTCTTCATGTGTAAGAAATTCTTTTACTTTTCCTGATTCAATCATGTTAAACACCCTATTCTGTAAAAATAGACATCATAAAAATTCCCATCCCGTAAACAACAAAGATTGATAACTGTTTTTCAGTATTTACTTTAACAGTTTTATCTTACAACATATTAAATTGTACTAAAAGCAAATTCAAAAAGGGTCAGTCCCTCATCACTTTAACGCAATGAAGACTGACCCTAAGCACTCAGAGCGATACCTCTTATTGTTATCGCTCTGAGTATTAACTTTCTATAAGCTAGCAGTCAAAGAAGCAAGACAAGACGAAAAGAGAAACCCCCTGGCAGAAATGATCCTTAACTAGGCGCAATATGAAAAATTAATCTTTTGCACACATAAGTATGAGTATTGTTTCAGATTAAGTTTGTTGTAAAGCTTTTACAAATTGATTACCAGGTCTTTTTAATCCAAGATGGTCGCGTAAGGTTTTTCCAGTATATTCTGTTCTAAACAGCCCTCTTCTTTGTAATTCCGGAATGACAAAATCAACAAAATCTGCAAGTCCTCCTGGGAAATATGGTGGCATAATATTAAACCCGTCTGCCGCATCATTAATAAACCATTCTTCCAACTGATCGGCGATTTGTTCTGCTGTTCCCTTAATTGTACGGTGGCCTCTTGCGCCAGCAATTCGCAAACTAAGCTGTCTGATTGTTAATTTTTCTCTCTTAGCCAGGTCAAGAAGAAGCTGATAACGACTCTTTCCGCCGTTTATTTCATCGACATTTGGCAAATCAGGAAGCGGTCCATCAATCGGATAAGTTGATAAATCAATCCCAAGCAAACCAGATAAAAGCGATACCCCAAGTTCCGGAAGAACAAGTTCTTGTAAAAGTTGTTCCTTTTCTTTTGCTTCTTGCTCTGTTTTTCCTATGATAGGTAAAACGCCAGGCATAATTTTCAAATCTTCAGGAGAGCGTCCATAATCTCCTACTAGACTTTTTACTTCTTTATAAAAAGCCTGCGCTTCTTTTAATGTTTGCCAAGCGGTAAATATAACATCAGCTGTTTCTGCAGCCAGTTGTTTACCTGCTTCAGAAGAACCTGCTTGAATAATAACCGGGTGACCTTGCGGAGGATTCGAAATATTTAATGGACCTTTTACGGAAAAAAACCTTTTCTGATGATTTAAAGTATGAACTTTCTTCTCATCGGCAAAAACCCCTGTTTTCTTATCAATAATTAATGCATCTTTTTCCCAGCTGTCCCATAACCCTTTCACAACTTCCAAAAATTCTCTTGCTCTTTCATAACGGACAGCATGCTCTAAATGATTTTTTCTATTAAAATTCAATGCTTCGCTTTCCAAATTAGAAGTTACGACATTCCAAGCGGCCCGGCCTTTACTTATGTGATCCAATGAAGCCACTTTGCGTGCAATATGAAAAGGTTCATTATAAGAAGTGGAGATTGTTGCTGCAAGGCCGATATGCTTTGTTACAGTTGAAAGTGCGGATAAAAGTGTCAGCGGTTCAAAGTAAATAGAAGCCTTATATTTTAGTGATGCATCATCATCTTGTACTGAGAGAACATCGGCTAAAAACAGCATGTCAAACTTTCCCCGCTCAGCTGTTTGAGCAATATTTTTATAAAAATCAATATTCAAAATATCAGTGGCTCCTGCTTCAGGATGACGCCAAGCTGCTACATGATGACCTACACTCATTATAAAGGCCCCTAATTTCATTTGACTTTTCCCTTTGCTCACCATTGATTCCTCCTATTCTATTCTTTTTGTGGTTTCCAATTCGAGAACTTTTTTTCTATCCTAATCAGCACAGCGTTGATTAGATAACCAATAAATGAAATAGTAATAATCCCGGCGTACATGTTTGGAATTTGAAAACTGAATTGCGAATAGTTGATTAAAAAGCCAAGACCCGCTTTTGCTCCAATCATTTCAGCAGCGATCAATACAAGGATGGAAAGAGAAGCTGCCAATCGTAAACCGATGAAAATAGAAGGAATAGCAGCAGGCAAAATAACTTTTTGAAAAATTTGAAAAGGTGACAATCCAAACGATTTAGCAGACTTAATTAACAGTGGGTCAACATTTCTTACTCCGCTAATCGTATTTAATAAAATAGGCCATAAGCAACCATAAATAACAACTGCAATTTTGGATGTTTCGCCTATTCCCAAAATCAAGGTAAAAACAGGAAGCAAAGCTAGCGGAGCTGTATTTCTGAACACTTCTATAACAGGATTTAATAAATCCCCAGCTAATGTGTACCACCCAATCATCAATCCAACTGGAATGCCGATTAGTACAGCAAAAAAATAACCTGAAACAGAACGAACAAGGCTGGCGCTGATATGACTTGTTAATTCTCCTGACAACATGAGCTGCCACCACGTCTGTAGCACCTCTGATAAGGGAGGCAAAAACACCCTATCCACCAACCCAGCACGAGGTAAAGCTTCCCAAAGAGCAAGCAACAATAAAAGAATGATGCTTTTTTTCACAGTTTTTTTCATAAATGGCATAAGCCATTTAATAGAATGACTTTTGCTGGGGCGTTTCTGAAGTGTACTAGTTAGTTCGATATTACTCATTGATCACACCGCTCCTTTTTTGAAAATACCGGTTGGTTCATCCGCCTGAGGCGGAAAATCAATTAATTCATTAACTTGCGCTTTCATCACTTCCTTGCGCAAATGGCTCCATACTTCTTCTCTAAGTTCGGCATAAAGATGGTGGGAACGCATATGTTCATCTCTGTCTTTACCGGTAAATGGAATATCAATTATTTGTTTAATTTTACCGGGCCTGCTTGTCATAATGGCTACTCGCTGTCCAAGAAATACAGCTTCATCAATACCATGAGTAATAAAGACAATGGTTTTTTTTGTTTTTTCCCATATTGCTAATAATTCGATTTGCAAAGTATCACGTGTTTGCGCATCTAAGGCAGCAAAGGGTTCATCCATTAATAAAATTTCCGGGTCGTACGCTAAGCTTCTGGCAATCGCCACTCTTTGCTTCATTCCGCCGGATAATTCATGTGGATAATGATTGGCAAACCTTGAAAGTCCGACTAAAGATAAATATTCTTTTGCGATCTCAATTCGTTCTTTTTTCGCTATACCTTTTGCTTCTAGTCCAAATTCGATATTCCCAAGAGCCGTTTTCCATGGAAATAATGCATATTGCTGAAAAACAATACCACGATTTAGCCCCGTTCCTATTATCGGCTGATTATCGATTAACAGTTCCCCCGAAGTGGGTTCCGATAACCCTGCAAGCAAATCTAAAAGTGTAGATTTCCCGCAGCCGCTCGGACCGACAATCGTGAAAAATTCTCCATTTTGAATTTCTAAATTAATACTTGATAAAGCGGAAAATTTCTGATCTTTTACGCCATCGTTAGTGTCTTTGCTTTTTATTAAAAATTCTTTGCTAACATTTCTTAAGATTATTTTCGGATTCATAAAAAGAACAGCTCCTTTTAGTTATTTTTTTGCATAGGGATTGTATTTATTTGTAAAAAGATTCTTAGCTTTTAACTGTCCTATTTGCAGCTGCCCCTCCTGCTCTAATTGCTTTATCCACATCTGTGCTTCTTTTTCTTGAATCACTCCTCCTTCTGTTGCTACACCATAACTTTTCCAGTACTTCAAAGCAGAAGTATCCTCTGACTTATTTCTTTCTTTCATGATTTTTTCCATCCGAGCGATCACTTCTTCGCGCGGTGTTGTTTTTGACCATTCGATGGCTTTCGCTACCCCTTCAACAAACTTTTTCGCTGTGTTTGGATTTTCTTTTACAAAGTCTTTATTTAAAACATATCCGCCAGCACTGAAAGCCCCATACAAGTCATAATCACTAAATAAAAGTTTCAATCCACCGCGCTCCAATGCTTTATCTTGTAGAGCGCCATTGATAAGTCCGACGTCAATTTGGCCTTTTCGCAACGCCTGTTCAATATTAATTGGCGGCATCGCTAAAAGTGTCACCTTTTTAATTTCTTTTTCTGTTAAGCCGTTTTTTCTCAAATATTCTTTAACGATAAATTCACCGTGTGCTCCAAGTGTATTCATCGCAATTTTTTTGCCTATTAAATCACGAGCTGTTTTTATCTCGCTGTCTTCTGTTGTAAAAGCTCCGAAAAACGTTTTTTCATTCGTTCCATAATAATTAATGACCCATTCAACATTCGCATTTGTTGCAAGTAATTTAATAATCGCTCCATTAAATGCACCCCCAAAATCTGTTTCACCTGTCGCAGCTGCCTGAATGCTTTCAGGACCTCCGTTGACAAATCCTTTTGAATTTAATTTGATTGGTCCAAGATATCCTAAATCCTCTGCTAGTTCCGCAGGATAAACAGAACCTGTAAATGCTAAATAATCAATGGTTGTTTTTTCATGTTTTGTTTCTGCCTTACTTCCCTTTACACTGCTATTTCCGCAGCCTGCTAAGATGAAAGCAATTAATAATACTAGAAAGCTGACTAATTTTTTCTTCATTTGTTCTTCCCCCCGCGTTTCATGCAAAATAAATTAAAAAAGAGACACAGTCTATAAAATAGAATCCGTGTCTCCGGTTGACCGGTAGAACCATATATTCATCACTCATTATTCGGTTTAATTGACTTATTTAGGTGGTGATCTGAATTCTTATGAGGAACTCTCGGAAATTGTAACAATATCATTCATCCAATTACCTGCCTTTCTAATAATAAAAGCTCCAATCCCTACAAATTGTAGAGTCTGGAGCCTTCGGTATTCCGATCAGCTTCACTATTCATTTATACTACTCACAAACTTTATCTCCCCTTTAAATAAGACAAAAAACAATGTCTATGTATTTCCGTTCACTGACCAATATTTACTAACCATATGTAAGTTTGAATATTATTAATTATGTGTATTTTAATCCAATTAATCTTATCTGTCAACTAGGTTTTTGACAATAACAAAATTTGATGCAATTTCCTATATAAGTAAGACGTCAAGCGTCATTCAGATTGGTGTTGTTAGTTGGACAAGAGATAATGCAACGAATTGTGCATTATTTAATTTTAAAGAATGAATACGAAAATTATCAAATAAATAATTGAAACATTTCTTCCAACACGCATATTCTTTCATCTAATGGCTACCATAAATTAATGGAGGTGGGAAGACTATGAACAAGTTTGAAGACGCATACGAACAATATAAGCATCAAGGAACCCAACAAGCTAAAACTGACCAACCGCCGGACAATTCAAGTAAGGAAGAAATTATTGCTGTCAGGAAAAACGAAGATGATAACATCATCGCTGTTAAGACAAGCTCTGGAAGGGAGCTTGATTACCCTACTGCTCTTTCGGAAGCAAAAGCAGGTAAACTCGCAAATGTCGACGTCTTTCATAAATACGGACGTGATATATTAAGAAGCGAACCTGACGGAATCAAAGAAAACAACTTAGATGAATTACCTGAGTTCTAATCAAAAATGAAGAGCATGAGGCTCTTCATTTTTTGCTATAGAACCTCCTGTTGCAAATTGGTCATGCTATGATAATGTTAAAGAAAAAATCACAGGAGAGCGTGGAAATCCAAAATGGATGCGAGAGTAAAAGAATTGGTTAATTTTACAAAAGAAAAAATAGGCCTGGAACACTATCAATTACATACCGTTAATATCTATCGTGAAAAAAATATACTAAATGGTACCGATTATATGTTGTCGATGGAGTGGTATCCAAACAATATATCGGAACATACAGATGAGGATTGCAATCCTGTTGGTACAGCAGTTATTGATTTAGACATAAACAGTCGTCGATTTAGACGAATTATTTTTGTCGGCGGAACATCCCTGGCGGTTGGACTAAAATTTAATACGAACGATATCAATGAAATAATACATTGGATTGAGAAAGAAACAGGATTGTTATATGGCAAACAGTTCAGGATCAGGAAACAAGAAGAATTAAACATTTATTTCGAAGAATGTTTCAATGGTATTCCGATCTCACCGTCAGGCTCCATTCACTTTGAATTTGATGAGAATGGAAGATTGACCCTTTTTTCCGTTAATGGAAGCTTTCATTCTAAAGAGATGTTTAAAGAAGAGTTATTTTCCCTTTCTCTTAAAGATTTGGAACAAACCGCAAGAAACCAAGTTAAGCTTCTTGAGTTTCCTTCTTCGAAAAAAGAAAAATGTATACCTATGTACGGGCTGGAAGAA
Source organism: Bacillus methanolicus (assembly GCF_028888695.1). Lineage (NCBI taxonomy): Bacteria > Bacillati > Bacillota > Bacilli > Caryophanales > Bacillaceae > Bacillus > Bacillus methanolicus. Next base: position 1,020,757 of record NZ_PNFF01000002.1, on the reverse strand, counting down.
ATATATGTAAAGAATGACAAAACCGGAACAATTCCATTTGAACCAGATGTAAGGCCGTACATAAAAATAGATAAAGTCCTTTATTGGGATGCATCTATTTCAGGACCTTTTAAAAGGCGCGAAATCAACATAAGTGAAACAATTACAATTGAGCAGGCTTTCTCACGTGAGCCGCATCCTGATACATTCCCGATTACGAAGCTGGATCAAGATAAAAGCATTGAAGCTGTTGTCAACTTTTTACGCAAACAATATCCGGATGACTCAGGAAAATGGAAGCTTACTTATTTTTTTCGTGACAACAGGTATATCAATGCGGAACTGAAACCTTTGCAACATGACTTGCGGGTATACCAGCGAAAACTAATGGTTTTGATTGATACAAATACCTTAGAAGCAGCAAATTATATCGACAATCAGTCTTTTTTAGACATGTTTGATCAATACACTGCATCTGAAAATATCACAATTAGTAAAGAAACAGCTTTTGAAAAAATCAGGACAAAGATTGAATTAAAACCTGTATATGTCTATGATTTCGAACAGAAAAAATATGTATTGTGCGGAAAATTAGATTGTGAATACGGTGTGCTTGCAAATAACGGTGATGTGATAAAGCTGCAGGACTTTTAAACCTTTACTTCATTCTCGGTAAAGTTGCCCTGCTGTAAGAAACAACAGGGCGTTCTTATATTGGGGTAGGACAACTTTCTATTAAACAAATAAGGTGTCAGGTACCATAAGTTGAATTCTTAAGTCATCAACTTTCTTTAAACACCTTAATTATCAGGATAGGTTTCTTTCAAATAACTTATAGATTGGTTAATTAACGCTTTTAAAACATCAACATTAATATCTGCTACTTTGTTGATGTACACACATCCTTTTCCAGTCGTATGTTTTCCAAAGTCCTTTAACAATTCATCTCGTTTTGTGTCACCCGCAGCTAAATACAAACTGATTTTGGCTTTTCGAGGTGAAAAGCCGACTAGCGGTGCATCGCCTTCGTGGCCGGATTCATATTTATAATGATATGAACCAAATCCAATAATACTTGGTCCCCACATTTTTGCTTTATAACCTGTCGTTTCAGTAAAAATATCTAATAATTTATATGCGTCTTCACGTTTTTTGGGGCTTTCGATATTTTCAATAAACTCAATGACACTGTTGTCGGTTTCTTTTGTTTTTAGTTCGTACATAATTAGAATCTCTCCTTTCCTTTCCCTTTAAGATAATATATTTTTCAGAAAATTATATCATTTTAAATTGATTGAAAAACAACTTTCTTAAATATAACAATATGTCATCTAAATGTTTATTTTATTCAATTTGTCATCAACTGAGAAAATTTCTTACTTCATTATGTTACGTAAATACGCTAATACAAAAAATCGATTTCCTCTAAAATAATGGAAATTCGGTTTTATAAATAGCTATTCAATTCATAAATTGGACCAAGGCCGCCTTACTATAGTAATCCACGATACATTCAGAATTATCCTATCATCTAACAAAATAGATGATAATAGAAGCCCAGCTGTTTCGTACAGCCGGGCTTCTATTTTGACCAAATTTTTAATGTGTATTATAATGTTTTCTTCGAGTGTCCACTCGACGTGGTTCGAAACCATCCCACGATAAAAAACTAAGGAGAGAATACAATATGAATATCAAAACACTTGTCGGGAATGGGATTTTGGCAGCCTTGTATATTGCTGTCTCCATGCTCATTCAGCCGTTTGGATTTACCCAAATACAATTTCGGGTTTCCGAAATTTTTAACCATCTTGTTGTGTTCAACAAGAAATATATTTACGGAATGGTATTAGGTGTCTTTTTAACCAATTTATTGTTTTCGCCGATGGTCGCATATGATCTTGTATTTGGCGTAGGACAAACTGTTATCTCTTTATTAATCACCATTTTTTCTGCGCGCTTTATAAAAGGCGTATGGGCGCGTATGGCGTTTAATACTTTGGTGTTTACTTTCACCATGTTCCTCATAGCGCTGGAACTTCATTTAGCATTTGGCTTGCCTTTCTTATATACATGGCTGACAACTGCCATTGGCGAATTTGTTGTAATGATCGTTGGTGCACCAATCATGTATGCACTAAACAAGCGCGTGAATTTCGAAAAATTGATATAGACATAAATGAAGAGTTGCGTACAAAGAAGCCGCAACTCTTCTTTTTTGGAGATCTATAAATCGAAATCTTCCATCATTTTAAACTTCGGTTCTTCAACATGTTTAAACTGATTCTTTCCGTGCTTAATCCCGTACTATTGAGGCCTCTTGGGAGGTTTTACGGAATTATACAACTTTTCCGCGGAATTATTGGTGTTTTCCGCGGAATTCATTCGATTTTTGACGGAATTATGAGAGATTTCCGCGGAATTCATTCGATTTTTGACGGAATTATGAGAGATTTCCGCGGAATTCATTCAAATTTTCGCGGGATTAACAAATTGAACAATTCTTTACAAAATAAACCCCATGTAAAAAAAGAATTCGAGACGGAGTTCTTTTAAATAATATCCAACGGCATTTTTTTAGTAGGTTTCGGAAACACCTCATCAAGTCTGTTCAGATCTTCTTCGGTCAATTCAATCGAAGCAGCTTCAGCGTTTTCGATCACATGTTGTTCCTGCACAGCTTTTGGAATGGAAATGACATCATTTGTTCGTATCGTCCAAGCAAGCGCGATTTGCAACGGTTTTACATTGTATTTTTCTGCAATTTCATTGACGATTGGATCCGTTAATAATTGTTTCCTTAAGGAGCCTCCTTGAGCAATTGGACTATAGGCCATGATCGGCATGTTATGTTCTCGCTGCCAAGGGAGTAGATCAAAATCAATTCCTCTGGAACCTAGATGGTATAACACTTGGTTTGTCGCACAATTTTGTCCTCTATCAGCGTTCCATAACTCTTCCATATCATCCGTATCAAAATTGGAGACTCCCCATCTTAGAATTTTCCCTTCTTTCCGAAGCTTTTCCATGCCTTCAATCGTTTCTTCTAAAGGAATCCGGCCTCTCCAGTGTAAAAGATATAAGTCCAAATAGTCCGTCCCAATCCGTTTTAAGCTGTTTTCGCATGCTTTTGAAATCATGTTTAATCCTTCATTATGCGGATACACTTTCGATACTAAAAAAACTTCATCCCTGCGTCCTTTGATCGCTTCGCCTACTATACGTTCAGCACCGCCATCTCCATACATTTCAGCTGTATCAATTAGCTTCATGCCCAACTCTATGCCGAGTTGTATTGCTTTGATTTCCTGCTCTTTCACCTGTGGATTTTCTCCCATTTTCCATGTTCCTTGTCCTAAACATGGAACTGAAGTGCCATCCGGCAGTTTCACGACGCGTTTTTGAAGACGATCTCTAATTTCCATTATTTTCTTTTTATCCAATATACTCAAAAACGATCCGCCCTTTCTTTTGTATATTGAAGTACCGTAGACATTTTCGTAATAGTTTACTCTATTATATATTTTCCATAAATAAGTTAATTTTCCCTGCTTTAGAAGCAGGAACGGACAATTTAAAATTTCCACAAAACTAAAATTTATTCTGTGATAAAATTTCACGGATCAAAAAAAAAAACCATAACCTTTTCCAAACAAAGGCTATGGCCGAATTGTCGTTTATTTTTTATCATCCTCTAACAAATACACCCTCGCCTCATACGGACGTAAAACAATGCGATCAATCCGCTCGCTTTCGTCCACTTTATAATTGCTGATTAATAGCTGATAGCCTTTGCTTATGAACTCTGATCCAAAAACCGGCAAATCAGCGTTTAAGTTTAATACGACAAGCAGCTTCTGATCTACATTTGGTTTTAATGGGTGCCTGACGCCTTAATTGGAAAATTATATTTGCAAAAACTAATAATATTAGTTATTTATTAAACTAATATTATTAGTTTTACATTAATTGAAAGAAGGAGAGGAAGAAAGCATGAATTTTTTATTGTTTTGTTTCTTTTTACAGTAGGATGCGGTTGGTTAGACGCAAGAATTCGTTCCTCCAAGCGAAATGAGGTGTAGTAAATGTTCGCAGGACATTTTGGACTGGCAGCAGCAGTCAAAGCCAAGTCGCCGGAGGTGCCGCTTTGGGCACTCATGCTGAGTACACAAATGCTTGATGTGGTTTTTGTGCCTTTTTATTTGTCCGGAGTGGAAACTATTGTGCCTGTAGCCGAAAATGGGTACGGTGAAATTTTAATACACGCTGACTACTCTCATTCCCTTCTGGGGGCATTGTTAATTGCGCTTTTCGTCGGACTTTTGGCAGGGCGCTTTTGGGGAAAGCGCGGCGGTTTCGTAATTTCATTGGTGGTCTTTAGTCATTGGCTCCTTGATCTATTGGTGCATCGTGCAGACTTGCCAATATTACCGGGTAATTTCTGGGATCTTCCATTGCTCGGTTTTGGTTTGTGGAGATTCCCGGCAGTTAGTATCTTGTTGGAATCTATTCTGATTGCAATTGGATTTATTTTGTATTTTCGTTCCATTGTGCCGGGAAAGGAACTCAAAAATAAAATATTGGCAATAACAGCTAGTATCATTTTGGGGATTTTACTAGTACTTTCTCTGATCACGGATGTGCTTGGTGCCGCATAATGAATTTTACGACTAAATAAACTGCGACAAAAATATTAAGTAATGAACTTCTTCTTGGAACGAAAATTGCCGAGGAATCGGAAAAAGGTAAATCTCCTTAACTGAATAGGAAATTTACCTTTTCACTTTAATTACCCTTGATGCGGGCAATAATCCCTTCCTCATCGTCAAGCACCAGCTCAATTCCGGAGTAAGGATTCATGTGCAGCACTTGGTCGAGCCAGCCGCGAAGGGCTTCTATTAAATTCTGCATGATAAGAACTTGTTTTCTGCCGGCAACATACACCTCTGCTGAAAAGCCGTAATCATCGTCATACATCAATTCCACTTCAACTTCTTCGGGCTTGATTTGCTTTTTTTCGGCGATGTATATACAGACCGCATTGATGATATCCTGTTCCGAGATGATTAACGTCTCCATGGATATTCTTCCTGTTCTCTGCGCTTATTGTTCAGCATTTTGAAAATGCCGCGAAGAAGTGAAATAAGTACAACGATCGCAAGGAAATTGATCAGAAAACCGATAACAGCACCAAAAGCACCTAAATTACCTAACAACCCGCCCAACAGCATACCGGCAATCCCCCCATATAAAAGGCCGCGCATGAAGCCGCCTTTCTTATAGGAATCGCTAAAACTCTTGGAATTTGTTGATTTCTTCGTAAATGAATTGGTTTCCGTTTTTTTGTACTGTGATGGGCTTGATGGGCTCGGATTAAAGCTTCTCTTCCCGGATTTATAGGATTTTGCGCTTACGACATTGTCATGTCCGTCAAACACAAAGCTTCCTACCGGGGTAAAAGCAATTGATATTGAGAGAACGGCTGCTAATAATTTCTTCATCATAATATATAATCCCTCCATTTTACTGAATTTTCCAGATGTAAGGTGCGTTTGTTTTTATCGAGAAGCCTGGACTGCCATCTTCATCATTATATACGGAATATGTATGAAATGGTTTCGTTTTTGGCTATTTGCATTTTTGTGTGGGGTAATCATTCATATGACAAATTTTCAAGAGAGAAGATGGGAAGCCTTTGTTCACCTTTTTAGAGCGCCTTCCACTCAAATGCTCTCTTTTTTAAAAAATGGCACAAAATAAAGCTGACTTGAAAAAGTCGCTATTCAACGACTTTAGAGTCAGCCTATGATATAATCTCCAAATGAAAAATTTTAGATGCTAAATGTGTTTGAAATTCTATATCTATCTATCAAATCTTATTGTTTTTCTTCTGAAGCAGGCTCTTGCTTATTTTCTTGAATTCTTCGAGGCCTGCCCCAAAGAAACCCCCAAGGATCAATCCTTTGAAAATCATCTTTTCTGTCATCTTCTTTTCGTTTATGAATAATATCAACTTCCTTGGCATGAATGATTAACTTATCAACATGAATCACTTTTTCTTTTTTGCCCTTAGACATTTAAACACCCCTTTACTCCCTAATATCGCTATATTGTATTCAATAAGGATTAATGTGTATGGGCAGTACATTATTTATTCGTGTTACTCCGCATGCTTTCCAGTAATCTAAATTTAGATATAAAAAAACGATACTGATTTTTTTCAGTATCGTTCATTCATTCAATTCTAGAGCAAATGGTAAGATCTACAAAACACTTGATGCTTTATTGTGTTTTGTTTACTTGGCTTCAGCCGTTGAAAGCATTCGGAACATCGGGAGCGTGACCAGAATGCCAATAAGGAAGAGAGCTGCAGAGGCCTCGTAGATCGCGACTAGGGAGAATTGTTCCTTCAACATACCGGCCAAGCTCATCGTGATGACCATCGCACCCATAAACAAAGGGGTCAATATTCCATTTACACGTCCTACAAAAGCTTCGTCGGTATTGTTCAGTATAATCGTATTAATGCCAATCTGGAGAGCAGGCATGAATAGACCGATGATAAATTCAGCCACTAAAGTAAGCCAGAACATAGTGGACCAACCCATTATAAAAATTCCTGCAGCCATGCTTCCCATACCCAGCATCAGCAGGATGTGAGGCGCAATCCGATTGGAGAATACCATCGCCACCGCGCCACCGATGATCATAGCAGCTCCATTGGCTGCGAACAGCCATTGCAGGTATTCCTTTTCCAGACCAAGGCGCTCTGTTACCAGAAAGATGGCCAACGGGTGGATTAATCCAATCCCTAATCCAGCAGCCATGAAGCCGCCTCCCAAAGTCACAAGAATCTTGCGCGACCAAACATATTGAAAGCCGAGCTTCATTTCATGCCAGAGCGACGTCTCACTTTCGTCCTTCTTCTCAATTCGGTCGGGAGGCAATAAGGTCAGGACGAGAGCAGATAATAGAAAAGCTATACCTACTACCGCCATAGAGATGTGTATACCAAATTGTTGAAAGAAGAAAGTGCCTACTACCGGACCTATAATCATGAATGTAGCCATCATCGTCTGGAATAATGACATACCCGCCTGCATTTGTTCTCCCGAAACGTGTACTTTAAACAGCTTCATCCCTGAAGGCTGAGAGAATTGGGATAGTATCGCGGAAACGAATGTTGCGAGGAAAACAACCTTCCATGTGCTGAACAGGAGAGCCATTAAGATGACAAATATCGATACAGCGCTTAAAAGGTCGCACCAGATCATCGTTCGTTTCGGCCGCCAACGGTCTGCGAATGTACCGCCAATAAAGGAGAAAATAAAAATCGGTGCAAATTCAGCCACGGATATGAGTGAAACGGCAAGCGCATCCCCATTCGTCTTCTCCGTGACAAACAATAAAATTGCAAAGTTGCGTACCCAAATGCCAATCTGAATAAACAAGCCGGCCGTCATAATCGTTAGGATGAAACGATTTCGTAAAAGTGAAGCCATAGATGGATTTGAATTTGTTGATGACATGGGAATTTCCTCTCTAATCTTAAATTTTTTACCTCTATTTATTTTTAAACTAAATAGTTCGTTAATGCAATAACCGGCTTCAACTCCTACATATATGTACAAAATCTACACATCGAATTGATAATTATTCCTGAACAATTGTTAACTAGAAGGCACGTGAAAAGGTGTTAGGAAGGCATCTGAACGCCCCCCTTATATGCTTTAGTATATTTGGTAAGGTGGAACGTGCGAATCCTTTGTTCTGATGATTTTTGGCGTGAAGTACCTAAACATGTTTGTAAAATTTTTAAATTAGCAATTTCATTTTTCTGAATAGAATCTTTATAGGTTTGCATAAACAAATTGATTGGCGATGAAGGCATTTCGCCGCAAATGTCCACACCGCAAACGTCTTTGTGTTCAAGAATATCTTGCAGATATTGGATCAGAGTGAGAATGCTCATGTTTCCTTGATCCCAGTTTGTCACAGCATCTGTTTTACTTAATACATCTTTATCGATGCTAATATAAACCGTATCCGTTTGAATGGTAGAAAGTATGCGTTTGGAAGAATAGTTTTGTTGGCGCTCAAAAGGAAAAATTTTCACTTTTGAAAAATCAGAAGAAGCAATCTTTGCTGAAGAAGGTCCGATCATAATAATCTGTTTCATCATCGGAATATGTTTAAGTGCAAAAGAAACCCATGAACCGCAAGATATGATCTCTTCAGTTGTATCCTCTGACGTATCCATGTCAGAATGATTGTCAAATAAAACTAATGTAAACGGTTTATCTATTTCTTTTAACAATAAATAAGTAACATAGTGATAGTTTCCGCTGCCGATAAACGTAATACCTTTCTGTTTTCTTTCTGAAAGACGTCTTTCAATTTCCTCCAGCGAATCTTTTTCACAATATAAGTTTACATGCAGAAGATTGAGAAAATCAATGCTCTCATGCGTATAGGATTGAAGTTTTTTCTGCGAAAAATAAGTTTCATCGAAGTTCAAAAACGTCACACCTTTGTTCATTGAACTACTCACCACTTAACGACCTTAAAAGTTGTTTGAAGAGGGAGATTCCTACGAACACCGAAGTAATCTTCAGTTATCTTAGTAGGCTAGCCCCGTTGCACCGACGGTTAGAAGCCTTATAGCTTCATTTATAAGATTTAAGCTTGCGTTAATATCTCGATCATGATGGGTTTCACAAGAAGGACAGTCCCATTCACGCAATCTCAGATTTTTAACGTCTTTGTTTTGATAGCCACAATTTGAACAAAGCTGACTGGAAGGAAAGTTTTTCGAAACAGTTACTACTTGTTTTCCATACCATTTTGCTTTATATTCAATCATGCTTTTGAATTGTGACCATGATACTTCGTTAATGGCTTTTGCAAGATGATGATTCTTTAACATATTAGATATAGACAAGTCTTCCATGCCGATAATGTCGTGGTTCTTGACAATATCGGTTGAAACCTTGTCTAAAAAATCCTTTCTTGCATTAGCTATTTTTTCGTGTATACGGGCGACTTTCTTTTTAGCTTTATACCAATTTGCACCGCCAACGGTTCGTCTACTCATAATCCGTTGTGCTTTCGCTAATTTTTCCTCTAAGGAGCGGAAAAATTTTGGATTGGAGTAGGTTGTTCCATCGGAAAGAATAGCAAAATCTTTAATTCCTACGTCAACCCCAATAGATGAACGGGTTTTTGGCCATTCAAATACTTCTGTCTCCGTTCCCAGAGAAACAAAGTATTTACCCGAAGGATTACACCGTATTGTTGCATTTAGGATATGTCCTTCTACTTCGCGGCTTTTGGCAAAACGAACAAGTCCAAGTTTAGGAAGTTTAATATAGTTGCCTTCAACAGCTATATTTCCATTTACATGTTTCGTTGTGTAAGATTGAACCTGATTCTTTTTAGACTTAAATCGAGGCTGTTTGTTTTGTTTTTTGTAGTATCGAACATAAGAGTCGGCAAGATTTTCAACTGATTTTTGCAACGCAATACTATCCACTTCCTTTAAAAATTCATACTGTTTTTTTAATTCAGGAAGTGATTTTATGGTTTCTTCCTTGTTGAAGTACTCACCCTTCCAATTATTCTTTGGTAGCTGACCGTTTTGAACCATTTCTGCGCAAATATGCCAGTAAGCGTCCTTTGCTTTGTGCTTAGCAAGAAAAAAGTTAAAAACGAACCTTGAACAGCCAATCGTTTTGTTAATGAGTTCCATTTGTTTCTTGTTTGGATAGATGCGAAATTTATAGGCTTTGTGGACGATCATGTCGTTCACCTCACTTCCATATGGAACGTTTGTTCTTATTATAGCATAGTGAGGAAGGTTTTGGCTATCGCTAACCGACATTCATCTCCACTTACTCATTGGGCTTCGCCCTTCCCATTCCTTGAAGTGGGAGTCTTCTTTCGGGAAACGATAATCCCATTTCTCTTGCATCTCCTTTGGTTTATTCAAGATGTATGTTTTTAAACAATAAAAAGAAGATGAATTTCTACAAAATGTAGTGTTCATCTTCTTTGTTGTTTACTTTAGTATTCTTTCCTAATTAATATACTTTTTTTATTATACCAATTTGGTCAAAAAAGGTCAATACTGTACTGAATACAGAGAATGCTGAATGAATTTACTCATTAGTCAGAGGTAATATAATTTTTACGAGTGTCCCTTCATTAAGTTTGCTGTTAAATATCATTTTCCCTTTGTGTTGTGTAATAATACGATTTGTAATCGTTAAACCCAGTCCCATTCCTTTCTCCTTATTCGAATAAAAAGGAACTCCAATGTTTTGTAATCTATCCTCTTCAATCCCTATTCCATTATCTTCAAAATAAATGATACAGCTTTCGTCTTGTATTTCTGCCGATATTACCACTTTTCCACCTTTCGGCAAGGCTTCAATTGCATTTTTGATAATGTTCATAAAGGCTTGCTTTAAGAGGTTTGGTTCACCATTCATATATATTTCTTCAGATGATGTATTATGTATTAATTCAACATTATATAGAGTTGCTTGAGGAGTCAGAATAAAAATCGTTTCCTTTAATAATTGATGTAGATTAATATTTTTTTCCATTTTAAGAATTTGAGGCTTACCTAAAATCATAAACTCACTAACAATTTGTTCTAGTCGATTTAATTCATCGTTTATTATTCGACAGTAGGATTGAATTGCAGGTAAGGTATTGTTCTCTTCAATCAGCTCGACAAATCCCTTTATGGACGTCAGTGGATTTCTTATTTCATGCGCGATACCTGCCGCCAATTGTCCTAAAACTGCTAACTTTTCGTTATTTCTCACATATTCTTCCGTTTTTAGTTTTTCACTTATATCCCTTGATATGAATACATATTTTTCAATTTCCCCATTTGGTGCTTCAACTGACATTCCTTTGCCTTCAAAAAATACTTCTTGTCCATTTATATTTATTTTTCTAAAAGTGAGAGTGAAATAATTATTTTTCTTTTTTTCAAGAAGTGATAAATACTCTTTAAATTTAGGAATGTCTTCATCATGCATAAAGGAAAAAACATTTTTACCCACAATATCTTTTGGTTCATAACCTAAAATGAATTTATAAGAAGGGGAAGCATATTCATATATACCTTCTGTGGTGACAACACAAATTAGGTCATTGGAATGCTCTAAAATAATTCGGTGTTGGGCTTCACTTTTGCGTAATTTCTCTTCTGCTTCTTTTCTTTTCGTAATATCTCTAGAAACCACAGTCACATGTTTTACCTTCTCATCTTCCACAACGGGAATAAAATGTGTTTCTAACCAAATGTAATCATTTCTTGCATGTAAAAACTTACACTCTACTGTCAGGATTTCACTATTATGAATAATCTGTAAAAAACGTTCAAAAACCGACTCCCTTTCACTAGGATGAATCAAATCAAAGGGGTTCTCACCTATAGCGAGTTCAGGTATATAACCTGTAATTTCTTGATAAGATGGCGAAATATATATGAATTTACCAGTTAAATCTAATTCTCCAACCATTTCAGTTGTGTAATCAGCAATAAGTTTTAGTTTAATATCATTTAATCTCTGATTATGATTCGTCGTAAGATTTTTACGGATAAATACTTGAAACATGTTTGGAGACTCTACAATTGGTATGTTATGGGTTTCTAAGTAGATCTCTTTACCATGTGTTGTTTTCCAAAATAGATCAATCGTTACTATTTTCTGTAGGTAAATCCACTTTTCCATAACCGTTTTCTCTTGTACAATCCAATCACTTACTTCCGTACCAATAAAATCCGACATTTGCTTAATTCCTAAAAGGTTCAGAGCTGCAGCATTTGCATACAACCATGTGTTATTTTCTCTTATTAAAAAAGGGGTTGGACTATCTTCATAAAATAATTGGTAAGATTGCAGTAATTTAGGCTCTAAATGATTTGATATAAGTTGCATACCATTTCCCCCTATGAAATATTTTCTTAAAAAAAAGTTAAATTATCCAATTTTCTAATAATTCCTTTTTTACAATTTTAAAGAAATGACGTCAGTTAATTCAATAATATTCTGAAAAAATCCATTACCTTATACCATAAAAATTTTTATTCATACTATATATTGGGAATCATGAAAAGATTCACAATAAAAGACCACGTATTAATACTGTTTGTGTCATTGCCATCAAAATTTCCTCCATCCAACAAATCCTTGTTCAAGATATTTCTTTAACAAAAAAAAACACTGCAAATAATAAAGTCTCTTTTCTTTTATTAATGTAAGTTAACAGTTCATTTAAAGATAGGTAAATATTGAATTAATCGACAAATTTTTCAGAATTGCTTGTTTATAATGGCTTTACGTTTGAAGGAAGGGAGTTGAAAATCCCATGCAATAAAAATCCATAGAAGGAAACGTCTTTAAAAAATAATGAGGAGGAATAGTAATGGTATTTAAAAAACTTTGGAAACTTTCGATTCCTGTATTTGCTTTAATGGTTGTTACGGCCTGCAACACTGATCAAGACATGAATCCTCAAGAAGAGCCAACTAACGGAGAGATAAATACAGAAAAACCTGCAAATAGTGATATGAATACTGAAGAACCTACGACAGGCGGTGAGAATAGTACTGAAGAACCTACAAGCGGGGAAGCGAATCCGGAAGATCCCGCTAACGGTGATACGAGTACAGAGGAACCCGCAAATGAAGAAACATCTCCTGAAGAATCAACTAGCAAATGATGTTGAGCTGCCTTCATAGTCACTCAGTTAATTAATTAATTAATTGTTTCATATACATCATTAAAGTTAAAGCGACCTTATCATCTTATCAAGTTGAACAAGGTCGCTTACTGTTTTTATAAAACAAAAACTCGTGATATCCCCGGCTGCACTCTTAGCTATTCAATCCTAAATTGTTTCTGCACCGGAACCGGAAATAACTCTCGGTTTAATATTAAATAAGCGGTATTAGCATTTTTTGAATCATTAATGGTAGATGCATTACATATTCTCAAAGTAGGAAAGCACTACCAATTGACAATGATTCTCATTTTCCCTACAATAATTTCAGAAGCGTTAAGATATCGGTCAGGGGGAAACCATATGTTTAACATGTTACATGGGTTGAAGGATATTCATACTGTTATTTCAAATCACCGTAAAATAGGCGGAGCTGCAGAAGCAGACTTGATTCGTTTGTCATCTGGTGAAATATACCATAACCCGGTATTTACGAATATTGACTTATCAAAAGGTCAATATGTTTCCCTATGTTTTATAGATGAGAATGGAACAAATATTATGGCGCACGTTGATCAAATTGCTGTGATTAAAGGATTGCAGCATAAGTTGATTTGCCAGCTTAATAATACACATGCGAAACAATTATTGTTACAAGGTACTTTACAATACTTACAAAAGTTATGTGAAGTAAATGATGGATTTGTCACACATTCTTTTAAGAAAGAAGCGTTAAAACTTGTTCGAGATATAAGTGTAAAAGAACTTAAGAAGCACAATATTTCACTTCCATTCCCAATTGAAGAAAAGCTTATTCATTTAAATGAACGCGTTTTAGCATAAAAAAATGAGGTTCCAGAGGGGACCTCGTTTTTCATTTAACGAATTTCTGCTTGACAAGCTAGTCGATAATGATCGTTTAAGGCTTTCTTTAGCTTTTTTTGTTCTTTTTCGTTTGGAAGGGATAAGCTAGATAATCCTTCTATCACTTTTACTGTACACACTCCGCAAGTTCCCTTTCGGCATTTATATTGCAAGGCTTGCCCTTGATCTAAAGCAACATCTAATAAATTTCCTTTAGTAGGTTCGATCTTAAATCTCATTTGGTTTTGAAGCAAAATAATTTCATTAAGGTGCTGACGTTCTGGTTTAGATCTTGAAACTTTATGAATCATCATATTTCTGGGAATAAGGGAGCCAACAGTGAATGCTCTTTTATTCATTGGCACTCATCCATTACTCTCCGCCGTCTTCTAGTGTACATATGGCAGATGGTCGTTTGATCCGCAAAACAACCGTTTCATACACACGGAAAGGATGGTTCATTCCTTCTTCTCCCAAGTATGCTGTATCAAAGTCCTCTGAAACAGCAAGATCAAGATTATTTCGCCCTGTATTGACGAGGACTCCCGTTTTTCCTTTTAAAACCGGGGATTGGAATACCCCATCTGTAACAAGTTCACGAACATGTTCAATTTCTAAAACGTTTGTATCTTTATGTACGCGGTGCAACAATGAATATAACTCCGGTGATAAAACAAGAGCAAACGGTCCATTATGCTTCATCTCAAGTAATTTGTTTCTTGCTTCCACTACATCTTGAAAGGCGTTTCCTGATTCGTACCAATTTCCAATTAAGTGTGTGGACCGACCTTTTACATTCATCAACCCAGGGATATCAAATTCCTTTGATCCGTGAAAAATCATCTGATCCTCTAATATCGCCACATCCCGGGCAGCATTTGCAGCTGCGGAAAAATCAATAGGGATGTCTAAAACTTTTGCCTGTTCTAAATCACGCCAATATAGAACGAAATCTTTGTAAAGTAACGGGATTGTGTAATTTACCCGCTTACTGGACTGGATTTCTGTATCAAATGATCCTTGAAAATCCATTTTTGCTTCGTGGTTTTCAATAAATATGTCATTAAAAATACTTTGTACTCCTCTTCCAAGCGGGCCGTACAATTCGATAAATCGGCGTCCAATCAATTGTCTTCGTGCAGTGTCAATGACGGTTTGATCTAATTGTAAGAAATCTTGATCTGTTAATGGTGAATCCGGAAATAGTTGAGTCTTGCCCATTCTTTTCTCCTCCTACATCTTTCGCTATAATAAACTGCCTACAGTAAACCCTTTTTTATTCTTTAGTTGTTTTATAATTGGTGAAGAACCAGGTGGAGCTAAGTGGTCGTGGTGTTCATCATGATGTGCGTGCGGATCGACATAGTCATGGTCAAATCGTTCATTTATCTTATTTAACATTTCTTTAACTTGTTGATAATCTTGGTAGGAAACATCCCTCATTTGCTTTAACAGTGAACTTCGTTCCTCATCTGTAAATTGAAAAAGAGCTAAATCCAAGTGCTCTACAAAATTATGCAATCCGAATTTTTCAAGATTTAATTCTTGTAAAAGGCGATTAAACTCATTGTTGGCCGGTGAAAAGATTTTCTCATCTTTTTCTTTTTCAAATTTACTAATAAGCGGAATAAGTTCCACTAAACGTGATAGCCTTTGTTCTTCCTCTTCATAAATGTGGTGATAATATAGACGTTCATGATCATCCTTGGCATTTTGAATGACAGGGTCCAGCATACTCATAAATTTTTCGATTGCATCCTTGGTAGTTGTAAAAATTCGATAAAAAATGTTTAATTCGTCTTTCACTCACTACACCTCTTGATTTTATGATAATTGCCATTATTGCCATTTAACTTCATATTTATTACATCTTTTTACCTTTAGAAAATCATAAAAAATAGAATATCCCCCCTGGTTTTATCACAATTTCATCACAAGTTTATCCTATAGTTGAAATGTAAAGACTTTCATGGGCTGCTATACAATGAGCAATTGATTTTTTGATAAGCATGGGCATATGTAATAACAATGTAGAAGGAGTAAACGTATTTAAGGTCGAGTTAAAGGATAAGAAGGGGCGAGCACAAACGAAAGGAGATTTAATAAAATGAAAAATATCTTTAAAAAATCATCCGCAGTTCTTATTTCAACCATGACAGCAATGGCTCTTTTTGCAGGTACAGCCAGTGCACATGTCACTGTAAATCCGAGTACTTCAGCTCCCGGAGCATGGGAAACTTATACGGTAAAAGTACCTGTTGAAAAAGAGGTTGCGACGACAAAAGTAACATTGAAAATTCCTGATGGATTAGAATATAAGTCATATGAGCCGGTGCCAGGATGGGCAACAACCACTGAAAAAGACGAATCTGGCAAAGTAACATCGATTACATGGACAGCAAAAGGCGAGGGAATTTTACCTGGACAATTCCAACGTTTTGCATTTGTGGCAAAAAATCCAGACAAAGAACAAGACGCTGCTTGGGATGCTTTCCAATACTATAAAGACAACAGTATCGTAGAATGGACAGGAGTTGAAGGCTCCGATACACCCCATTCGCTCACGAAGATTACTGCAGCACCTGCATCAGAGAAACAAAATACCGGTCACCATGATGGCCATCAGGCCGGTAATAATGATTCTGTAAAAGATACAGCTGCAACAGCGAAATCAGAGAATGACGGCACACAAACAACAACAATGGCTCTATCGATTATTGCTCTATTACTTTCAATTGGGGCATTGATAATGGGATTCCGCCGCAAATAAGATCAACTATGGATAGAACATGCAGTTATTTTCTGCTTGTTCTATATTTTTCTATCCCTTCTTAATAATGTTTATTTAGTAAAATACCATATGAGTTTTTTCATAACTCCCACTAAATCACCTTCAATTTTTATCATTATTGTTTTTTTCCAGAAGTTCGATAATTTTATCCAACTTTTGCTCAATTGCTGTATTGGAATGGTTCTTATATTTTTGATTTTTTACCAATGAATTAATTAACAGACCAATTGATACAAAAAACAAAATAACTAGAGACATTGAAAAAATTTGAAATACTAAATCTGCCATATTCAAAGCAATCATCCTTTTCTACAAAAATATTAAGCAGCCAATAGAAGAAACTTTTTACGAAAATAAACTAAAAGGGGATTACTCCCCTTTTATTTCTAACAACTTCTTCCTTAGCTCGTCTTCCATAGAAGCCAGCTCAATTTCGGCTTGGCGGCGTTTGTTTCGCCCTTCTTCCTGGATCCGCAAGGTCTCTTCGAGTGTTGCGATTAAATTTTCCTGGGTTTTCTTTAATGTCTCGATATCGACGAGGCCGCGCTCGTTTTCTCTTGCCGCTTCAATCGTATTCGTTTTTAACATTTCTGCATTTCTTAGCAAAAGCTCATTTGTTGTCTTTGATACTTGTTTTTGTGCTTCGACGGCATGGCGCTGCCTGATCAATGTGAGAGCGATCGCAACCTGATTCTTCCAAAGTGGAATCGCCGTCATTATGGAAGATTGGATTTTCTCGACAAGCGTCTGGTTTGTATTTTGAATTAGGCGGATTTGAGGAGCACTTTGGATTGTAATTTCCCGGCTTAATTTCAAATCATGCAAACGTTTCTCCAGACGGTCGGCAAATTGGATCATATCGTTTACTTCTTGAAACTTCATTTGATCGTTTGTCTCTTCAGCTGCTTTCTTAAGCTCCGGAATCGTCTTTTTATACAATTCTTCAAGCTTTAATTCACCTGCTGCAATGTACACATTTAAGGCTTGAAAATACTCCTTATTTTTTTCATAGAGCTTTTCAAGCATGGCGATATCTGATAAAAGGATATTTTTGCTTCTTTCTAACTTCATACTAATCCGATCGATCTGTGCACTTGTTTTTTGATATTTGGAAAGTACCTCCTGTATGGATGCTGATAGCTTTCCGAACATGCGCGCGAATAAGGACGGCCGACCCGGTTTCAGCTCATCAGGGTTCACCTCATTCAGCTTCCTCATTAAGTCGTTTATGATACTTCCTATCTCGCCTACATCCTTTTGTTGGACATGCTCAAGCATAGTTTCCGAAAATGACAAAAGCTTGGATTGGGCCGGCGTTCCATATGAGATAATCGCTTCATGATTTTTCGGGTCAATCTGTTCCGCAAGCTGATAGGCCTTTGCCTTATGTTCTTCCGGGATCACGTCAATAAGTCTAACTTGCTTTTCTTCATGCTTTTCGAGAATTGGTATTTTTTCATTCTCTCCAAACGGGTTAGAAAGCAAGTCATCCATTAAATCCTCATTGCTTGTTTTTTTTAACAGTGATGAATTGTTTTCGTTCATTTTAATCTCCTGCCTTCTTCATGTAATTGTGATTCCTTGATTTTTCTTATCGAATGCTTGGCCACATCCAATTCAAAATGCAGCTGATCTATGTCATCAGAAAGGACTTGATATAAATCATTTTCAATCGAAGTTTTGAGCTCCTCTAACGTTCGGCGCGTTTCAACAAGGGATTTTTCCAGCTCCCGGTCCTTTTTTGGCTGCGAAGATAAGAAAACATATTTCTCTGCCAGCTCAACGGCCGAATCCAAATGGGAAAAATAAAATCGTTCCGCCTTGTAAAAACGTTTCGGCTCTTTTTTTGTCAAAATGTATATTTTTCTCGTGATTCGAATAAATTCCATTCTTTGTTTCAAAGATGGAATATGCCGTATGGAAATAAGCGCTTTATGCAAACGAGAAATTTTTGGTTTAGCTTCATCCAAATTTTTCTTAATATATCGATATTCTTTTCTAGTTAGACGATGTTTTCTTAAGAATCGATACTTCAAATAGACTGAAATCATCCAATATGTGAGAATCGCTCCGGCCAAGGAAAATGCTGTCGAAAACATAAACGTTTGATCGAAAGAAATAAAACTCACCAGCCAAACAGTGGCAGCTGTCGGGATTGCAATCAACATTCGGACAAGAAATGCTAAAAACCGATTCATCGTATATCGACCCCTGTCATATACTCTTTTTCTAATTATACGGATAAAAAGAATAAGAGTTTCGTTTCTTGAAGAAAATGACTACCTCAAACTTAACCATACTCGAAAATAATTATTCCTTCTAAGGACCATAAATGTAAAGTATCTAAGACCTGGGGCGTATTTTTTAAAAATAATATAATTTCTTTTCTAATACGATTACTACCTTTTTTATTTTTGGCCACTTCTTTTTTTGTCATAATTCGTCATAATTGCTTTTATTAACAAAAAAGCCTTGCTGACAGCAAGACTCCCTTAGTTATTGAATTAATTTCATTTAACAGTTTCTCAACATAAGATAACCCTTCGGTGTATTTCTCCATTTTTTTCAGCAGCTGCGAAGATATCCCCTAAAAAGTATAAAAAACAACCAGTCGTTTACTAACACAACCGGTTGTTTGATCGAATACTTTTGTATAGTTCATTTCAAAGTTCATCATTGTTTACGGCTACCGTCTCTCTAGACTCGACTTCTTCCCATCCTTTACAAACATCTACCCATCCTTTAGCAAATGAATATTGAAATAATTCATCACATGTCAATTCGATGGCAGAGTTTGTGCTTCCACAGGCGGGGAAAAGGGTTTCGAAGCGTTTCATTGAGATATCCAGATAGACGTCCATCTCATTTTTCAACCCGAACGGGCAAACTCCGCCTATAACATGCCCGGTTTGCTCCAGCACTTCGTCAGGCGTGAGCATACGGGCCTTAAAGCCAAATGTGCGGCGAAATTTCTTGTTATCGATTTTGGCATCACCAGCAGCTACGATTAAGATGCCTTTGTCCCCTTCTCCCCTGAAGGATAGCGTCTTCGCAATTCGAGCGGGGATGACGCCAATTGTGTCAGCGGCTTCCTCAACCGTAGCAGTCAATGTTTCAAATTCCATTACATCATCTTCACGATTCCACTGTTTAAAATGGACTTTTACACTTTCAAGCGACATCTTGTTCATCCTTCCCTTTCCCGACGCTAATGTACCATGGCCGCAGAATTTAATTTCTGCTTTTGGAGTAAACCAATGTAAATCATATTCATTATCCGCTTTACGACAAGCAAAAACTGTTTCAGGTTGATTCATTTCATGGGCAAGCCGTTCCATGAATTGATCACTTGGAGTTTTATCTAATATACAAACAACTGCTGGATTGCCTCTAAATGGTTCTGTTGCAAAAGCATTCACAAGTAAAAGGTTGTATGATGCTGGATATTTCCTCCTTTCTTATCTGACTAGTATTCTGTATATATTACTTAACACCTTTCGAAAAAGTCAAATAATTAATACTACTCATTATAAGAATGGAACATCCCAGATGATAGAAAAAATCTTGTTCTCCTATGGCTTTTGAATAACCCTATATAAATTTGTTAAAATGTTCTCGATTGAACTCTATCTTTGAAGTAAAAGTATGATAGCAGAGGCCTAAGATAATAATTGCCAGCCCATATACAAGGCAACACTCCAAATAATGATGGCAGAAATTTTATTGACTCTTTTTACGATATTTCCTGTTTGGTCTAGTCTGCCTACCATTCTCCCTATGATTGCCAACCCGAAAAACCAGAGCCAAGAAACAAAAATGGTTGCGAAAGTGAACGCCCATTTTTCATCAGCCGTATAGCGAAGCGAGTTTGTCCCGATGACACCAATTGTATCCAAGATTGCATGCGGATTTAACAAGGAAACGGAAGCAGCAAATACAATTTGTTTCCGAGCTGAAAAACGTTCCTCGTTCGTGTGATTGACTTTCGGTTCACTGTGCCAAATATCCCAGCCCATGTATATAAGAAACACAATGCCAATCCCTAAAATGATGATCTTCAGCCATGTGAATGTTAACACGATAACGGAAACACCAAGCACGGCAAGGAGAATCAACATTGTGTCACAGAGAGATGCTGTAATAATGACCGGGAGAACACGCAGAAATGCAGGTTGAATGGCTCCTTGATTAAAAACAAATACATTTTGAACACCTAAAGGCAAAATTAATCCGAAAGCAAGAATAACCCCGTGGATGATTGCTTCATTCATTCTTTTTCCCTCCATTGTTTATGACTATTGATTATGACTGTATTTTAGAAGGGAACATACCCTTTGTCATCATCCATTTGGATGGATATGAAACCAACCAAATTTTATATAATGGAGATAGGAAACTGGCTTGGAGGGTTTGCAATGGAAAACTTGGGGTGGAAACCAAATCGCCTATCAACAATTCCTTTACATAAACAGATTGAAGAATATTTAAAAGAAAAAATCCTCAATGGAGAATGGACCGTTGGAACGAAAATCCCATCCCAACGAGCATTGGCTAAAGCATTTGAGGTAAACCGAAGCACTATTGTTACGGCATTAAATGAATTGACGGCCCAAGGTTTACTTGAAGGAAAAAGCGGAGGGGGAACAAGGGTTGTTAATAATACTTGGAGTCTTCTGACATCCACGACACCCCCCGATTGGAACGCTTATGTAAAAGCAGGGATTCATGAACCCAATTTGCCAACCATTCAAGAGATAAACAAAGCCGAGTTCTACCCAGACATCATTCGCTTAGGAACAGGAGAACTTTCACCTGAGCTCCTTCCATACGAACAAATGCAAAGAATATTTCCGCGGATTTTCGATCGGAAAATGTCTTTAGGATATGAGGAATCAAAAGGAGATTTTTTTCTTCGCAGCCAATTAACAAACCATTTAAAAAGGTTGGGAATTAATACTTCTCCATCATCAATTTTGATTGTTTCCGGGGCTCTTCAAGCCTTGCAATTGATTTCAATCGGCCTTTTGAAAAGAGGTTCAACGGTTTTACTCGAAAAACCATCTTATCTGTATTCTGTTAATGTTTTTCAATCTGCCGGCATGAAGTTGGTTGGCGTTCCTATGGATGAACATGGTATCCGAACTTCATTAATTGAAAGATATAAAAAACAATACAATGGATCGTTGCTGTATTTGATACCATCATTTCATAATCCAACAGGCACACTCATGACGGAAGAAAGAAGAAAACATATCATGAAAATATGTGAACAATTAAGCTTGCCCTTAATCGAAGATGATGTTTATGGGGAATTATGGATAGACGAGCCTCCTCCTTCCCCTTTAAAGGCAAAAGATAAACATGGACACGTATTGTATCTGGGCAGTTTGTCCAAAACGTTAAGCCCGGGTTTGAGGATTGGCTGGATTGTCGGTCCGGAACCGGTCATTGAACGATTGGCAGATATTAAGATGCAAACCGACTATGGCTCTAGTTCGTTATCGCAAAAAGCTGCTGCTGAATGGTTAGCAAGTGATTTATATCAGAAGCATCTTGAATTTGTCAGGGAGCAGCTAAAAATTCGAAGGGCAGCAGCAATGGAGGCTTTGGAGACTCATCTGAGCGACATTGCCACATGGAATTTTCCAAAGGGCGGCTTTTTCATTTGGTTAAAAATAAAACCAAAATTATCAATGAGGAATCTTTATGAAATAGCATTATCTAAGGGAATACTCCTTAATACGGGAAATATTTATTCCCAAGAACCAAACCAATACTTGCGGTTATCTTACGCTTATGCTTCATTGCCGGAACTTAAGCAAGGAATCTATCAACTTAGTCAAATCATTCGAAGTTTGGGAACTGATTCTTAAGGGTCTGACTCCTATTGGAGGAGTCAGACCCTTTGTTTATTTTTACATTGTATCTACTTATTTATCTAAGTTGTCACCATATAGCAAACAACGGCAGCTGCAAGATTAGGCAAACCAAACAATAGGAGAATATTTACGGTTCGCAACCGTTCTGAACGGTCTTCCTTTGTTTCAGAGGAAAAATTTGCCCTCATTCTATCACCGCTTACAAACGCACCAACGAAAAGACCAGAGGCTAAAATTGCTAATAATCCAATACCGCCGGAAATTTTTATGATAAGATTCCAATCATCAAGAACGATCGAAACAACAGAAACCAACATTAAAAAAACAATCCCAGCCAAAAACGACTTTTTCATTTTCCCGCTCCCTCCCACTCTAAATTTCTAAAAGTACCATAATTTTACCCTACGGTTCTCTTGTTATTTAATGAAGGATTCTTCGAGGGAACTTATAATTTCATTAAAGAATAAATCCAACCGTTAATTTCTGTCTATCATTTAATCATTTTTTTAAAAGGGCTTGATTCGCTTTCGACGTTCTCACCTCTACGGTTAGAGACCCTTTCTTTACATATGCTTTCAACAGCAATGGTACACCTGTCGTATTCTGAAATCTAAAATCCAATCCTCCATATGATACTGTTGCATCTCTTCCTTTTGGCACATACCCGACATTCACCGAATGATGATGCTTCTCTATATAGGCAACCCCCAGTTTATCTACCGCATTATACAAAGTAGATGACGTTTGGCAAATGCCTCCTCCAATTCCCATGACTAATTTTCCATTGACAGCTTCCTCTGCTTTTTGATATCCATGTGCTGCGTCACTCGGTCCGACAGTCGTATTAAAAGAGAATATATCTTTAACCCCGATAATAACATTATTGATGGCCTGTGCAGATAGCTCGATATTTCTCGTTCTTCCCGCAACATTGCTATTGAAATAGGTTGTATACGAAGCAACCACCACTTCTCCCAAATGTGGAACTTCTTCAGGCTTATATTCGCTTTTGAAAACATATAGAGGCAACTCTACAGTCCCGCCCTTTTCCGAAGCCTTAATCACTTTTTCCGTTAACTCTGATTCTTCTAGTATCACTCTCGGTCTTCCCTTAATGATCTGACCATTTTCTCCTATCCTATCAGGAATCATTCTCTGGTCATATCCAGCCGTTGTTTCCGTTCCCCTTGCCAAAGTCTTTGCCCAGTTTTCAATTTCCGCTTTATACTTTTCGAAATTAGTTTTAAATCCCATATCCTTCGGATAAAGCGTTTTTATCACCTTCTTCGTATTTGGATCGACCACATTGACTACTATCGGCTTTTCTTCTTCTTTTTTCTTTTTTTCTTTCTTATACTGATCAACTTGCTGTTTTAAATCAACTACTTTTTTCTCTAACTCTTCTTCTTTTGCTGTTTTTTCTGAACATCCAATCAATCCTATTAAACTAGCTGCCAAAATTATGAAAACTGTCCATACAAGCTTTCTCATTTTTCTCCCAACTTTTCTTTATAAATTCTAAAACCTGATGCCGTCCTGAAAAATACATCAAAGGAGTTTCTCATACTCTAATTCTATTCTTTTCCCCTTTTCGATATTACAGATTTCTAAGGGGGAAAGCCCATCCCTTAAGAACGGGATGAGGGAAGGTCAGTTGCGAAGGGGGCTGACTTAAAAGTGTCTGGCTCCCTCCAGCAATGATAATATATAGAATTATTTTCTCAGAGTTTGTCTATATGTTGTATTGGAGGGGTCTGACCCTTTGTTTATGAGTCAGCCCCTTTCAAATATCCGGAAACTCCTGTGCTTTTTGCTGTATTTTGTCATTAATACTGATGTTAGTGAGAGATATTCGCCCTTGAATATAGCAAAGCCCATCCTATGGAATACGTCAAAGGATGAGCTTTTTTTAATTAAAAAACAGACGGATAAACGGCCATTAGCTTGCAGGTAATTGTTCTTTGCCTGCCTCTTTTACACCTCTACCAAACGTATAACGGTCGCCACCTACAAATAATGAAACTAGAAATCCGATAATACCGGCAATTAGTGCTAATATAAAACCGTGGTGCAAAGCCGTTTCAACTGCGCCTCTCATAAAATCAACAACCTGGGCGGGAATCTGTGCATTTTCTTGCATTAATATTTCTGGTTTTGCTATCTCTTGTACCTTATCAGCAGGCATTTTGGAGGCTGACGCAAATTCAGTCATCTTCTCTTTCAAATCATTGTTCACAATCGTCGCTGTTATCGCAGCCCCCATCACACCGCCAATATTGCGCCAAAATCCTACAATCGAAGAAGCGATTCCGATATATTTTTTATCAACGGATTGAGCTACAGCGTTTTGCGAAACACTCATAAGCGGACCAAGAACAATCAGCCCCAACGTGATCATGATAAGTGTTACCATCCACTTCGCCGTATCATGCGTAATGGATCCCAGCAGATAAGCCACGAGTATGCCGGCCGCCATGGAAAAAGCCATTATGGTACGGAAAGGAATTTTCGTACAAAGGAAACCGCCTGCAATTGCACCGATCATTATCGGAAGCATCATTGGCGTTAATACACTGTTCGAGTTTTCGTTCCCGATAACAGCCACTGAAAGAATAGGGAGATAAGTAATCGCAGAGAACATGATGGCTCCTTGGCAAAACACGACAATGCTTGTGCCCAGCACCATTTTATTTTTGAAAATGGCAAGAGGCAAAATCGGTTCCTTAGCCTTACTTTCCACTAGTAAAAACAACACAATCAATAAAGCCGCTCCAATAAACATCCCAATTATTTGAACCGAGTTCCATGCATAATCTTTCCCGCCCCATTCTAAACCGAGAAGCAGCAGAACGGTTGAAGAAATCAACAGCACTGTCCCAAGATAGTCAACTTTTGGTTTTTGATCTGACTTAGATTCCTTTAAAGCTAACAACAATGTGATGATAGAAACAATACCGAAAGGCACGTTCACATAAAAACACCATCTCCAGCCCAGCCAAGACGTCTCGGAAATCCAAGTACCAATTTGCGGGCCAAAAACAGACGAAATGCCGAATATCCCCGCAAAAACGCCAGACATTTTGGCAGCTTGCTTAGGATCTGTTGAAATCGAATAAATAATCGTGAACGAAATCGGAAAAATGGCTCCTGAACCAATCCCTTGAATAACACGATAGACAATCAGCTGATCGATTGTTTGAGCAGTTCCGCTTAAAGCAGATCCAATCAGGAACAAACTGATTCCGATTAAATAAAACAATTTTCGTCCAAATAAATCGCTCATTTTTCCGAAAACGAGCATGGTACTTGTTGCGGCCAGCATATAAGCAGTAAAAATCCAGCTCATTTTATCGAATCCGCCAATATCCTTGATAACTTGATTAATGCTGGCAGAAACTATTGTGTTATCAAGCGATGCCATAAAAAGTCCCAGTGCCATGGCTAAAATAACAAATGACATCCCTTTTTTTTGTTCCATTACTTCTCCTTCTCCCCCTTGTAATCATCTATTTCCCCTGAAAATAGAATAACACTTTATATGTAAAAAACAACAAAAAAAGGAAACATTTTTTCGACAATCAAAAAGATTCGGATTCTATTGAAATGATGTCCAGATCCAGACTTTCTTTCAAATGTGAATGAACAAAATCAGTCAGAACAACTCAATATCTTTTTGGATTTTGCCGGTCGGAACCTCTTTATTCTCGTTCAATACACGTATACTCCCGTTCAGAACCTCTTTACCCCCGTTCAATACATGATTACTCCCGTTCGGATCCTCTTTCCTCCCGTTCAATACGTGATTAACTTTAAGGCAAGTATCTGAAGCAGTAATGTATCTTCTTTACATAATACTGCAACGTAAAGGCGACTCGGAACTAAACATCAAGTGCTCCAGCTGGATCATATAGACTAAGATCAATTTCTGTTTGTTTGCCGAGTGCAAGTTTCGCAAGTTCAGAGCCGAGATAAGGGCCACTTGTTAAGCCTGAAGCTCCTAACCCATTTGCAATAAATAATCCTTTATAGTTGGGCAATGATCCGATGACAGGAAGAAAACCGGGTGTGAACGGCCGAAAGCCTACCCTTGTTTCAATCATGGTGCTGTTCGCTAAACCAGGCGCTACTGCCAAGGCCTTTCCCAAAATTTCATGTACTCCCCCTGCTGTCACTCGGCAGTCGAATCCTGCCTCATCTTCATGTGTTGCCCCTACGACAACTCGACCGTCTTCGAATGTGAGAATATACTGATCATTAGGAGGCATGACAACCGGCCACTGGCTCGTATCTATGTCTTGAATTTTAAGGTGTATAATTTGCGCCTTCTGGGGTTTTACTAAAAAATTGATGCCCAGCGGCTGTAATAGTTCTTTTGACCATGCACCTCCTGTGACAATCACCTGATCAGCCTCCAATATATTTTCATTTAGCTTGATTCCAGTGACCTCGTTGTCTTTAAAAACTAGGGTGGCATCCCCTTGAAGGAAAGTTCCCCCATTCTTAATGGCAGCATTGACTAAAGAGTTCCGTAAAGCTCTTCCATTTACACGAGCTCCTCCGCTGACATAAACAGAACCATATTCTTCAGATAATGGCGGAAACAGCTTCTTTGATTCAGTTGGGGATAAAATTGAAATCTCTCCGATTTCGGGTGCGTCCTCACGTCGTTTGCGCGCCCTTTCCGCCATCTTTTCCAGTTTATCCGCGTCTGTATGAAGACTGATTGCCCCTACTTGGCTATAGCCAGTATCTGTTTCACCATCTGCTTCCAAATGGTCAATCAAAGCAGGATAGTATCGCGCCCCGCCTCTCACTAGCTGATACCACGCTTTGTTGCGCCGCTGCGAAAGCCAAGGACAAATAATACCCGCTGCGGCATCCGTCGCCTGTCCTCGGTCAATACGATCAACCAACGTAATATCAGCTCCGGATCTTGCCAGGTGATAAGCGGTAGACGCACCAAGAATTCCAGCTCCAACCACAATCATTTTTTTCATTAATAATCACCTTTTCTGAAATGACTCAATTTCTTATTTGCTAATTATTCTTAACTGCTATTATTTTTATCCGGTATGCAAGTTGTTAACAAGTTACTGCATTTCGACTGGATGTTACTGCTTAAAGTACGAGCAGGAATATATAAAAGTAAAGAAAGTGATGGATTAACTTATAATAGCATAAACACTATTAGAATTATTTTTAGCATATATTTAGAGCATCAATTCGATAATTAAGAATGTAGAGGTTATAATAAAGGAAAAATAGCTCTGTTCAGTAACGAAAGGGTGGTGACTTTCCATAAAAAATCGTGATAAAAGGCGAAAAAAGAAACGGGACTTCTTAAAGGATTACTTGAAAAATAAATTGAAAAATTGGAAGCCTAAACTTGGCAGAGAACCGGTATCCAACCATGAAACGCCTTCACACCAAAATAGGAACCTTGATTAGAAAACAGTTCGTTTAGCCGGCTGCTTTTTATTTATCATTCTTTTTTCACATAAAAAATTCCTCTTGAAAACAAAGAGTTTTCAAGAGGAATTTCTCACATTACGGCAAATTGGTCGCACCCATCATGAATCGGTCCACTTCTCTCGCCGCTTCCCGGCCTTCGTGAATCGCCCAAACGATTAAGCTTTGGCCTCTGCGGGCGTCTCCGGCTGCAAATACTCCTTCGACGTTTGTTGTGTATTTGCCGTACGGCGCTTTTACCTTTTTGTTGACGGTTTCGACGCCGAATTGCTGCAAAATAGGCTGATCCGGACCTTCAAAGCCGATGGCGATAAATACTAAATCACATGGCCAAACTTTTTCGGTGCCAGGAATTTCTTTAAATATTGCATTGCCATTTTCATCGATTATTTTTTCCATTTGAATTGTATGAAGTTCTTTGACCCGACCATGTTCATCGCCGACAATTTTTTTCGTCTGAATGCAATATTCCCGCGGGTCAGTGCCGAATTTCGCTTTTGATTCTTCATACGCGTAATCAAGTGAAAATACAAGCGGATATTGCGGCCACGGATTATTATCCGACCGTTCTTTCGGCAATGCCGGGTGCTTGCCAAACTGCACAACGCTTTTGCATTTTTGACGCAATGCAACGGCAACACTGTCAGCACCCGTATCACCGCCGCCGATTACAATGACATGCTTATCTTTCGCATCGATGAAGTTGCCATCTTCAAAATTTGAGTCAAACAAGCTTTTCGTCGCACCTGTTAAATAATCCATCGCAAAATGAACGCCTTCAAGCTCTCTTCCTTCAATCGTGAGGTCGCGTTGTTTTTGCGCGCCGATGCATAATACGACGGCGTCATATTGGGAACGCAGCTCTTCGGCTGTGATATCTTTTCCGACTTCCGTATTTGTTACGAACGTAATCCCTTCTTGTTCTAAAAGTCGAACTCTCCGCTCGACAATTTCTTTTTCGAGTTTCATATTTGGAATGCCATACATTAATAATCCGCCGACTCGGTCGGACCGCTCGTACACTGTTACCGAATGGCCAACTTGATTGAGCTGGTCGGCGCAAGCAAGACCGGCAGGCCCGGAACCGACAATCGCCACTTTTTTTCCTGTTCGTTTTTGCGGAATTCGCGGCTGAATCCATCCCTCAGCAAATCCTTTATCAATAATCGCCCGCTCGATTCCTTTGATAGCGACTGCCGGGTCGGAAATCGCTACCGTACAGGAACCTTCACAAGGCGCAGGGCAAACCCTTCCGGTGAATTCCGGGAAGTTGTTTGTTTTCAACAGCCGCTCAAGAGCTTCCTTCCATCTGCCTCGGTACACTAAATCGTTCCATTCAGGGATTAAATTATGAATCGGACAACCAGATGTTAAGCCGTTCAATTCCAGTCCCATATGGCAAAACGGGGTCCCGCAGTCCATGCAGCGGGCACCTTGTCTTGCGAGCGTTTCATCGGAAAACGCAAAGCTATATTCTTTCCAATCCTCCAGGCGAGAAAGAGGGCCACGTTTCGTTTCTTCTTCGCGAGTATATTCCATAAATCCTGTTATTTTTCCCATTTGTGTTTCACCCTCCTCTTCATGAAAAGATGAACGAGATAACGATCATTTTATTTAGCGACCGCTTGTAATGCGATTGGTTCGTTTACCGCAGCTTTTTTTCGTTTTGCTACTGCTTCGAATGCAGCCATCATCGCCTCATCTTGAGAAAGCCCGGATTGTTCCATCGCTTTAATGGTTTCGATCATCAATTTGTAGTTTCTTGGAATAACTTTCACAAATTTATCTTCATACTTTTCCCAATTTGCTAGAATATGAGATGCTTTTCTGCTTCCGGTATATTGATAATGTTTCGTAATCATTTGATGTACTTCGATAACATCTTCTTCATCTTCGAGACGCTCGAACAACACTAATTCTTTATTCGCTGTTTTTTGCCATTCGTTTTCATCATCGGCCAACACATAAGCGATTCCTCCGGACATTCCCGCCGCAAAGTTTTTCCCGACGGATCCAAGGATCACGACACGCCCTCCTGTCATATACTCACAGCCGTGATCGCCGACGCCTTCAACGACAGCGTTCACGCCGCTGTTTCGAACGCAGAACCGTTCGCCGGCGCGTCCGCGAATGTACGCTTCTCCGCTCGTTGCTCCATAGAAAGCGACGTTGCCGATAATGACGTTATCCGCAGAAGCAAACGATGCCTCTTCTGGCGGATGGACGATCACTTTTCCGCCGGATAACCCTTTTCCAATATAATCATTTGCATCGCCAACAAGCGTCATCGTCATTCCTTTTGGAATGAAAGCAGCAAAGCTTTGTCCGGCAGATCCTGTGAAATGAAGGCGAATTGTGTCTTCCGGCAGCCCTTCTTCCCCATAGCGTTTCGAAATTTCGCTTCCCGTAATCGTTCCGGCATTGCGATCTACATTACGAATAGGTAGGTGCAGCTCGACTTTTTCTTTTCGCTCAAGCGCAGGCTCGACTGCCGGCAAAATTTTGTTGAAATCAAGAGTTTGTTCGATTTTATGCTGCTGTGGACGAGCAAATGTCCGAGGACCGTCTACTTGATAAAGTAAACGAGACATATCCAAATGCTTCGCTTTCCAATGTTTTTTCGCACGCTCGCTTACTTTTAAGACGTCGACTCTTCCGACCATTTCATCCACCGTGCGGAAACCGAGCTGTGCCATAATTTCACGCATTTCTTGGGCTATGAAATACATAAAGTTGATCACGTGTTCCGGTTTTCCCATAAACTTTTGGCGAAGCTCTGGATTTTGCGTCGCAACGCCAACCGGACATGTATCTAGATGGCATGCGCGCATCATCACACAGCCTAAAACGACAAGCGGGGCTGTCGCAAAACCGAATTCTTCGGCGCCAAACAATGCGGCCATCACGACATCGCGGCCAGTCATTAATTTACCGTCTGTTTCAAGCACAACGCGGTCGCGCAAACCATTTAACATTAATGTTTGGTGCGTTTCCGCAAGACCTAACTCCCACGGAAGCCCGGCATGCTTAATGCTCGTTTTTGGCGACGCTCCTGTACCGCCGTCATATCCGCTTATGACAATTACGTCCGCACTTCCTTTCGCAACTCCCGCCGCAATCGTACCGACACCTGTTTTCGAAACAAGTTTCACGCTAATCCGCGCATCTCTATTGGCGTTTTTCAAATCAAAAATAAGCTGTGC
Organism: Bacillus methanolicus; assembly: GCF_028888695.1. Taxonomy (NCBI): domain Bacteria; kingdom Bacillati; phylum Bacillota; class Bacilli; order Caryophanales; family Bacillaceae; genus Bacillus; species Bacillus methanolicus. Next base: position 989,831 of record NZ_PNFF01000002.1, on the reverse strand, counting down.
CAAGTCTTCAATCGAATAAATATCATGATGCGGAGGAGGAGAAATCAATTCTACACCAGGCGTCGATCCACGTACTTTTCCAACCCACGGATACACTTTGTTGGCAGGAAGCTGTCCGCCTTCGCCGGGTTTTGCCCCTTGCGCCATTTTGATTTGCAATTCATCCGCGTTTACTAAATAATGGCTTTTTACACCAAAGCGGCCGGAAGCGATTTGCTTGATCGCGCTTCTCTTCAGATCTCCGTTTTCATCCGGCATGTAACGGCTCGGATCTTCTCCACCCTCACCGCTGTTGCTTTTTCCGCCGATGCGGTTCATTGCGATGGCAAGCGATTCATGCGCTTCTTTGCTTAACGAACCGAAGGACATCGCTCCTGTTTTAAAGCGGCGTACAATCGATTCAACCGGCTCAACTTCCTCAATCGGAACCGAGGTTCTTGTTTCATCAAATTCAAACACATTTCGCAAAAAGGCCATTTGTTCTTCATTTGCTAATTTTGAATATTCTTTAAAAAGCTTATAATCATTTTTCCGGCACGCCCATTGAAGCATATGAATTGTTTTTGGATTGAATGCGTGATGTTCTCCGTTCCGTCTCCATTGCAGTTCACTTCCCGGATCTAATACATCGTCTTTGTATGACGTTTGGAAAGCAGCTGCATGGCGCATTTTTGCTTCTTTGGCAATTTCGTCCAACCCGATGCCGCCGATTTGCGACGCCGTACCTGTGAAATATTGTTCAATCACTTCTTCACTGATGCCGACCGCTTCAAAAATTTGCGCACCGCGATAGCTTTGCACCGTCGAAATTCCCATTTTCGACATGACTTTGACAACGCCATCGGTAACCGCCTTTTTATATTTGTTAACCGCTTCATGATAGGAAAGCGAAATAATTCCGTTTTCCACGGTGTTTCGAATCGTTTCAAGCGCTAAATACGGATTGACCGCATCCGCACCGTATCCAATTAAAGCGGCAAAATGATGAACTTCCCTCGCTTCGCTGCATTCGACAATCATGCTTACGTTCGTGCGTGTTCCTTGACGAACCAGATATTGATGAAGCGCGCTTGTGGCAAGCAAAGTCGGAATCGCGACATGTTGTTCGTCGACGCCCCGGTCAGACAAGACAAGAAGCACCGCGCCGTTTTCCATCGCCTTTTCCGCTTTTTCAAAAAGTTCGTCGAGCGCTTTTTTCAAATCGCCGGTAAATAATGTCGGAATTGTCGCACATTTAAACTCAGGATACGGGTTCGACTTTAGCGCCGCAAGTTCTTCGTTTGAAAGAATCGGTGTATCCAAGCGAATGCGGCGGGCGGCCGATGCATCAGGATGAAGAATATTTCCTTCCTTGCCGAGAAGCGTCATCGTCGATGTCACAATATATTCGCGAATTGCATCAATCGGCGGGTTGGTGACTTGGGCAAATAGCTGTTTAAAATAGTTAAACAAGCTTTGCGGACGGTCTGACAACACCGCAAGCGATGCATCCATTCCCATCGAACCTGTTGGGTCTTTTCCTTCATTGACCATCGGAATGATCGTTTTTTCTACATCTTCATACGTATAGCCAAACGCTTTTTGCAATGTGACAAGGTTTTTGACCGGCTCCGTATCTTCCGGAATATCCAGATCATTTAACGTAATCATTTGTTCGTTCAACCATTTACGGTATGGTTTTTCTTTGGAAATTTCTTCTTTAATTTCCTGATCAGAAATAATCCGGCCTTGTTCTAGATCGACTAAAAGCATTTTCCCTGGGCTTAACCGGTCTTTATATAGCACGTTGCTTGGTTCAACATCGATGACACCAACTTCAGATGAAAAAATAATATAGTCATCTTTTGTCACATAATAACGCGCCGGCCTTAAACCGTTGCGGTCTAAAATTGCACCGATTTGCTTTCCATCCGTAAACGAAATCGCCGTTGGGCCGTCCCATGGTTCCATTAAGCAGCTATGGTATTCGTAAAACGCCTTTTTGTCATCGTCCATGTCGTTGTCCCAAAACCATGGTTCCGGAATGAGCATCATCGCCGCATGGGCCAATTTTCTCCCTGCGAGTACAAAAAATTCAAACGCATTATCTAAAATGGATGAGTCGCTGCCGTTCATATCTAAAATTGGTGTAATTTTTTCCAAATCCTCACCGAAAAGTTCGGATACGAATTGCTTTTCCCGCGCCATCATCCAATTGACGTTTCCTCTTAATGTGTTGATTTCGCCGTTATGAATTAAATAGCGGTTTGGATGCGCTCTTTCCCAGCTAGGGAATGTGTTCGTACTAAAGCGTGAATGAACGAGAGCAAATGCTGATTGAAACCGTTCGTCCTGCAAATCGATGTAATATTCATCTACTTGTTCAGGTGTAACCAATCCTTTATATACAATCGTCCGGCTTGAGAGGCTGGCAAAATAACATTCATTATTTTGAAAAAGCTTTTCCGCTTGTTTGCGAATGACATACAATTTTCGTTCAAATGCAAGCTCCTTTTGAATGTCGTCGCTAGCTGCGATAAACACTTGACGGATGAACGGTTTACTTTGTTTTGCTAATTTTCCGATTTTTTCGACATTTACAGGCACCGTACGCCAGCCTAATAACCTCTGCCCTTCTTTTTCGATGATTTTATTGATTTCTATTTCGTAATACGCTCTTTTCTCCTCATCTTCAGGCAAAAAGACCATGCCGATGCCATAACGTCCTTTTGGCGGAAGGTTCATGTCTCCACATGCCGCTTGGAAATATTCGTGCGGAATTTGTACCATAATACCTGCACCATCGCCTGTTTCCGGATCGCTTCCTTGCCCGCCGCGATGTTCAAGCTGGCGAAGCATATGAAGGCCTTTTTTAATAATATCGTGTGACGGCTTTCCTTTTAAATGAGCATAAAAGCCGATACCACACGCATCATGTTCAAATTCAGGACGATAAAGCCCTTGTACTTTCGGTATTCCGTATTGTTTCATCTTCTTTCCCTCCCGTTCCATTTACAATGTAAGTATTATTTTAGTTTTCAAAAATAATATAAACAATATATAATTTAGATTAAATTAATCTCATTTTGATATAAATAGCAGAGAGGGAAGGAAAATGGAACTAAGACAACTTCAATATTTTTTAGAGGTGGCCAAACGGGAACACGTTTCCGAAGCGGCTGAAGCTCTTCACGTCGCACAATCCGCCATAAGCAGACAGATTGGCAATTTAGAAGCCGAACTTGGAGTACAGCTATTTGAACGGGAAGGACGAAATGTGAAACTCACCCCTGTCGGCCGGCACTTTTTGCCTCATGTTGAAACAGCGCTAAAAGCAATTGAATTCGCAAAACAACAAATCGAAGAATATTTAGATCCGGAACGCGGAATAATCAAAATCGGATTTCCAACTAGTCTGGCAAGCCATACGATGCCAATGGTCATCTCCGCTTTTAAAGAAAAACATCCGAATGTTTCGTTTCATTTGCGCCAAGGATCTTACAAATTCTTAATCGAAGCGGTGAAAAATAGAGAAGTCGATTTGGCTTTTCTCGGGCCGGTTCCGAAGGGAGAACCGGGAATTAAAGGGGAGATTTTATTTTCCGAATCGTTTGCCGCTCTTCTTCCAAACAATCATCCGCTCGCCAAGCGAAACAGCTTAGTACTAAACGAGCTGCGCAACGAACCGTTTGTGACATTTCCTCAAGGGTACATTTTGCATCAAATGGTGCTTGATGCCTGCCGACAAGCAGGATTTTCACCGATCATCTCATCGGAAGGCGAAGATTTAGATGCAATCAAAGGGCTCGTCTCCGCAGGGATTGGCGTCACTCTTCTTCCGGAAAGCGCCCTTTATGAGACGGTGCTCCGCTTCGCAGTAAAGGTGCCAATCGAAATGCCGCATGTCAAACGAAACGTCGGTGTCATTATTTCCGATCATTACGAACTCGCACCATCCGTTAAAGTGTTTTATCGATTTGTACAAGACTTTTTCTCAACGCTGGAGAGATATCAGTAAGAAAAAGGTTCTCGCATATTGCAGTAAGTTTGATCTGAACTCTTGCATTCTTTTTTGTTTTCAAACATTGCTATGAAACACTTGTTGCTTTGTCAAATAGCCATTCAACAATTTGGCCTTCTCTTTCTGCAAAAAGATGGATTTGTTGAATTAGGCAAAAATGGATCTCCCTAAATTCATTACCAATTTTTACCCCCATAATAAAAAAAGCAGGATTCCTTAATTGGTTCCTGCTTTTTTTTAAGACTATCTGCGCAACGTACTCAACATGCCTCGAAAATTGGAAGTTTGTCTCTCTTGATTTCCTTGGTTAGACAAATATTTCTAAATAATGTTATTGATTTACAAGATTCTGCAAGCCAAATTTTTTGCAAGCCTCAAATATAATAAGTAAAATCCTCTGTTATTACCCGCTTTAAGAACTGTTTTGTTCTTTCTTCTTTTGGCCGGGTAAAAAATTCTTTAGGTGGTGCTTCTTCTACTATAACTCCGCCATCCATAAAGATCACTCTGGTTGCTACGTTTTGCGCAAAAGACATTTCATGAGTAACAACCAACATGGTCGTTCCTTCTTTTGCAATTTTCTTCATAACTGCTAAAACTTCACCGACTAATTCCGGATCCAGTGCAGAAGTTGGTTCATCAAATAGAATAATGTCCGGATTTAAAGCAACTGCTCTTGCAATGCCTACCCTTTGTTGTTGTCCACCTGATAATTCACTGGGATAAGCATTGTATTTTTCTGACAGCCCTACTTTATCCAATGCTTTTTTCCCAATTTCAATCGCTTCTTCTTTTGGAACCTTTCTTCCAATAATAAGCCCCTCTGTTACATTTTCTAGTGCTGTTTTATTATTAAACAGGTTATAATTTTGAAATACAAAAGCAGTCTTTTTTCTTATTGTATGAATTTGTTTTCTTGTTGCTCGATGAAGATCAACATGAATATCTCCAAAAATTGCTTGACCTTGATCTGCTTTTTCAAGAAAATTAATGCATCTAAGTAATGTTGTCTTACCTGATCCGCTTGGTCCAAGGATGACGACAACATCCCCTCTATCTATTTTTAAGTCCACTCCTTTTAAAACTATATTCTTTCCAAATGATTTATGTACATTTTTAATCTCTAACATGTGATCCATCTCCTGCTTCAATCTTAAGCATTGGCTACTCTATACTTTCTCAAGCGTTTTTCATACAGCTTGAATAAATATTCCACTAAACTACATATAATCAAATATACAAGGAATATATCGATATAAGCTTCCAGATAATTGTAGCCTTCATTGGCTGCCACTTTTGCTCTTAAAGTAATTTCTTTCAATGACATTGCATAACCTAAAGATGTAGCTTTAATAAGATTGACAGTGGCTGTACAAATATTTGGAAGGGCTACAACCAATGTTTGAGGAATGATAATCCTTCTAAATGCCTGTACATTTGTTAGTCCAACTGATTGGGCGGCTTCCAGTTGTCCTTTGCTGACTGTGCTTATTGCGGAACGAAATACTTCTGTAAGAATAGCTGTCGTATTTAAGGAGAAAACAATGAATGCGTACCAAATTGGATTGACTTCGTAAATACTCGTTTCGATGTTATACTTTTCAAAAATCGTAGTTAACAATAGTGGAACACTGTTATAGATAATAAAAATTTGAACAATAACCGGAGTTCCTCTTACAAAAGAAACATATACTCGTGCAAATTGATCTAAAATTGGAATTTTATTTATTCGAGTCAGTGCAAATAAAAAACCTAATGGCAACGCAACCAGTAATGCTACAACTGTAATGATCAGCGCTGTAGGCACCCCTGATAATGCTACAAAAAATGTCTCCACTAAAAATTGATAATCGATTCCTTGCGACACTTTATCACTACCTTATGTCGTTTTTATTACTTGTTTACCTTTACTGAATATTTTTTCTAATTTCAGGAAAATCTGTTCAATGATTATTGAAAGCACCCAGTAAATAATAGATAACCCAAGATAGATTTCTAATGCATGAGCATTATAGTTACTACTGATAATCAACTCGGCTTTTCCCATCACATCGATCAATCCGATTGTATATGCTAAGGACCCTTCTTTAAGCAGCTCTAGCAAACTATTACCGAAGTTTGGCAATGCTACTACAAAAGCCTGCGGTAAAATGATTCTTCTGTAGGCTTGTGTATTACTTAACCCTACACATACTGCAGCTTCAAACTGCCCTCTGTCTATCGATTCATACGCTGTTCTGATTACTTCAGACATTGCCGCAGCAAATTGTAGTGAAAAAGTTATAACGACAAATACAGCTGTATGAATGTTGTTCAAATTTATACCGAAATTTATTGCAATTGCCGGAATGCCATAATAAGTTAGAAAGAGCAGAACAATAGATGGTGTACATCTTATTATTGTCGTATAACCATAGGCGATTTTTTGAGCAATCTTACTTTTTCCTAATTTCATGACTGCTAAGATGAAACCTAGGAACGTTCCAAACAGAACGGATAGACCGGCAACCATAAATGTTACTTTCAAAAATGGTATTAACTCTGGTATTGACTCGAATATATATGATACATCGAAATATTTTTCCATGTTTCATCTCCATCATCGGTTTCCGCATTGTAATCAATTTTCATTTAATAAATTCAAAGACTTAACGGAACAAAGCTTGCCACTTTCTAATTATTAAGGCGACCTCACACTTAGCAACCTTAATAAAGAAAGTGACAAGTTGTAACTTTAATGATTCATTTATTTCGGGAAATAAGTCATGCTTTCTTGATTACTTTTATTATCTTTTTACTCTATCCAATACCTCGAACAGATCTCTGCCAAAGTATTTTACGCTTAATTCATTTGTCTTCTTTTCTTCTTTCAGCTGCTTAATAGCTTTATCATAAGCATCTGCCAATTCCTGTTCATTTTTATTAAACAATGGCCAAGTTTTGATGACAGCGAACTCATTGTAAACAACCTCATCAGCTAAATGGTGGTATGGACCATCCTTTGCAAGTACTTGATTTTTAAAAGGACCTTCAATCATTACACCGCCGTCAACCCGTCCTTCATTCACCCATTGAACGACATCAACTGTGAATTGATCCCCGGCTTCCAGTTTCACTTGATTGTCCGGGTTAGCCTTATTGTATTCTTCAATAATTGTATATTGAGCATTGTTAGCGGCAATTGGCGCTAAGGTAAGTCCGGCTGAGGCAAAATCGGACAGAGTTTTAATATGTTCATTTTTTTTCTTTAACACAAGGCCCGTACTGCTCAATCCAAGGAATTCCTTTGGATAGAGAAATTTCTTCGTTCTTTCCTCAGTCCAGAATGCATTCTTAACACCTGCCTGATATTTACCTTGTTCAACGCCTAACAATAAGTCATCACTTGTTGTTCCTACGAATTCGAATTCGTATTCTGGAAGCAATTTATCAACCAATTTCATAACTTCTACATCATATCCGGTTGCTTTCCCATTTTCATCTGTATAGGAAATAGGTTTTGAAGATTGGTCATATGCTATTTTTACTTTCCTAACTTCTGAATTATTGCCTTCTGTTGCATTAGAAGTTGAACCAGAGGATGTACTTGATCCACATCCTGCTAATAGTAAGACTAATGCTAAACCTGCTGCTGCCCCTTTCAAAAACCTTTTATTTCTCAATCTTATAACCCCCTCTATTAATCTTAATTTTTAAAATTTATTGGTTTCTTTAGATTCTTAACTCCATCTTTCACTACAGCAATTTCATATTTTTATATAGTTTCGCCTTAGTTTTACCGTGAGCGAAAATAGCTGCACCACCTTTCTCATTTTTAAATCTAAATCATACTATTTTTATAGGTTAAGTATGTAAATAATTTTTTTAATAATAATTCTTAGACATTTGAAAGTCAACTGTTCAAGTAAAATTTTTGTAAGAGGAAAAAAATCGGAGTAAGGAATTTTATTACATTTACCCTTGATGGGATTTATTGATACTTGGCACAGATATATAATTTTTCCAAGGTGTATGCTACAATAAAATATTATTTTAATATTTAGTTAATTGAATCGTTGTGACTGTCTGTCTTTGAATCTAATAAGATGAATAATGAACGGAATTTACTTAAGGAAGTGTGAAACGTGTCGAAAAATTTATTTATTAAAACTGATATCCAAAGAGAATGGATCGAAAAACTATTAAAACATGAAGAAGCGTTTAAAAGTGAGGCAAAGGAAAGCGATGAAAAATCAAAGTTTCCAAAGAAGAATATCCAAACGCTTGTAGATATGGGATACACAAAAAGTATCCTGCCGAAAGAATACGGAGGCGAGGGGCTTCGTGTAACAGATATGATTCTTTTCCAGGAAACGATTGCTAGTTTTGATGGTGCGACCGGATTGGCCATCGGCTGGCATCAAAGTGTCGTTGGTGAATTATTCGAGAAAAAACTATGGGAAAATCATAAGCTGTCCAGTTTTGCAAAAAAAATATTGAATGGTGCTTTAGTGAACAGAGCAGCTAGTGAAGCGCAGACCGGCAGTCCGACCCGCGGCGGCCGCCCCGGAACGTATGCAGTGAAAAAAGGAGATAAATGGATTATTTCAGGTCAAAAAACGTTTACGACCATGGCGCCGGTTCTTACCCATTTTCTTGTAACTGCATGGGTGGAAGAAAAGGAAGCAGTTGGAACTTTCTTAATTGAAAGAGAGGCGAAAGGCTTATCTATTAAAGAAACTTGGGATGTTATTGCCATGAGAGGAACAGAAAGTCATGACCTTGTACTTGATAACGTTGAAATAGAAGAAGAAAACTTTGTAGAGCCAAATCAAGAATCAAAAAGCAATAATCTGAATGGCTGGCTTTTGCATATTCCGGCTTGCTACTTAGGGATTGCACAAGCAGCTCGTGACTATGCCGTAAAATTTGCCTCCGTATATTCACCAAATAGCATAAAAGGAACGATTAGTGAATTGCCGAATGTGCAAAGTTTAATTGGCCAAATTGATTTAGAATTAATGAAAGCGAGACACTTTTTATATAGTGTAGCGGAAGCTTATGATGATGAGTCGCGCCGTTCATATATTACAAATGAACTTAATGCGGCAAAGCATATTGTTACAAACTCAGCCATCAATATCGTCGATAAAGCGATGAGAGTAGTTGGAGCTAAAAGTCTTCAATTGTCAAATCCATTGCAAAGATATTATCGTGATGTAAGAGCAGGCCTTCACAATCCACCAATGGATGATATGACGATTTCTAAATTAGCTCAAACAGCTATTAAAGAAATCAAAAAGAAATAAAACATTACTCGAAGTTGGAAAATAGTATAACTTATTGGACATTCGCTGGACAAAGAACAGGCGCATGAATTACTCATGCGCCTCTCACAGATCCCTCATGCGTGCCATAGCATACAACACCTCAATGATTACCCCGTTGGGCTGCAGGATTTTTATTTTGTAAATCCCCATATCTATTTTGCAATAAACATTCTTTTATACCTAAACTTATTGGTCGAGCTATATTTAGCATATTTTTAAATATTCCATTAAATCATTTTTTATTTCATCTAAATTATCCCTACAAATATCAACATGAATAATTGTTATTTTAACAATCCCATTTTCCGTTTCCACTTCATATTCACCAAGAGGATTCATCAATCCATTATTAACGCGGAACATCGGATAAACTAAGATAATGTTTTTGCAATTATATGCCAGTGAATACGAAAGCATTTGATAAATATCTGCTTGTGATACGTTTACGTCTAAGCCATGGATCGGATTTTTATATTTTGCATCAATGATCGTTTCGATTTTTCCATCTTTAAAAATCGTTATATCTGGTTTTAACAAAAATGTTTTTTTCTTTTTATCTAGATATTTTTGAGGCTTATGATAAAGAACTGAATTCCCTTTTAAACCTTTTAAAGCTTTGAAAACCGTATATTCAAATAATTCATTTAAAGGAACTAAAAATGTAAAGGTATATTCATCCCCATTAGACATGCCAGCTTGTTCATTATAATAAAATAATTTTGCTAAATTAAATAACGGCAGATATCGGTAATTTAATCTATTAAAACGAACCTTATCAAAAGTTGTTTTGTTTAATGTTATTGTCTGGACATGTTGTAGATACAGTAGTCCTGTTTTTAACCTTTTCTTATTTTCAGCTATTTTTGTTATTCGTAAAAGTTTTTCAATAGTAGTTTTAAGAATTTGGTTTAGAAGGGTATCCTCCGTAAATTCTTCATAGATTACATAATGCAAATGATTGAGATCATGATTTCTTAGCAGGGATTTTTGAAACATGATTTTCCCTTTAATAAACTGTGTGTTTTCTTCAATTGGCTCGTATTGACGATGAACATTTACCTTGAATTGATTAAGAAATTCTTTAATAAAGATCGCTATAAATATTTCCAAAATATCATTTTGATATTTTGAAACCATCTTTGGAGTAGGTATTTCTTTTACCTTTAAATAGTTCGAGTAAGTGAGAAGACGAAACAATAATTGTATAGAACGCTCCTTCTCTGCTTCTATTTCTCTTGATTCGCCATCTCGGAAAATTTTAGGAAGAATTTGTATTTGTAAATTGTTAGATGCAACAAAGCCAACATATTTCTTTAACAAGACTCGGTTATCTGAACGTATAATTAAATTTTGGCTACCCCAAATCCGTTCAAAAGACTGAAGCTCTTTCGTTTGCTCCGGAGTAAGATTAACAAAACTAGTTCGATCTTCAAACACTGTAATCATTTCTGAAGGCTTCATCTTTACTTCTCCGTGTAAATGGCCATAATTGCTTGTTCAAACTCAGAATATTGATGATTATTGGGCTTTATACTTAAGTAATTAACATTCCCATATTCATCCAAAAATTTTGAGCCAATAATTTCTTTGATGGTTTCAAAGTCTTGATAAAAATACTCCATAAGCAAAGGAAGAATTTTATAGTACCATGTTTTATATAAATCTTCTAAAGTGATGATATCCATAAAGTAAGCATGCCCAACTCGATGATCCCTATCTAAATGCTTTTGAATTCTTTTATTCAGAGCATCTAGCAATTTGTCTAATTCTATTGAATTATTGACCCTTGAGCTTATATTTAAATAAGGTTTGATAAAAATTGAAGGATCAGGTTCAACCTCAAGAAATGAGAAACGCCTTCTTAATGCTGTATCCAACATCGCTATTGAACGATCAGCTGTATTCATCGTACCAATAATATATAAGTTTTCAGGAATTGTGAAAGACTTTTTAGAATAAGGCAAAGTAACACTTACACTATTTCGCTTATCTTTCTCAATTAATGTAATTAATTCTCCAAAAATTTTAGATATATTTCCTCGATTAATTTCATCAATGATTAAATAATAAGGCTTAATATCATTTGAAGAAACGTGCTGTTTCTCTTTTTCCTCTACGTGCACCAGCTTAAGAATATCGGAAATAGATATTCTTGTTAGTTCATAAACTGTTTTTAACGTTAATATTTTCCGCCCATTAAGTTCAAAAATGTCTACTGGTTCCTCAAACTCTTTTAACCATGCTACTTCTCTTGTGTGAGGATAAATCATATTTGTTTTGTATTTATAATTACCTTTTACAATTGCTATATCCCGAATAGTTGTTGGACCATCATAGACAAGAATAATATCCCCAATGCTCATTTGATTCACGAGATTATCTAAGCTGCTAGCATCTTGAAACGGCACAGGTTCATCATCTAATCTTTCTTTATTTAAACTTGTAAATATATCTTCATATGAGAAATTTGTTAGATCTTGATTTTTGAGCCAACCGACAGCGATCACTTTCTTTTTCTTGCATTCATTATAAACATCATCACTGCTTCGTTGTCCCAATGACACTTTCCATATCTTTGAAGAATCACGTATTAACTGAATGTCATCTGAGTGTATATCTGCTTTTAACAATTGAGTAGATGCAGACTCTACAAATTCTTTTAGAATACCGTCTTCAATTTTATATTTAAGATCAGTGTTGTCTTCATTGCTGAGTTGAGGACGAATTCCTTCAATAAATTCTTCATATGAGTATGATTGATGGAAAGTGACAAATTTAACACGCTCTTCCTTCTGTACAGTATCAAACTTCACATATTTACCATTTCGTTTCGTCTCAAAACATTCGATGATCTTTTTTGTAGCATAAGTTTTACCTGTTCCCGGTGGACCATAGAGTATTAGGTTGGGATTAAATTCCAATAAATCCGCGTATTTTTTGTACTCTTCTAATTCTTCCCAATGGACTTCTGCATCATCATGTTGGTGATCTTCTTCTTCCCTAGGATTACTAACATCGTTTATAGATGAAGTTCTAGGTGTTTTTCTTCTGCCAACTAATATGTTGTCATAAAGCTGAATAGGGTTATCGACAATAAAATACCCCTTGTCTTCCAGCTCTGATAGGACACTTTTAATATATTTTTCTTTATTTGGAGCTATATCTTCTTGTGCATACTTTAATAACTGATTTAACGAATATTTTGTTGGGTTTTTTTCGTTGTATAAATTTTGAAGAGGAGAATAAGGATTCCAAGCCCCGTTTTGATATATTTTTATACCTACAATTTGTGTATCATGGTTAACAATAATATTTATATCATTTTCTTTCGTATCTATTGCAGTATTTTCTAGAGTAATAAATATTTTTCTTTCATTTTGAAAACGATAGAGTGTTGGATGATCAGGTGAATTGGGTGAAAGTTTTATCTCGAAAAAACCACACCCTATAGTCGCCTTAGATATTTTATTAAGTAAATTAATGTCATATTCAAAGTATGGATATTTAATAAATTTTTGAACACTCACAGGTTCTTCAAATTTATGTACTTCATCAAAAAAGACGACCCAGTTATCTTCCTTGTGAATTCTGTTTGGCTTCTCACCATAGCCCTTTACTTTCCAAAGAGCATTAATCTTCGAATTAAAAATCGGGAAAACATAATCTCCCGGCTTAATGCCTCCATACCAAGGATTGCCCTCTGGACCAGCAGCATAGAACTTCTCTTCTATCTGCTCCGGCTTATCCTTTCCAAATTTTCCGAAAAAAATTCTTCCCATTTCTTAAACTCCTTTACTTTTGCAACATGCTAATTATTCCCTTATTATCATTTTATACAAGAAAAAAGGGAATTTTAAGATAATATATTTCTTATTCTGGTCTTAATTAATAGCTGATCAAATTTTATTACATTTGTAAACATTAATAGTCTCACCTTTTTAAACAGTCACATAAACAAGGAAAGAATGTTAAACAATAGTAACGGTCAACAAAGATATGTTATGAGGTGATTGAATGAAAGTATGGTCTAAGTTTTTCATCTGTATATGTTTGCTATTTGCTTTTCATTTACCTGTTCAGGCTCATAATCATGCCATTCCAAAACAAGTAGTAAATATCAAACATGTTGCAAAAATAAAGGATTTAGTAAATGGCTCAACATTCATTGCTTATGGTTGGTTCGATACTACCCATCAGAAACAACCGTTAGAAAAATCTGTACAGGGTGGGCAGCTCGTCAATTTTGTACAAAGCTTTCATATCAACAAATATGTAAAGGGAACCGGTGACCGTATCATCACCGTGTTATCAACCGGAATTGAACCACTTCCTCATCCTTTAAATCCTATCAATAAAGTTTACCCGGGACCGATGGCTGAGGGTCAATATGTTTGCTTTCTAAAACCTGTTCCTGGAACAGAATTTTATACCATTGTCGGAGGATGGCAAGGAGTCTACCCTGTTTACGAAGGAAAAACAATTACCCTGCAAGAAGAAGGTTTTCCAGAGTTAAATCAATTATCGCTCCGACAATTAGAAGCAAAAATTAAATCGTACTAAATACTGTACACAGGATGGGGTGCTGGTATGAGAAAAAAGTGAAGTGCTTTTAAATTCATTTAATGTAAGCGTCAAATAATCCCCACCTAAAAAATAGATGGGGATTTCGTTATGATTTAGGTATTCTTTTTAAACACTCGACAAACTAAGGGGATGGTTGATGACCAAGGCATTAATTGATCCAAGGCATCTTTATCTTTGGTATCCATGTTTGGTAATTTCTCAAAGAGATAAGTGAGATAGGTAAATGGATTTAAGTTATTCTCTTTAGCTGTCTCAATCAAACTGTATATTGTCGCACTGGCCCTAGCGCCTCGGGTGGTATTGGCAAACAGCCAATTTTTCCGGCCAATGACAAATGGCTTGATCGAACGTTCGCTGCGGTTATTATCGATTTCTAAACGGCCATCTTTTAAAAAGCCCACTAATTTATCCCATTGGTTCAGGCAATATTGGATTGCTTGGCCTAGGGCGCTTTTTGGGAGAACTTTTGGTTGTTGAGTTTTAAGCCATGCTGAAAAAGCCTCCAGCACTGGCTGGCTGCGTTCCAAACGACTTTGATAGCGTTCTTCAGGGGTTGAATCCTTTAAGTCACGCTCTATCGCAAAAAGTCGGTTACAAAAATCGAGCCCTTCCTTGGCAGCTACCGGAGCTGGTTGCTTTGAAGCCGGCAGAGCCTTTAAGGCCTCATCAAACTTGCGCCTTGCATGCGCCCAACAACCGACCAGGGTTACATGAGGAAGCCCTTGATAACCCGAGTAGCCGTCCACATGAAGGTAGCCCTTGAAACCATTCAGAAACTTGCGAGGATGTTCCTTTCCCCGTGTCTGTTGGTAATCATAAAGAGTAATCGGCGGACCTTCTCTTCCTGTGCGATAAAGCCACATATACGAAGTGGATGTGGCCTTTCGGCCCGGTTCATGGAGCACCTGTAAAGTGGTTTCATCCGCATGGAGAATATCCTGTTTGAGTAAATGATCCTTCATCCGATCATAAATTAAACGCAGCCACTGATCTGCGCCATAGATCATCCAGTTCGCCATTGTCTGCCGGGATAAAGTAAACCCAAGTCGTTCAAACTGCTTTTCTTGTCGATAAAGAGGCAGCCCTTCCACATATTTTTGGCACATCACATACGCCATGCTTGAAGGGGAAGCTAAGCTGCCCGGATAGACAGGCTCCGGCATAGACGCTGTCACAATTGGGGTATTGATCTCCTCATGTTCACAACGGCGGCAGGCGTAGACATAACGGACATGCTTTACCACTTTTACTTCAGCCGGAATGACTTTGATTTCTTGACGCACTTCCGTGCTCATTTCATGTAAAGATCCACCGCAACACGAACAAACCTGCTCTTCTGCGGAAAGACGGTATTCAACCGTTTCCGTAGGCAGGTCTTCCAGCATCGATTCACGTTGACCACGTTTTTTACGACGACGGTAGGTAATGGTTTCAGAAGCAGGCTCCTCTAAAACGGAGGCTGCTTCTACCTCTGCTTCATTAAAGAGCGAAAGCTCTAATTGATCGGCATGTGTTTTTTCACTTGAAGAGCCAAATCGTCTTTTTTGGCTGAGGCGAAACTGCTCCTCATACCATTTCAGTTTCGCAGTAAGTTCAGCCACTTGCTTTTCAAGAGATTCACAACGCTTTTGAAAATATTCAGTTGGTTGGGTGAGTGTTTTCGTTGTCTTTTTCATACTTTATCTATTCGACAAATGATGATTCATTCCTTTTAAAAATGAGTGTGCAAATAAAAAATTTTAAAGAATATGTTTTTTAGATAACTGTCCTTGCGGTGACTTCAGGATGAGCCTGGCGCTGTTCAAGCGGAAGCCCATCAAGCAACCAACGAAGCTGGCGGCGGCTTATTTTTAGCGGTGCATCACTTTCTTCCGTTGGCCATTGAAATTTTCCTTGTTCTAAACGTCTATAATAGAGCCAGAAGCCGTTGTGCTCCCAATGAAGGATTTTCAGTTTATCCCGATTGCGATTGCAAAAGACAAAGTAGCTAGGCGAAAAGGGATCTAAATCGAAACCCTCTTTCACCAACGCAGCCAGGCCATCAATGGATTTGCGCAAGTCTGTGCTCCCTCGAGCGAGATAAACATTCGTGATCATGGTTTCGTTTAACATAGCGACCTCAACGTCCTTACGACATCCGCAAGGAAAGATGGGTCGAAGCCTGGTTTCACCTCTATGGATGCTTGCCCTATAGTAATCTGTATGGTGTTTTTTGATTCGCTATATTGTTCATCCATTGTGACTGAAACCCATTTAGATGACGGTGTTGAGATCCGATTCGTGTTTTCAATTTTTCTAAGCCAATATTTTAATTGATGAAGTTTCACATTATTGTCTGCACACCATTTGGATTGGGTCTGTCCACTATTCCTAAAATCGGCGATCCGAAGTTCCCATTCTTTTCGCAATTCTGCTTTTGACATCAAAAAACCTCCTCAAATATTGATTTGAGGAGATTATCTCAAAGTGTCATCTAGGTTAATAGGTGGGAACTATTTTACGGTTACCATTTAATAAGTACTTCATTTAAAATTTTTGGAACCATCAAATGATCCCCCATCCCTTTCTTCATGTTGTTAAACATTAGCACTTAACTAAATTGAATTTTTACTTTTATTTTACAATAAATTCTAAATGATAATTTGCAAAATACAAGAGTTATATAAAGCAAAAACCAGTTTCCAATTAGTTCGCATTGACTATTTGGATACTGGCTTTTTTGGCTCTTCTGTTAAATTTTTAGTTTTACTTTTTTCATATTTTCCGTACTTGGTGATATAAAATGGCTCGTTTTCTTTATAATAAACATTTACAAACCAAGAGTCTAGTGAACCTATATCATTCAAAGTATTAACTAAAGACCAGATCTTTTTCGCTTAGACCAAGCGTCTTCGCAGTTGAAGCATGAATTTCGTGCAAAAGCTCTGGGTTTTCCACTAGTGACACGCCATAAGAAGGAATCATTTCTTTTATTTTCGGTTCCCAATCTTTCATATGTTGTGGAAAGCATTTTTCTAAAACCTCAAGCATAACGTGAACGGAAGTAGAAGCACCCGGAGAAGCGCCGAGCAATGCAGCTATCGAGCCATCAGCGGCACTAACAACTTCCGTACCAAATTGAAGTGTTCCTTTACCGCCGGCCTCAGTATCTTTGATAACTTGCACACGTTGGCCTGCTACCACTATATCCCAATCTTCGCTTTTTGCGTTCGGAATAAACTCGCGCAATTCTTCCATGCGCTTTTCATTCGATAACATAACTTGCTGGATCAGGTACTTTGTCAATGCCATCTCTTTTACGCCGGCCGCCAACATAGTGAAGATATTATTCGGTTTTATGGAACGTATCAAATCAAAATTTGAACCTGTTTTTAAGAACTTTGGCGAGAAGCCGGCAAACGGTCCAAACAGCAATGATTTTTTGTTATCGATATATCTTGTATCAAGATGCGGAACAGACATTGGAGGAGCACCAACCTTAGCTTTACCGTATACTTTTGCATGATGCTGCGCTACAACTTCCGGATTGTTGCATACCATAAATAGTCCGCTTACCGGGAATCCTCCAATATGTTTTGACTCAGGAATACCCGTTTTTTGAAGTAAAGGCAGACTTCCGCCCCCACCGCCGATAAAGACGAATTTTGCAGTATGGTATTCGATTTTACCGCTATCGATATCATACACTTTCACTTTCCACGAGCCGTCACTAGTACGTTTAATATCCTTAACACTATGCTTGTAGTTTATCTCGACGTTTTTACTCTTTAAGTGGTCAAACAACATGCGTGTTAAAGCACCGAAGTTGACATCTGTTCCAGAGTCGATTTTTGTTGCCGCTATCGGTTCATTCGGTGTACGGCCTTCCATGATAAGCGGAATCCATTCCTTCAGTTTTTCAGGGTCATCGGAAAATTCCATCCCTTGAAACAGAGGATTATTTGAAAGCGCTTTAAAACGTTTTTTCAAAAAAGCTACATTTTTTTTCCCTTGCACTAAACTCATATGAGGTATTGGCCTGATAAAGTCCTGCGGTTTACGAATCAGATTGCTGTTTACAAGATAGGACCAAAACTGCATTGAAACCTGAAACTGTTCATTAATTTTTATAGCCTTGCTAATATCTACAGATCCATCCGGTTTTTCAGGTGTATAGTTAAGCTCGCAAAGTGCCGCATGCCCCGTTCCCGCATTATTCCATTCGTTAGAGCTTTCTTCTCCTGCGTTTGCGAGCTTCTCAAACACTTTGATTTCCCATTCCGGTGCTAACTCTTTCAAGAGTGTCCCCAAAGTCGCACTCATGATTCCGGCGCCAATTAAAATAACGTCTGATTTAATTTCTCTGCTGCTCATTTTTACCAACCTTTTCTGTCTAAAATATAAACATATCATAGTGTATTACAAATATTTATTATTTAAATTATCTACTATTATATGATAATTATAAATTATTTAAAAGCTTATAAAAAGTGAGAAGTCCTTCCACAAGGCCTAGGAACACACAAAAACCATTTATTTACTTCATATTCTATTATTTCAAATTCACTTTGGTCTCCCAAGCCATAGTATCTATGATAGAGAGAGGCATATCGTTAATGAAAAATCAACAAACATCGACCTTCTCCGTTATGTGTTTGAGGTCATTCCTAAACAGTATCACCTTTATTAGAAGTGACGAAAAAAGTTTGATAGTTTGTTTATACTTTTACTCCTGATTTATTGCATTGACTTTTTGAACGGATTGAAATAAAAGCAGACGGTACTGCGAGGATCTTTTATAGACTCTCGTTACCATCTGCTTCTATTTAACTTAAGGTAATTTTAGCAACGCACAACACTCAACATGACTTGAATGGTAATCGCAGATATATTGATGTAGCAGTGTTTGCCTTAATTAATAAAGACTTCTTTTGAGATTATCTTGATCTATTTTAAAAGTCCCATTTCATATAAAAAACGTGATGGTTGTTTTTCCCAACCATTATATCTATGTGAATAAGTTAATGTAAGTGTAGAAATAGTACGAGTTATTCCTACAAAGCAATTCCGCCTTTCTTCCTCCATTTCAATACTATGATCACCTTTTTTCTTACTAGCATATGAGGGTAGCTCATCTTCTACCAGCCCTAAGACATAAACATGATCAAACTCTTTCCCTTTTGCTGAATGGATTGTCATACATTGTATAGTGTTCTCACTTGGCTCAATTTGTTTTGAAGATAAATCCAGCTCTTGTAAAAATGTACTTAATGATACGTCATTAAATCCATATTTATAATAAAAACTTGTCATTAATTGTTTCCAAACTTCTACTTCATCTAAAAATAACTGCTTTTGTTCCATATCAAACTGCTCAATAAATATATCTGTATTTAACCATTGAAGACTATCCTCAATAAATTTAATAAAATTTCTTCCTTCAATTAAATTCAGATTTAATGACGTTAAATAATTATCATCAAATTTAAATGTTGACATCAAATTATAATATCCTTTTAAATAATCTCCGTCCCTAGATTCGCTCCAAGCTATTACCTCATCTTTATCAATTTTTTGATTCGTGAAAGTTTCAAAAGAACTAACTACTTGATCTAAATATTTTTCATCGTTTCTTTTGTTTGCTAATCGAAGCAAACTATGCATCCATGATATTGGAGGACTTTCAAACTCATTCTTCCTCTTAGATATAACCGTTGAAATCCCTCTATCTTTTAATGCTTCATACACTTTGAATAGTAATTTATTTGACCTTGCAATAACGGAATAGGAAGAACCGTCATTATTATTTATTCTTTTTTGTATATCTTCAACAATCCACTCAGTTTCTTCTTCAAATGAATTAAAACTCTTGAAACGAATAGAACTAGAATCATTTTCTATTTTTTTCATTGCTCGAATTGGTTCTTTATAATTTAATCTTCCTTTATTATGAGCAATAAGATTATTAGCCAAATTTACTACTTCTGGAGGACAACGGAAATTATCAGGTAACTGGATTATATCTGCTCCATAATCATTTTTAAATTCATATATTCTTTTATTACTTGCACCATTCCATTGATAAATTAATTGATCATCATCAGCAACAATAAAAATATTTCTATGTTTGTTTTTGGTTAACTGTTTAATCATCTGATATTGTGCAAAATTTGTATCTTGAAATTCATCAATACATATATATGGATACATTTTTCGATAATGGTTTGCAATAAATGGATACTTTTTAAATAACAAATATGTTTGAAAAATTAATGATTCAAAATCTAATACATTTATTTCCTTTAATCTTTTTATATAACCTGCATATATTTTTTCAATTGCACTTCTAAGGTCAGCATTTTTTATCATACCACTTAAAGATTCATCAGGTTCAATTAAATTTTTTTGAAGATATTGTATTACTGGTAAAAGATTAGATACTCCAATCGAACCTATTTCACCCTTTTTCTCCAACTCTGTTCTTACATCTTTAATTATTTCATTTAAATCCTTTGAATCAGAATAAATTGTAAAATCTGGATTTATACTAATATTAGAACCATGATTTCTGAGAACATCTGCACAAAAACTATGGAATGTTCCAATATATAGTCTGCTGTTTGAATCTGGGATTAATTTATTTATTCTATTTCTCATTTCATCGGCAGCTTTATTTGTAAAAGTTAGACCTAAAATTCTGAAATTATCGTTTATTGAATCTTTAAGTAATCTTGCAATTCTATAGGTTAAAACTCTTGTTTTCCCTGACCCCGGACCCGCTATTACAACTAGTGGTCCTTCATTCCAATTTACAGCCTGTTTCTGTAAATCAGTTAATGTGGACAACTCAAATTCAAAGGTATCATTCATTTGAACTGCTTACACACCTTTCTATTAAATTTTTTATTAGAAAAGGCACTCTTTCTTGGGTCATATTTTTTCCCTTTAAGAGTTCTACTAGCCGATTTGCATTTCCAACTTTATCTTTTTTTATAATTGTGGCTAGTTCATCTTTATCTATAAGTCCCATCTGATCTTCTTTTATAGTATAACCTCTTTCTGTAGCAATTATCTTGTATTCATTATGAAACCCATTATATGTTAAAAACGTTTCAAAATCCTTTTGAGGAAGAATAGATACAAAATCATCTATCTCTTCTTGCTTATATCCGATTTTTTTAATTTGAGAAATGGTACTTTCTCCTTGATCATCATTATCTGTTAGTAAATACCAAGGAAATCCTAGAATTTTTGCTAACTTAATAAAAGCACCCGGGGAACCATTATTTTGGTAATCTATAATACTAATACCAAAATCATCTAATGGTATACCTAAAACTTCTGAAAAATATTGCAGTACTATATACTCCGTTTGTCCCTCAGCAAGCAACCATCCTCTAGCAAAAAAGAGTTCTCCACGAGTTCTTTGTACAAAAGTAAAAAGGTTATTCTTTTCATCATGGGTTAATATTAACTGAGATTCTTCGATAAATTTTTCGATTTGATTAAAATATTCAGTATCCCTAAACATTCCTTTTAGTCCCTTAGCTTCCTGCTCATTAATTGGTTCAAATGTTGTTAACACATTTTTCATTTCATTAAATTTAAATTTTCCACCTTTTGCCTTAATAAACCTGAGTAAACTATCTTTAGCTTCTACTACTACATCAACTCTATCTTTTAAATAATGAATAACTGTTTCTGTTCCTTTTTTTCTAAACAGTCTTAAATCCATTAAATCCATATTTTGAATAAAGTAAGGTGAATGAGTAGAAATAATTTTTTGGCATGATATACTATTAATCTTCGATGCTAGTGAACGAATCGCTTGAGGATGCAAATGAGCTTCTGGTTCTTCTAAAGTCAAGATAGCTTCAGTTTCATCCGCATAATTAGTTTTTAATAATACATCAATATATGCTTGAAATAAAAATAACGTCGCAAGACTCTGAGTACCTTGACCATGTTTTTCTAACGGAAAATTTATATTGCTTCCCTTACCTTTCATTACAACTTGTGCTTTAGAAAGAATATCCCAAGTTTTTAAAGGTAATGCATTTATAGAAACCACTTCTTTATTATTTAGAGATAGTACTCTATTGATACTTTCTAGCGCCTTAATCATTTCATCTAAATTACTATCACTGGATATAATATCTTGATTAATTTTTGACAGACTAGTTTGGATTTCTTCCATTTTCTCTTTAGGGATATTAATTTGTTTTAAAAATCTCCCCCAAAAAGGAGAACTGGTACTAAATGTATCATTTATATCACGTAAAGCCTGTAAATAAAATACCGGCGTAAACTGTAAAAAATCACGATATTTATTAGCTGATGATCTACTGGTTAGTGGTACCCCATTTACATTTAGAAAATTATTTTCAATAATAAAATCTTTTTGAGATTCATCATATTTGGAGGTTATTCTCAACCAAATTTGGTTAATCGATTCTTCTTCATCTTCCTCCCATATCATAGGTTGAACTATCTCTCCTAAAATTTGAGATATTTTTTCAGGCCATTGGTTTGGTTTTTCTTCTCTAAATATAAATTCTATTGTTATTCCTTCAGATGAATGTGGATTGTTGTTATCATCATTTAGAAAATAGTCATACTCACTAAATGGGGAAAATTTTCTATTAGATTTCCCTAATGCTAACCTGATTGCATCTAAAAAAGCAGTCTTTCCCGAATTATTTTCACCTATTAATATTGTATTCTTTGCTATTGGTACCTTAACTTCTCTTATACTTCTAAAATTTTTTATTCTTACCTCTTTCAATAACATACGCTTTACCCCAATCAACTTTATATCTTTTTAATTCCCAAGAAATGTTATACATAATAAAAAAAACAGAAGTTAAAAATTAGAATAGACTTCTGCTTCTCTTGTTGTTTTATATAGAAATTTGCAGGATATTTTACAGAGTGGTACTAGTTTAAATCTATTAATATTTTATAATACAAAGTGAAATTTTAAAATTTTTTTAATCAATCCGTTTAAAAATACTAAATCATAGATAAAATATTAATGTTATTGCAACTTGTAGGTCTGTCAGGGAAGAAATGCCATGCTGCATTTCTTCTTTTTCTATTTCAAAAAAATTTTTCATTCCCTCTAAAAATGACGAATTCAGAAGCTATAATGATTTCTGATTAACCTATTAGTTCAATTTAAATAGAAGTAACCATAATATGCGAGGGCCGCGGTTACATGATGTTATCTTACGAAGATAACCATGTGCTGCGGTCTTTTATACTGGAGGGATGATTTATAGACAAGCATGAAGTTTAAAACCACTGGCTCAACAGAATTTTAGAAAACTGTGAAAAAGTTGAAGTTTCAAAACAGATCATTGAACGATTTATTTTATTCTATGGAAAGGAGGCTCCTGATAAAAATGTCAAACTTGCTTTATCTCCTCAAGGATTTAGGAGTTCCCATTGAGACAAAAGTGTTCATTGAAACATTCAACCAAGTGAATTACGAATATGTTTATCAAATGCAAATGGCTTTAAATTTGGTTAAACACTCTGAATAGTTTAAAACCTTTTTCTCCCGTCAATCCTTATAAAAAGCGGTATTTGACGGGAGGGAAGTTCATATCTCGAAAAGATATAGTAAAGTAAGCGTCAAATCTTGCACACCTTCTTGATGTGCTAATTTCATGAGATAATCTCCTCAAGATGAAATTGAAGGGGGTTTTTTTATGCCTAAGAATCCTGAATTACGAAAGGTTTGGGAACAACGAATCGCTGACTATCGTAAAAGCGGTCAAACTCAAGTAAACTGGTGCAAGGAAAATCAATGGAGTATTCACCAGTTTAAATACTGGTTAAGAAAAATTGAAAATCCAATAAAAAATCAAGGAAAGTCTACAAAATGGGCATCCGTTACCCTAGAAGATCATTCACAAACAGTTGAAAATTCATTACGGATTGAAATTAGTGGGATTTCAATTGAAGTAAAACCTGGTTTCGATCCGGCCTTTCTTTCAGAAGTGGTTAGGACGTTGAAATCAACATGTTAGTTGGTACAAGAGCTGAACGAGTTTACTTGGCAAAAGGAAGTACTGATTTGAGAAAATCCATTGATGGATTAGCTGCTTTGGTGAAAGAGGGATTTGATTTAGATCCCTTTTCATCAAGCTATTTTGTGTTCTGTAATCGAAAGCGAGATAAATTAAAAATTCTTCACTGGGACTATAATGGTTTTTGGCTTTATTATCGTCGATTGGAAAAAGGAAAATTTCAATGGCCAAATGAAAATGACACTGGAACGATACAAATTAGTTATCGGCAATTACGCTGGTTATTGGATGGTCTTGCAATGAAGCAAAAGAAAGCACACCCAGAAGTAAAGGCTAGAACAGTTATATGAATTTTTTACTTTTAACAAAAACCTTGGAGGAAAATAGCTAAAACCGTCGAATTATTACTACATGATGAAAAATTTAAAGAATCCTACCCAAAACCCATTTGAATTAATTGAAAAACTTCAACAGCAAATCGTTGAATTGACGGCGAAATTACAATGGTATGAAGAACAGTATCGTCTTAGTCAAAAACGAAAATTTGGCTCTTCAAGCGAAAAAACAAATCCTAATCAATTAGAACTACCTTTATTCAATGAAGCAGAGGTAGAGTCTAATGTAAAAGCCGAAGAGCCAACTGTTGAAACAATTACATATCGTCGTAAAAAGAAACGTGGTCAACGTCAAGCTACGTTTGAAAACCTGCCTATGGAAACGATTGAATATCGTTTACCCGAAGAAGAGCAGGTCT
Source organism: Bacillus methanolicus (assembly GCF_028888695.1). Taxonomy (NCBI): domain Bacteria; kingdom Bacillati; phylum Bacillota; class Bacilli; order Caryophanales; family Bacillaceae; genus Bacillus; species Bacillus methanolicus. The sequence continues at coordinate 965,171 of NZ_PNFF01000002.1, read as the reverse complement.
GTTCGTGTTGCGGTGAAAAAACACACGAAATGAGCACAGAAGTACGACAAGAATTAGTGATTATTCCGGCTCAAGTCAAAGTTTTAAAACACGTTCGATATGTCTATGGATGCCGTCATTGTGAGCGTAATGAAATAGAGACACCAATCGTTACAGCACCTGCCCCAAAATCTGTGTATCCAAAAAGTTTAGCTTCACCGTCAAGCATGGCATATATTATGAATCAAAAATATGTAGAGGGGCTACCTCTATATCGCCAAGAACAACAGTTCAAACGATTAGGTGTGATCTTATCCAGGCAAACCATGGCCAATTGGATGCTTTATGGTGCCGAAAAATGGCTTGCGCCAATTTATCAACGAATGAAAGAGCATCTCCTCTCTAAAGACATTCTACATGCGGATGAAACAACTGTTCAGGTTTTACATGAACCTGGAAGGTCAAGTACATCGAAATCTTACATGTGGCTTTATCGGACTGGAAGAGAGGATCCACCACTTGTCCTTTATGACTATCAGGAAACTAGAGCAGGAGAACATGCCAAAGAATTCCTAAAAGGGTTTAAAGGATACCTGCATGTCGATGGATATGCAGGATACCATAAGGTATCCGGCGTAACATTAGTTGGATGTTGGGCTCATGCCCGCAGAAAGTTCGATGAGGCTTTAAACGTACTTCCTGAATCCAAACGTCATTCAGCAGTCACAGCTCGGGAAGGACTCAATTTCTGTAATCAGCTATTTGCCATCGAGCGTGATTTGAAAGAATGTACACCAGAAGAACGATATAAAAAACGACTTAAACACAGCCAACCATTGTTGGAGGCTTTTTCAGCATGGCTAAAAACAGAGAAAAGCAATGTTTTACCAAAGAGTCTATTAGGTCAAGCCATTACATACTGCCTCAACCAATGGGAAAAACTCGTGGCATTTTTAGAGGATGGACGTTTAGAAATCGATAATAATCGAAGTGAACGATCCATTAAACCATTTGTGATCGGAAGGAAGAACTGGATTTTTAGCAATACTCCGAAAGGAGCTAAGGCCAGCTCAATCATTTACAGTATTGTGGAGACAGCAAAAGAGAATAAATTAAATCCATTTTATTATCTTCGCTACTTATTTGAAAGGCTTCCCAATATGGATATAAGCAATATGGATGAGCTTGATCAACTACTTCCTTGGTCCAAAACAATTCCTTTGAATTGTCGGGTTTTTAATAACTTATCACAATAATAGTATTTAATCCCTATCATTAAAAGGTGGGGATTATTTTACGCTTACATAGTAAAAGTCTCGTTTAGTGAAGACTTACAAGAGGAATCTTACTATTTTATGAAAAGGTGTAACCGCCTGATAACTTTGAACACATTTTGCTAATTAGTAGTGAACACTTTACTGGAAGTTAGTGCTGGCATTTTGTCACTTTACTTGGAGCCTCTGCGGGCAAGATTATTAGCCAGGAAGCCTGATATATCAATGAATCTGGCTCAGCCGACAAAGGCTATCATGCCCGCCTCTCCAAATAAAGTGCACGTCTCTACTGGAAAAAAGTGTTCAATCTTATTCAGCATTTTTAGGTAAGAAAGTGTTCATTTCTACTTGGCGGTTACAAAAGGCTGATTGAAAAAATTTTAATTGATCAACTTGATTTAAAACCTACCATGAAGGGATTCCTGCTTACGGAAAGTAAAGATGTTGTTGAAAAGGAGTAGAACATATGCAACCATCCCAATATTTTGAACCTCATAAAATTCAAGATGATTTTATAGCTGTATATAGTAGAGTGAGTTCGGCCCAACGTAAGCGTCAAATAATCCCCACCTATAAGTAGATGGGGATTTAGTTATGATTTAAGTATTCTTTTTAAACACTCGACAAACTAATGGGATCGTTGATGACCAAGGCATTAATTGATCCAAGGCCTCTTTATCTTGGGTATCCATGTTTGGTAGTTTCTCAAAAAGATAGGTGAGATAGGTAAATGGATTTAAGTCATTCTCTTTAGCTGTCTCAATAATACTGTAAATCGTTGCACTGGCTTGAGCGCCCCGTGTGGTGTTGGCAAACAACCAATTTTTGCGGCCAATTACAAATGGTTTGATTGAACGTTCGCTACGGTTATTATCGATTTCTAACCGACCATCTTTTAAAAAGCCCACTAATTTATCCCATTGGTTCAGGCAATATTGGATTGCCTGGCCAAGGGCGCTTTTTGGGAGGACTTTTGACCTTTGCGTTTTTAGCCATGCTGAAAAAGCATCCAACACTGGCCGGCTGCGTTCCAAACGACTTTTATGGCGTTCTTCAGGAGTTGAATCCTTTAAGTCGCGCTCAATCGCAAAAAGTTGGTTACAGAAATTGAGCCCTTCCTTGGCAGCTACCGAAGCGGATTGTTTTGAAGCCGGCAAAACCTTTAAGGCCTCATCAAACTTACGCCTTGCATGCGCCCAGCAACCTACTAGGGTTACATGAGGCATCCCTTGATAACCAGAGTAGCCATCCACATGAAGGTAGCCCTTGAAACCATTCAGAAACTTGCGAGGTTGTTCCTTTCCCCGTGTCTGTTGGTAATTATAAAGAGTAATCGGCGGACCTTCTCTTCCAGTGCGATAAAGCCACATATAAGAAGTGGATGTTGCCTTTCGACCTGGTTCATGGAGCACCTGCAAAGTGGTTTCATCCGCATGGAGAATCTCCTGTTTAAGTAAATGATCCTTCATCCGATCATAAATTAAACGTAACCACTGATCTGCGCCATAGATCATCCAGTTCGCCATCGTCTGCCGGGATAATGTAAACCCAAATCGCTCAAACTGCTTTTCCTGGCGATAAAGAGGCAGCCCTTCCACATATTTTTGACTCATCACATACGCCATACTTGAAGGAGAAGCTAAACTGCCCGGATAGACAGGTGCCGGCATAGACGCTGTGACAATCGGTGTATGGATCTCCTCACGTTCACAACGGCGACAGGCGTAGACATAACGGACATGCTTAACCACTTTTACTTCAGCTGGAATGACTTTGATTTCTTGACGCACTTCCGTGCTCATTTCATGTAAAGATCCACCGCAGCACGAACAGACCTGATCTTCTGCGGAAAGGCGGTATTCAACCGTTTCCGTAGGCAGGTCTTCTAGCATCGTTTCACGTTGACCACGTTTTTTACGACGACGGTAGGTAATGGTTTCTGAAGCAGGCTCCTCTAAATTGGAGGCTGCTTCTACCTCTGCTTCATTAAAGAGCGAAAGCTCTAGTTGATCGGAATGTGTTTTTTCACTTGAAGAGCCGAATCGTCTTTTTTGGCTGAGGCGAAACTGTTCCTCATACCATTTTAGTTTTACAGTCAGTTCAGCGACTTGCTTTTCAAGGGATTCACATCGTTTTTGAAGATTTTCAGTTGGTTGGGTGGGTGTTTTCGTTGTCTTTTTCATACTTTATCTATTCGACAAATGTTGATCAATCCCTTTTAAAAAATTGGTGTGTAAATAAAAAAAAATATGATTTTATATGACTGTCCTCGCGGTAACTTCAGGATGAGCCTGGCGCTGTTCAAGTGGAAGTCCATCAAGTAACCAACGGAACTGGCGGCGGCTTAATTTTAGCGGTACATCACTTTCTTCCGTTGGCCATTGAAAATTTCCGCGCTCTAAACGTCTATAATAGAGCCAAAAGCCATTGTGCTCCCAATGAAGGATTTTCAGTTTATCCCGATTACGATTACAAAAGACAAAGTAGCTAGGCGAAAAGGGGTCTAGATCAAACCCTTCTGTCACCAACGCAGCCAATCCATCAATGGATTTGCGCAAATCTGTACTCCCTCGGGCGAGGTAAACATTCACGATCATTGTTTCGTTTAACATAGCGATCTTAACGCCCTGACGACTTCCGCAAGGAAAGATGGGTCGAAACCTGGTTTAACCTCTATGGATGCTTGACCTATTTTAATCTGTAAGGATAATGAAGTGTCTTTTGATTCGGCATATTGTTCATCCATTGTGATTGAGACCCAATTAGTTGATGGTGTAGAGATCCGATTTGTGTTTTCAATTTTCTTAAGCCAATATTTTAATTGATGGAGCTTCACATTATTGTCAGCACACCATTTGGATTGGGTCTGTCCACTTGCCCTAAACTCAGTAATCCGAAGTTCCCATTCTTTTCGCAATTCTGCTCGAGACATCAAAAAACCTCCCTCTATATACTTTAAAATTCTCCCGAATACTCACGTTTTCTCTAAATTTCATTAACACCTAATAGTTGATCCACCGAAAATCATGGTTATAAATTGAATTTATTTAAATTTCTTACAGATGAGGGGCCATCCTACCAACCAAACTGGTATTGTTTGGTAATAACAGTTATGACCGTGCGCAAAATCTCCACTCATCTCACGGTCGCTAACCCTCCCATGTATCACCGGATTGGGATCCATACATTCCTTCGTCCTGCGTATCCATGAGGTGGAGGTCGGATAAGCTCCTCAGCTGGGTCATAAGCCCGTATGGTAAAAATAAACTCCGACTCGGCACTATTGGTGTTTGTCTTTAGAAATACTTGAAGTATTCGATAGTAATTTGATTAACAAATTGGTTAATAAATCGGTTTAAGCAACTTGTAATGTAATTTGAGGCAAGCCTTGCAATAATTTTGAACCATCAAATTCACACTGTTTTTGACCAATGACAAATAAGACACGTAATAGCTTACAACACAAAGCGATGAGAGACTGTTGCTTTTTTAAAGGCCTTTCAGATCGTTTTGTATAGTATTGATGTAAAGCTTTAAAAGTTGGATTATGGGCAACGAGTGGCCGAATCGCTAGGTACAGAGCTTTACGCAGCCTGCTTCGTCCCCGTTTCGTTATTCTGGTTTGTCCTTTAAATTTTCCAGAACTATGCTCACGTAATGAAAGGCCTGCCAGATTAACTAATTGCTGAGGGTGACTGTACTTTGTGAGATCACCCACTTCAGCGAAGAATAGAGCGACTGTTGTAACACCTAACCCAGAAATATTCATCATTTGCTTAGCACCTGGGATCGTTTCTACAAGAGCTTCTAGCTCCTGATCCAACTCTTCCAACTGCGTTTGATAAAGCTCATATTGGTCAATCAGATATTCCATTTCACGTTTGGCAAACTGAATCCCGATTTGAATTCCAATGCTCTTTTTGGCCGTTTCCACTAGTTTCGTTGCTCGCTTCATTCCAACTCCTCGTTGTACAAATGGCTTCCACTTTGAGAGAATCTCTTCAGGTGTCATTTCTTTAATTTGAGAAGGAAATGGAAACAGTTTTAGCGTGCAAAGAGCTGCTTTTCCTTCCCAATCCCCGAAAACATCGAAAAACTCCGGAAAATAACGTTGAATCAAATTTTGAATACGTCCTTCTGTGATGGCAAGCTGTTGAGTGAGCTGATCTCTTATTTTGACGCCTTCTCTTAGTTCCGCGTAAATGCCGTCTAAGAGATTTGGTACGGAGTATCGGCCGTCTTTAATCAGCTGTGCAATCACTCTGGCGTCTTTTGTATCGTTTTTTGTTGGAGAGTTGTCATCAAGCTCTTTGCTTTTCTTTACATGCATCGGATTGACTAGCACAAAGTCATAGCCCTTTGCGGTAAGGAAATAAGCGAGATTTAACCAGTAGGGCCCGGTTGGTTCAACCCCAAAAATCACATGGTTCTTATCATTTTCTTTTTGGTGTCGATTCACCCAATCTAAAAGCATTTGGAAACCATGTATGCGATTTTCAAAGATCAAGCGTTTTCCAAATTCAATTCCTCGATCGTCTTGTGCCCGTGCCACGTGTTTGTCTTTGGCAATATCAATGCCGATTATTAATGTTGATGGTGTGATTTGCGAGATTTTTCGATTTTGAGTATAATTCATTATTGAGTCCTCCTTGGTAACTTATTAATTCGGGGTCAATGCATTGACACCCTGTACTATACCAAGAGGGCTCTTTTTGTTTCAAACCTCAAATTTCTTCATTACAGGAATGCTCCTCAAATATTGATTTGAAGAGATTATCTCAAAGTGTCATCTTGGTTAATAGGTGGGAACTATTTTACGGTTACGGCCCAACAAGACATACAAAAACAAAATCTGCTTACTGAAGCTTATATCAATAACAATCATATTGAAAAAGAAAAAGTAATTTGGTTAAAAGATGAGGACGTTTCCGCCAATAAATTAGCAATGGAGGATCGCCCCAATTTGCAAAAATTACAATTTCTTATACAGCATAAAAAGGTCAAGACCATCATTGATTATAGGCGAGACCGTTTAGCCCGAAACTTTTATGAATACGTTGCACTAGTTAAAGAGTTTTATAAATACGGAATTAAAGTGATTTTTACATCAACAAAGCAACCGCCATTTTCTCCAAAACTTTCGATTGAATCATTATATGGGATATTTTCACAAGTTGAGGGGCAAAACATATCCGGCAGAAGAACGGATACGATGAAGCAGTTTCCTTCTGCTATTTTTGGATATCATCGAGTCGGGAAAAGAAAAGACGTAAAATATATACCGAATCCAAAGGTTGTTAATGACCTTAAATCATTTTTCTATGAAGTGATGTAACCGATAAAATATAATTGACAGTTTCCGATAAATAAAATTTTACACATTTCATGTTCAAACTATTAAAATAGTTTTCTATCGCTGTTAGTATTTTTATTGTCGAGATATTAACGGTGATGGAGGATTTGAAAGGTGGACAAGTTTGAAGTGTATGTAGAGATACGACAATTATTGGAATTGGGGTTCAGTAAGGCTAAAGTGGCTAAGAAGTTAGGAATCTCCAGGCCCACACTGTACCGGTATCTTAATCAAAACCCTAAGGAGATGGTTGAATGGATTGACTCTACTAATACAAGATCTAAAAAGTTAGATCCTTATAAAAGCCAAATATTAACTTGGCTTAATGAGCATCCTGACATGTCAGCTGCCCAAGTGGAAGATTGGTTAAAGGAAAGATATTCAAGTTTGGAAGTTTCCGAAGGTACCGTTAGGTCCTATGTTCGTGAACTGAGGATTCATTACGGAATTACAAAGGAAACACTCCCCAGATCTTATGAAGCTGTTCCAGAAGTAGAAATGGGAGAACAAGTCCAAGTTGATTTTGGGGAGACTCATCAATATACGCGAGGGAAGAAAAAAGTAAAACTATATTTTATAGCGTTTGTACTTTCCCATTCACGATATAAATATATGGAATGGTTAGATCGACCTTTTACTACTCGTGATGTCATACGTTGTCACGAAAATGCATTTCAATGGTTTGGGGGCATCCCTCGTGAAATTGTTTATGACCAGGATTCATTAATACTTGTTAGTGAAAATGGTGGAGATCTCATATTAACAAAGGAGTTTGAATCCTATCGACAAGAAAGAAAATTAAAATTGAGAGTTTGCCGTAAAGCTGATCCGGAAAGCAAAGGGAAAATTGAAAATGTTGTAGGATATATCAAACATAACTTTGCTAAACATCGGGAATTCACAAATATTGATGAATGGAATGAGGCGGGCTGGGAATGGCTGAACCGCACTGGTAATTATAAAATACACAATACAACGAAAAAAAGACCAGTCGAAGTATTTCAGAAAGAAAAGCAATACTTAAGACCAGTCCTCAACAAATTATCTAACTTAAATCCTTACTCCAGTATAACAAGGGCTGTTCGTAAAGACAACACTATACGATATCAATCAAATCGTTATTCAGTCCCTCTTGGGACATATAACAAACAAAAAGAAGTTTATATAACTGAATCTGATGGATACTTGTTTATTTATGAAAAAGCAGACGGTCCTTTGATAGCTAAACATAAAATATTCCCTGGCAAAGGACAATTAATCCAAGATCGTCAGCATACACGAGACCGAACAAAAGGTATTGATGCTTATATTGAAACGGTCTCACGTTATTTCACAAATTCTGAACTTGCCAAATCCTATTTACAAGAAATTCGAAAAAAGAAACCTCGTTATATACGGGACCAATTACAAATTATTTTGAAGCAAATCCGATTAATAAAGCAGTCCGTAGTGGATAAAGCTTTGGAGGAATGCATGAATAAAAAGCTTTATACAGCAACCGACTTTACCGATATGGCTCAGTACCTTCAACAACAAAAACAAATAAACAGCAGCAGTAAGGATAAGGAACAAGTGGTAATACCAGTTGTGGAACGTAAAAATCAAATCAACCAAATCAATACGCAAAAACGTGATGTGAATAAATACATATCTGTATTGGAGGGGCAAAAATGAACTCATTATCAAAATCACAAGAGCTTTTAAAAGCTCTTCGTTTGAAGGAAACGGCTCATTATTTGCCAACTTTAGTTAAAGAAGCCGAAACGAACGATTCCTCATATCTCACTTTTCTTAATTGCATTTTAGAATACGAGCAAAAAAGAAGGGAAGAAAAGCAGTTAGAAAAGCGACTAAAGTGGGCAAATTTTCCGTTTCAAAGAACAATAGATGAATTTAATTTAGAGGAGCAACAATCATTAAGCAGGAAGCAATTGAATCAACTTAAGGAATTAACATGGATTGAACAATTGTATAACATCATTTTCCTTGGACCGCCAGGTGTCGGAAAGACCCACTTGGCGGTGGGTTTAGGATTTGTAGCTATAAATCAAGGCTATAAAGTGATGTTTATTACAATGGGAGAGCTGATACATACATTGAAAACAGAAGAAATTTCACGTAAATCTCAAACAAAAATAAAAAGAATCCGAAGTGCAGATTTGATTATTATAGATGATCTTATGTTTATGGCCATGGACCAACATGAAGCTAACTTATTCTTCCACCTAATTAACGATTTATATAATAAGTCGTCTATTATACTAACATCTAATAAAGCGCCAAAGGAATGGGGGGAATTATTAGGTGATCCAGCGATTACCACTGCCATCTTAGATAGAATTCTTCATAAAGCTGAAATTATTCACCTAAATGAAGATAGTTATAGAATGAAACATAGATCCTCTATATTTAATTAAAAGTGTAAAAAATTAATTATCGGAAATTGTAATATTTCACTTGACGGTCACAAGTGACCGAAGTCATTAAAGCAGATGATTTGTTTAACATCTTAATGAAATACAAAAAGACCTTAAAAAACAAAAAATACGAGGAATTATTGAAATATCTGGAAAATCTTTTTTTATGCGGCACATATGAAGACTTCGTACGGTTATAAAGTCCTCCATCATGTCGAGCCAATTATTTCATTAGAAGAACATTTGAAAATTCAAGATGTATTAATGGAATTGAAAGAAGAAGTATTCCGGGCAATTACCAATGCTAAAATACGTTTTGGATCTCTCACCTTTCTCTACCTAAACAAAAATAAAAAAATGCCTACATTGGCGAGCTTATTACCGGCTATCTCATTTAACAAAAATTAAGAACAGGACATATCCCTTAATATCTAGAGTTCCTCAACAATAATTTTCGGTAAAGTAACCACCGAAAGATATCTCGATGAGTACTTTACCGAAAACCTAATTTTCAAACTGCTTATTTTACCGAAATATCGGTTGTCGATGGCCATTTCATTTGTAAAGCCTAGTTTTTGATTAACATCTGAACAATCTCATCTTCTCTTTCTTGAAGCACTTTAGGGGTCCACTCATTTTTCTGGTCTATAAATACTTTATTTGCATGAAATACATCAATACGTCCACTTAAATAACGCTTCTTTTTCTCAATAAAATCCAAATTGCTTAAAGAGCTATTTTTTCTCTTATTAATTAGGACGAGATTGGCTATTTTATCTACCCAATATTTATGTTCTTCTTCCGTGAAATCCTTTGCCCATTTACTATTTGGGTCAGGATTTTGAGGTAGTATATGTTCTACACTTATATTCTTATAACCAGATAAATGAACGGTATTATCACTCTTTAAGTATTCGATTTTCAATAAAAGGTATTTTGCATATTGCTTTTTATAAATATTGCCGCTAATATTTCTTTTAAATTCATCTATATCAATAGCAAATATATCCTTATTCGCAAATAATTCCTCCGGATTATTTGCTTTTTCTAAGGCCTTTAGTATTGCATTCATTGCTTCCAGACGGGGAGTCGGATTGACCCCTACAACCCAATCGCCGACAAATTTAAATTCCAATTTTCTTAAAAACTCATCTAATTTGTGGTGTTTGAATTTAGCATAATAAAACATTAACGGCGGAATCCAATCTTCTGAACGAAGGCCAATTTTCATAATGGTAATAAGGTTTTTAAATTGATTGCTTAACTCGGTATCTTCCAACTCTATGACATTTTGATACACTTCTTCATATTGTTTTATAAACTCAAGTGTATCATGCCCCTTTTTTAGCTTACCTAGTTTATAAATTTTTTCTTCAAATTCATCCAGTAAGTTTGATCTTGCTTTTTCCTTAACAATGATTGTTCTGACAAAGTTTAAAAAGCGATCGAACCCTTCCCCGAATCGCCCTTCGATTTCCTCCCAATATTTTGCATACTTTTTAATTTCTTTTTCGTTACTCAAATGGCCAATATTCATTGATTTTAAAATGTCAGCACTTGTTAATGGAATACCTCGATCGTTTAAAATTGTAAACATTCGGAATGCATCCTCAGTATTATCTGTGGAAACATAGATAAGTAATGCCTTGTTAAATAAAAATTTGACAAACTCATCTAAATCTTCTTTATCCTGCAATTGTTCCCTTAGAACTAGTATGGCATTTGCCATGTTAGAAATCGAGACATTATCCTTTTCCCGTTCCGCTTTTAACTCTTCAATTAAACTAGTGCCATTTTCTTTAATGACATATTTCTTTATGAAACTTTCAACATCATCTCAAATTTGATAAGTAATACGTTGTCTTTCCAGTATCATATCTAATTCATCTGCTTTTTGGTAAATCTTTTACTGCAGATTAGCTTTATATGAAGGATTGTCTAGTAAATCTCTTAAAACGGCAAACATCAGGAAAAATGTAGTAAGACGCTGCTGTCCATCTAACACTTCATATTCAGCAAATTCATGGTTATCTGTTCTTTTTAATACAAGAGAACCGAGAAAATACTCATTTTCATTTTTATAAGTAAATGCATAATATAAGTCATCAATAAGATCAACAATATTTTCAGTTTGCCATACATATGACCGTTGATATTCCGGAATTAAAAACCAAAAATCAGGTGAGAATATCTTTTGTAGTACTTTTTTATCTGAATCAATTTTTCCATTTCCCATACAGACTTCTCCTTTGCTTTAATAATTACTAAAATAATTGCTTAATAAATCCCAAGAATTAAAAAACTCAGATCGCAAACCTTCTTTCTCATGTACAACTCTGCTTCGTTTATCTAAAAAATCATCAATGCTTAAACATGCAAATACATTGTCTTTAAAATTATATCCGACAACAAAGTCAATTTCTTTTATTCCAATCTCCTGCTCATCAGTCGTTTCAAAAGCATCAATCTTATATACCTGATAAGGGATAGTAGAATCCTTATAAGCAGAATCATGTTGAAGATTCCTAACCAGTATTCGGGCAGATTTCCCATTGGATGATACGATTATATGATATGTCGGATTGCTTTTTGATGACCGGGATATATCATAACCTTGTTCTATTAAAATATCAGATATAATTTTTACTGCTTCACTTTGATTATATGAAAAAGTGTATTTTGGCCTTTGTCTAGGTAATTCTAGTATCTTTTTATCAATTCCAATTGTTAAATATTTTTTTCCAAATTCTCTTTCAAGACCTCTAGAAATGATATTCGCAAGTTTTCTTGCCAGAATAATATCCTCTTTGCAATATGTAAACTTATACTTTATCCAATCGTTTGCATCATTTTCTTTTAGTAAATTATATATTTCATTATATTTGCCGATCGTTCTTAAAAATTCTCCTTTCAGTCTTATTTCAACATATTTAAGATGGATGGAATCATTATCCATTATCGGATACTTAATACCTCCGTATTGAATGGAACCAATTTGTGTTCTTTCTTCATTTAATTCTTTTGGCAAGTATAGTTGCACCGTTTCGGAATAATCGGACGGCACATCTATTTCGAGATTAATATTTTTAAAGATAAAGCAAAACTTTATAAACAATTTTTGAATGTATCCGTATTCATATTCTGCATTGCTCAATCCTATCCCCCCCTTATTTAATATAATATCTTATTTTCAGCGTTTATTAATTTCCTTTCTGAAAATCTCAGTCTCCATTGATTACCCTCCTTAAAACAGAAGACACCTTGAATATATTCAAGGTGTCTCTGAATCATTGTTGTTTTCTAATTTTAATTCATGCCCCAGCAATTTCTTCCGCATTTCTATTGATCTCATCAATCATGCCGATAGTATTTTATACTATTATTTCTAGAATATCTTGCTTCTAACCCAGCTATTGTCATATTCTCATTAACATCATTATGTGGTATCAATAGATAAACCCATTCCTTGCCACCATTTTGTAATTCATGATTAGTTGCATATTTACACCATTCAATTGCGGCAGCTTTTTTCGCTTCTACTTCCTTATCACCATCAATTTTGTTTGCAGCTTTTAATTCAACAAGGTATTTTTTTACATCAGTTTCTACTATAAAGTCCGGGTTGTATGATTGCTTTTGATTGTAATAGATTTTTAGTTGATTTAAAGCTGGTTTAAACCAAATCTTCACCTTTGGATCTTGTTCACAAATAACGGCAAATCGACGCTCATTTTCTGCATCAAATTTTTGAATTGGATATAGACAGCGACTAAACCCACCAAAACTCATTCCCTTTATTGCTGAAGGATTTTCCACAGGAATTCGGAAATCTCTAACCTCTTCATCAATATCTACAGAAAAAGTATTTGTTTTAAGTACTTCGAAATCACTTCTCACATGAACATCATACTCGACTTTTGATTCCACATAATGCTCTAACATTTGTGCATGTATGTTATTTGCTAATAGTTGTTGATTATATAACAAAACATTTCTCACATCATTGTCATCTTTTAAGTACGATCTTAGATGGTCAATTAATTGACCTACTAATTTATAAAGCAAATTAGCATGCTCTTCGTATGAAATATCATCAAAATCAATTAATCTAGATATAATATAGTTCTCTAATGGTTCATCTTCATTAATCTCCACTTTGAAATGCAACGTATCTCTTTGTCTAGTTCTAAGTTCCTGTAATAGAATATCTTGAGTAACTGGTTGTAAATTAATATTTGAAACTTTTAAATCAAAATCTTCAAATCCCCAAGTAATTTCGTTTTTTGGTTGAAGAATGATTTTTGGAATGTCTATCGTTTTCTCAACAATGTATTCAGTGACAGTATCAACAATTTCTTCAACTATATTTGATTGATCTTCAAAAACAAATTCTATCTGACCTACAGGGTATGTAGAGTTTACCTCTTTAATAATTTTTTGTTTTATCTCCGGTTTTGTTAAATGAGTATTAGATGGAATTTCAGTTAACTTTTGAATTGTCCTGAGTGTTGTTTCTGCAATATTTCTTTTAATTTCTACCCTTTGCTTAGCACTATCATCTTCTTTACTTAAGTCATCTCCGGCGATTTTTTGAATAATACTTTGTTTCACATTAGATTCAACAGAAACAACCTTCTTTTGTGATTTCGCAACATCTTTACCAATGTAAACACCTTTACGAATAACAGAATTTGGATTATTGGCTTCATCAATAATTTCTTGGAATCGATCGTGAGCGATAATTGTTAATCTATCAACCGCTTTAACTCCTGTTCGTTTTCCATATGGCAAACGAAGTCCACGGCCAATGGATTGTTCAACCAAAGTTTTTGAATTAGCAGCCCTTAATGGGATAATTGTATATAAGTTTGTAACATCCCAACCCTCTTTTAACTTGTTAACATGGATTACAATTTCAATATTAGAGTTTGGATCCTCTAATGCAAGCAGTTCTTGAATCGTTTCGTCTTTTTCTTCACCTGATTGTTTTGAATGAACAGTAATTACTTTATCTTTATATTTTCCATTGAAGAAATCATCACTTTTAATGATATTCAATAATTTTTCAGCATGTTCTGTATCTTGAGCAACGATTAGAATGAATGGTTTTACAATGGGTTTGTTATTCTCCCTTGCATATACTTCAAGTTCAACTTTTGTTTCTTCATGTACCAATATACCGTCATTAAGTTTAATGAGTTCTAATGAATCCTCATCAGAATAATTAGATAGATCAAAGTTTTCACGAGTAGCAACAGTTGGCTCTTTAACATAACCCTTTTCCATTGCCATATATAATGGAAAACTATAAATCACATTTTTAAATGGAATGGATCTCTGCCCTTTTTCAACTTGTGGTGTTGCCGTTAGTTCTAACCCTAAAACTGGATTCAATTCATTTAACACTTTAACTCCTGCAGAAGCCCGATAACGATGTGATTCATCCATTAATAAGACTAAATCAGGTAATGAAGATAAATATTTGAAATAACTTTCTCCAATATACTCACTTAATCTTTTAATCCGAGGGGATTTTCCACCTCTTACTTCAGCATTGATTTTTGCAATGTTAAAAATATTTATCTTTACACGATCTGGATCAAGTAGTAGCAATGCACTTTCTTCATAGTTTTCTCCAGTAATTATTAAAGGTTCATTTGTAGCAAATTGTGAAATTCCTTTAAATACATATTTTTTTGTATTCGGAGTAAAGTCTTGAATTAGTTTTTCATAGATAGTCAAATTTGGTGCTAAAACAAAAAAGTTTTTGATGCCCTTCGTCAGATATAAATATGAAATAAAGGCCCCCATTAATCTTGTCTTACCAACACCTGTAGCAAGTGCAAAACAAATAGAAGGAAAATCCCTTTCAAAATCTTCAACGCTAGGAAAAAGATTTTTAATAACATTTAGTTTTTGCTGAAGTTGCTCACTTGTTGTGTTTTTTTCTAGGGAGATGTTTTCTACTACTTCAGCTAATATTTCCAAAGATTCCCTTTGCGGGTCTCTTAGGCTAAGACGACTTGAGATCTGATTTACAAATCGATTCATTCCACATCCCCCTCATCAAACAATTCCATCTGCTCTGGTTCCTTTTCCATCATAGGAAGATTTTGAACGTTCAAGCTATAATCATCCCTACCAAATTCACATTTTTTTAATACAGACTGAGGTATTTTTTTAAATGTAATATTTGGAAAGTCTTCTTGGTTTACATTAAATGCTTTACAGCAAATTAATAATGTTTCATCTTCTTTCATTTGATCAGCAATATCTGCTGCTAACTGCTGATTAACAAATTGAGTTGTTACATAGATATAATCATTTTCTGTTGACTGACCATGCTTCCAATAAACGCTTTTATCCGGGTTATATTTAAATCCCTCAAGTTTACACATAGCCTCTGACAACATTTCAGCATTATATTGTTTGCTAATAACCCAATTACCATACTTATCTTTTTCCAAAAGACTAGGAGCTAACTTATAAAATCTAAATCCTCCTCCTCCTTTCCAGCCTACAGCAGAACTAATACCAGCTTGATCACTACCATCTATAACATTTTTTAACCGAGGAATTATATGTGTATAGCAATGTTCACCTAATTCAATCATTATCCATTTTCTTCTCAATTTATGAGCTACAGCACCTGTTGTACCTGAACCGGCAAATGAATCTAATACCCAATCTCCCTTATCTGTTACCATTTCGATTATACGCCTAATCAATTTTTCTGGTTTTTTTCCATTTCTAAAATCTACAGATCCTTCATTATGCAAATTATTAATTCCAATATCAAGCCAAATATCCCCCAATGGCTTAACTGGTGAAAGTTTCCCATCAATTTCTTTCATTTTATCGATACAAAATAATACTTCTTCTTTTTTATAAACTAATTTTTTCATTCCACTTGGGGTAACAATTTCACGAAAAACATCATCATTAGGTAATTCTTCAAACTGTTTACTACGATTTCGAGCAGTCCTAAATATACGGTCTGCATTATTAATACAAAATTCTTCATATTCTTCTTTATTATTTGGATTAATGTTATTATTAATAGCAGCTTCTCTTAGTGGAATCACCTTCCATTTAGATATATCATCTGGATCACTCTCATCCTTCACTAAGAAACTTTTATAACGATCAAAAACATTAAACCAGTCATCTTTTTCGTAAATAGGATTAAATCTAACCTTTTCTTTATCTTTAGCGTAAATTAAAATAAATTCCTTTATTTTTGGTGGTTTCTTATCTATGTGACTCATTTTAACACCACTTAGATGGGACATTTTAACACATATACTTGTAATAAAATTTCGTCTTCCAAATATTTCATCACATAATACTTTTAAATAAGCCATTTCTTCATCATTTATTTGAATAAATATTGCACCATCATCTTTCAATAAGGTCCTTAATATATTTAATCTTGGTTTCATCATATTTAACCAAATAGAATGTTCTAATCCATCATCGTAATGCTCAAAAGCATTTCCTGTATTATACGGAGGATCAATATAAATACACTTAATTTTATTTGTAAACTCTTCCTCAAGTGCCTTCAATGCAAGGAGATTATCACCAAAAATTAATCTATTATCAAATATTTCATCTTCACTATATTTTTTTTCTGCATGATATGAATATTCACGATCCTCTATCAAGATTCTCGGTTCCAAATTTAATTTTTCATCTTTTCCAATCCATGTTAGTTCAAGCCTATTTTTACTCAAGACTTTAACACCTCTCCTAAACAATTCTCCACTTCAATGAAAACAAATGCTGTTTCGTAACTTTTTGTTGCAGCTTTGCTTCAATTTGTTCAAATAATTTATCTTTTTGTTCATCAATTTGATCCTGTTGATCATATAAATTTCGTCTCATATCATTTCGTTTCTTTTCGAGTTCTTTAATTTTTTTATTCATTTCAAGTTTTTCTTGTAAATTACGAATGGTTTTGGATTCCTTTTTCAGATAATCAATTTCAACAGAAAGTTCATCAATTTCCACTTCAAGCTTTAATTTTAAATCTTTTGCCCATCTATCTAATTTTTCTAGTTCGGAATCCATGTATTCCGCCGTACGTTCCATTATACTGTTTAATACTGCTTCTTCTTGGCATTCTCTAATATATTGAAGTGTATTATTAATCGAAGTAGGAATTTCAATTTCTTCATGTTCAACAGCCGGTAATAAGAATAATTTCTCACAAATATCTTGATCAAGTTGGTTTCCATTACTATCTACTGCTGAAAATATTAGATGCTGTTCAACTTCAACAGATTCTACATTTAACAAATCCAATGAAAGCCAACCTTCCGTTCCTACCATTGATTCGATAACACTAATTTTCCCTTCATAATCGCAATACCTGAAGGTGAGTTCTTTAGGTATTAAAATTCTGCTTTTTGCTTTTCCGACCCATTTTTCCGCTAAAGGATGTGATAATCGATAATGAACAACATTTTCATTATTTTGTCCCTTCTTTAAATGAGACATTAATTGATATTTTTTATTATCTTTTATAAAGCTAAGTGAATTGTCATCAAAGAAAGCTTCTCTTTCACCTTCTATTTTTGAGAGATTCCATAAAAATCTTTCCAGTCTGTTCAACTGTAGGTTAGTCTGTTCATAATTATCCCTTAATTTTTCTCTGACTTCATCGTCAAAATTTTCCATTAAACTTATCCGTGTTTCTTTCATTTTATTTCGGATCTGTTCATCTAATTCTTCTTGCAATCTAGTAAACGCATTATCAATCTCTTCTGCAGTTCTACATGTTTGATAGATTTCTTGAATTCTTTTCTCAAAATCAACACCCGACTCTAATGAACCCAATACTTCATCAGATGAACCAAATAATCCTTCAAAAAGCTTGAACTTCTCTGATAGTAATTCATATACCCTTTGATCTGCAGCATTTTTTTGATTTAAGAAATTTATTACAACAACATCATATTTTTGCCCATAGCGATGACATCTTCCTATTCTTTGTTCAATTCTTTGAGGGTTCCAAGGCAAATCATAATTTACTACTAAACTACAAAATTGAAGATTTATTCCTTCTGAAGCAGATTCAGTTGCGATCATGATTTCAGCATGTTCGCGGAAATATTCAACCAACGCCGCTCTCATGTCAGCGGTCTTTGAACCTGTAATCTTATCATCATTTTGATGTTTTTCCAGCCACCATTCGTAAATCCTTTTAGCTTCTGGATCCGAATTCTGACCGTTAAACATAACAACACTATATCCTTGGTCCTCAAGCATTTCTTTTAAATATAATTGAGTTCTTCTTGACTCTGTAAATATTACGGCTTTATCATTCGCTCCCAAGTCTTTCATTTTTTGGAAGCCTTTTTCAAGAGCAAGGAGTAAGGCTTCTCCCTTTGCATTATTCGTAATTGACTTCGCAGCTTCATAATAGGATTCTAATTCTCTTTTTTCTGATAAAATTAACTTTTTAATCTCTTCATCAGTTAACTCATTAAATTCAATTGTTTCATTCTCTTCATTCCATTCTTCCAAGGTATCATTAAATTCATCAATATCTTCATAAATTTCTTGATTATTCCCTTGATCTTCTTGTTTTTCCTCAATTAAAAGATCATCTAATCTTTTAATAAGGGAATGAAGTGTATCAGCTAAAGCAAAAGATGAAGAAGCCAGTATTTTACGAATTACCAATGTCATTAATGATCGCTGACTTTTTGGTAAAGCAAATAATAAATCTCTTTGCAAATATGAAGATACTTTTTCGTATAATTCCCATTCTGCTTCTGTTGGCATAAACTTTTGTGTCATTGGAATACGTTTAGTGTATTTTACATATTCCGTTACCTGCCTTCTTAAAGTTCTGTGAGTAACGGGACTTATACGTTGTTTTAAATCAATAAAGTCAGCTTGTGACATTTCTCTTGATCCACGTGAGAATTGCTTTCTGAAAGAAGTTTCATCTCCAAAGATATGTGGATCAATAAAACTAATTAGTCCGTACAATTCCATTAATGAGTTTTGTAATGGTGTTGCGGTCAATAATAATTTAGGAAACCCTTCCGTTGCTGAACGTAATGCCCGACCTATTTTATTAGACTTCTTATAAACATTTCTTAAACGGTGTGCCTCATCAATAATAATTAAATCCCAATTTACTCTTCTTATTTCACTAGCCTTATTCTTTGCAAACTGAAAAGACGTTATTACTACTAAATCTTGATGATAAAATGGATTTATTACTCCAGTAGATTGCATCTCTTTGAAATTTTTATTTTCTAGAATAATAGAAGGTATGTAAAATTTATCCATTAATTCTTGACTCCATTGTTTGCGTAATGGAGGCGGTACTATAATTAAAATATTTCTTTTTCTTTCTGCCCACAATTGGCTAACTATTAATCCCGCTTCAATTGTTTTCCCTAACCCAACTTCATCGGCCAATAAAGCCCCTCTTTCCAATGGTGCGCGAAAAGCAAATAATGCCGCTTCAACTTGATGGGGATTTAAATCAACTGTTGCATTTATTAATGATTGGCTTAGTCTTCCAATTGAAGAAGATGAGTTTTGTTTTGTTAATTCATATGCATAATACTGGCTATGATAATAAGTACTCATTTTACCCCCCCACATCACAAATCTTCTTATGTAATACTATTTTCCGTTAATAATTTTGGTTCTATTTTACCATTAAAAAATATTGCTATCTATTTCCATTAAATAACTAATATGCTATATTAGCAACAATTCAAATCTTAATGTGAATCATAAATATATTTTTTTAAAAAAGTTCTTCAAACCCTATTAAAAGAAATGATTAAAGCCTTTATTTCTGAGAAGGATTGGCAACTTGATTCTGTTTATACTGAGTTAATGTTGCTACTAATTTTTCTAGAATTTTAAGAAATAGTGAATTATCGAGGGAACTAATTTACCTTTGTAAAATGAAGAAAGTAGTCCATATCGTTACTGTAGACAAAACAATTGATACCTTTCACGATGAAATTACAAAATTAAGTGTTTACATTTGGTTAAATGAACATGAATCCAAAAGGTTAAGTCAGTTAATCAAGGCTAGAAAACAATCCAATATAAAAAAGAGCAGTAAAAACGAATAGTGTAAACCGAAAAAGCGAGATCCGCTGAAGTTACCTAGCCGTTAGCTATCGCTAGGCTATGTAATTCTGCGGATTTTTTATTGAAAAGTGGCTACCAAAAGAAAATTGATAAAATAAATAAACAGATTGATGTATTAAAAAATCTTAAAAGAAGATACATCAATCTGTTAGCTGACGATATGATGTAACCGCCAAGTAGAAATGAACACTTTCTTACCTAGCAGGGCAAGAAATTACGGTAACTCTTCCAAAGATGTGATTATGTTTTCCGATGTATTAGACTTTCGTTTTATCTGTCAATTTGTAATGAAGAATGTCCTTTTCCGTGTAAACATCGGGATATGTTTTGAAGTTTCATGACGAACGTTGGGAGATTCTAAATTATAATAAATTTCTGAAACTATGATAATTATAGATCCGTATTATTAAGATAAGGAGCATTCCTGTAATGAAGAAATTTGAGGTTTGAAACAAAAAGAGCCCTCTTGGTATAGTACAGGGTGTCAATGCATTGACCCCGAATTAATAAGTTACCAAGGAGGACTCAATAATGAATTATACTCAAAATCGAAAAATCTCGCAAATCACACCATCAACATTAATAATCGGCATTGATATTGCCAAAGACAAACACGTGGCACGGGCACAAGACGATCGAGGAATTGAATTTGGAAAACGCTTGATCTTTGAAAATCGCATACATGGTTTCCAAATGCTTTTAGATTGGGTGAATCGACACCAAAAAGAAAATGATAAGAACCATGTGATTTTTGGGGTTGAACCAACCGGGCCCTACTGGTTAAATCTCGCTTATTTCCTTACCGCAAAGGGCTATGACTTTGTGCTAGTCAATCCGATGCATGTAAAGAAAAGCAAAGAGCTTGATGACAACTCTCCAACAAAAAACGATACAAAAGACGCCAGAGTGATTGCACAGCTGATTAAAGACGGCCGATACTCCGTACCAAATCTCTTAGACGGCATTTACGCGGAACTAAGAGAAGGCGTCAAAATAAGAGATCAGCTCACTCAACAGCTTGCCATCACAGAAGGACGTATTCAAAATTTGATTCAACGTTATTTTCCGGAGTTTTTCGATGTTTTCGGGGATTGGGAAGGAAAAGCAGCTCTTTGCACGCTAAAACTGTTTCCATTTCCTTCTCAAATTAAAGAAATGACACCTGAAGAGATTCTCTCAAAGTGGAAGCCATTTGTACAACGAGGAGTTGGAATGAAGCGAGCAACGAAACTAGTGGAAACGGCCAAAAAGAGCATTGGAATTCAAATCGGGATTCAGTTTGCCAAACGTGAAATGGAATATCTGATTGACCAATATGAGCTTTATCAAACGCAGTTGGAAGAGTTGGATCAGGAGCTAGAAGCTCTTGTAGAAACGATCCCAGGTGCTAAGCAAATGATGAATATTTCTGGGTTAGGTGTTACAACAGTCGCTCTATTCTTCGCTGAAGTGGGTGATCTCACAAAGTACAGTCACCCTCAGCAATTAGTTAATCTGGCAGGCCTTTCATTACGTGAGCATAGTTCTGGAAAATTTAAAGGACAAACCAGAATAACGAAACGGGGACGAAGCAGGCTGCGTAAAGCTCTGTACCTAGCGATTCGGCCACTCGTTGCCCATAATCCAACTTTTAAAGCTTTACATCAATACTATACAAAACGATCTGAAAGGCCTTTAAAAAAGCAACAGTCTCTCATCGCTTTGTGTTGTAAGCTATTACGTGTCTTATTTGTCATTGGTCAAAAACAGTGTGAATTTGATGGTTCAAAATTATTGCAAGGCTTGCCTCAAATTACATTACAAGTTGCTTAAACCGATTTATTAACCAATTTGTTAATCAAATTACTATCGAATACTTCAAGTATTTCTAAAGACAAACACCAATAGTGCCGAGTCGGAGTTTATTTTTACCATACGGGCTTATGACCCAGCTGAGGAGCTTATCCGACCTCCACCTCATGGATACGCAGGACGAAGGAATGTATGGATCCCAATCCGGTGATACATGGGAGGGTTAGCGACCGTGAGATGAGTGGAGATTTTGCGCACGGTCATAACTGTTATTACCAAACAATACCAGTTTGGTTGGTAGGATGGCCCCCCATCTGTAAGAAATTTAAATAAATTCAATTTATAACCATGATTTTCGGTGGATCAACTATTAGGTGTTAATGAAATTTAGAGAAAACGTGAGTATTCGGGAGAATTTTAAAGTATATAGAGGGAGGTCATAAGAATGGAAATAAGTTCTTTTTGGGTCGGTTTAGGGTTAGCAGCTCTGGGCTATTTCATAGGAGATGGATTGAAAAATTTTAAAAATCCAAAAGGAAGTTTCTCCGGGTATCCCACTTTAATTAAAGAAAAGGATTTATATCTTTATTTAGGGTTAAGTAAAGAAGAGGTAAATGAGCTACTAAGAAAATGTCCAAATGCACCAAAAGTTGAGTTAAATGGAACTACATACTATCCGTATCAACATTTTTTAGAATGGCTCTCATCCAATGAAATTTATAAAAATTAATTTATCGCATTCATAATTAAATAGAGACAAACGATAAAAAGCTTGAGGACAAATTTTCCTCAAGCTTTTTATGATCGCTATTTATTATGTGATTTACAGTGGATTTTTACTCCACAACAATGGAATTATTTACTCAATTAGTACCTGTTTCTTCTTTTAAAACTATCTTCGCGCAACATTCAACATGCGTCGTCTGCGGAAACATATCCACCGGCTGCACTTCAACTGTCTTATATCCGCCATCCTCTAAGATCCTCAAATCACGGGCAAGTGTAGCCGGGTTGCATGATACGTAAACAACCTTCTTCGGCTTCATGTCTATAATAGTTTTCAATAACGCCTCATCGCAGCCTTTACGGGGCGGATCGACAAGGAGCACTTCTGCACGATTTCCTTCTTTATACCATTTCGGTATGACGGTTTCCGCTTCACCGACGGCAAATTCAGCATTGGTGATTCCATTTAATTCGGCATTACGCTTTGCATCTTCAATCGCTTCAGGCACAACTTCAACGCCGAATACTTTTTTTGCTTTTTGGGCCAGGAACAGTGAAATCGTTCCGATGCCGCAGTATGCATCAATGACTGTTTCCTCCCCTGTCAATCCGGCATACTCCAGAGCTTTGTCATACAGCACTTTCGTCTGGTCAGGGTTCACTTGGTAAAAGGACAAGGCAGAGATGGCAAATTTCACGTTTCCGATATAGTCATAGATGACTTCATTTCCCCAAAGTACGGTTGTCTTCTCACCTAAAATGACGTTCGTCCGTTTAGGATTTACGTTATGGACGATCGATTTTACTTTCGGGAGACGGGCGATAATTTCCTCAACTAGTTTGTTTTTGTGCGGGATTTCGGCTGTTCTGGTAATAATGACAACCATAAGCTCCCCTGTTTGCTTGCCGCAGCGGGCCATAATATGGCGAAGAACACCTTTATGTGCCTCTTCATTATAAGCCGGAATTCCGAGCTCGATACAAATTTCCTTCACTGTCCGAACCGCTTCATTTATTTCAGGAAGCTGAATCAAACTTTCATTTGTATCGACGATTTCATGGCTTCGCGGTTTAAAAAAGCCGGCAATGAGTTTACCGTCTTTTTCACCAACAGGAACTTGCGCTTTGTTTCGGTAGTGCCATGGGTTGTCCATGCCTAAAATGGGATGGACCTTGACATCTTCAAGTTTACCGATGCGGGTGAGCACTTGCCGGACTTGATTTTCCTTATATTTCAGCTGGCCTTCATAGCTTATGTGCTGTAGCTGGCAGCCGCCGTATTTGTGGGCGTCGGAGCTTGCCACGTCAACCCTGTAATGACTCCTTTCATAAATCTCAATCAGCCGGCCGATGCCATAGCTTTTGTTTATTTTAATGACTTTTATTTTTGCTTTTTCGCCCGGCAGTCCCTTTGGTACAAAAATCGGGTATCCATCCACTTTGGCAACGCCTGCTCCATCATGTGTTAAGTCTTCAAAAGTAACATCTATATATTCGTTTTTTTGAACCGGAAGTGTTTTGCTCATTGCTTTCTTCCTTTGCTTGTAATTTTAGTGTACGATTTGACAGAAAAGATTGTAGCACAAAGACGGCCGTATTGCGAAAGAGTGGTCGATAAATTCAAAAAGTGGTTGATAAATTATGTAATGTGGCCGATATATTTAAAAAGTGGTCGATAAATCATGAAATGTGGTTAATATATTCAAAATGTGGTCGATAACCAGAAAGTTTTAAGAAACTCTCCTAAACGAATGGCGCCTAATTCTTGAGCGATTTTCCAAATTTATGAGTCTTAATCAAACGTTTGATTAAAGTCCAGAATGTCCCTGCATAAGCCATTTTCAAGCAGCGAAACCCTTGATGAATTTCTCTTTTATGAGCCCTCATTCTAATATTCGAGTCTAAAGATAATTCACAATCCCAGGGTGCCAATCATCATTCAAAAAGAAAAGCCTATCCTGTGATAAGCTTTTCTTTAACACATTCGTTGTATATTTCCAATAGCTCTCTATCATCCATTACGAAGACTTCTTCTTCTGTTATGCTTTTCATTGAATCAAGGACTATTTTTTCTTTCTGGAACCGTTCAATATCACTTAAGAAATAATGTTTTAATATTAGCATTGAGCTCCCCTCTCTTTGTTACTCTATTTCTATTTTCGTCTGTTGCGAAAATTTTTAAACCATAAGCTATTTTTTCAGAAGAAATTTTTGCCCACCTTCGATCTTTAAGCTTCTTAAAGCGTAACAATCAAAGGTCCATTTTTTGTGATGATGATTGTATGTTCAATTTGTGCGACAAAACTTTTGTCTTCTGTAATATATGTCCAGCCGTCCCCTTTCTCTATCACTTCTTCCGCACCTGTTGAAATAAAAGGTTCGAACGCGATGACCATGCCTTCTTTTAACAATTCTCTATCCCAGGCGTCATAATAATTTAAGATATGGTCCGGAGGTTCGTGCAAACTTAAACCAATTCCATGCCCGGTAAGATTTTTGATTACTGTAAAACCATGTTGTCTGGCAGTTTGATAAACAGCTTTTCCAATTCCGTTTTTTCTTGAAGCCGCTTTGATTTTATTTAATCCTGCCTCAAAGGCTTTTTTCGCAACTTCGCATAGGTTAAATAGAACCGAATCTCCTTGTCCAACCACAATAGATAACCCGGTATCTGCGAAATAGCCATTCTTAGAGCCGGAAACATCAATATTTACTAAGTCGCCCTCTTGAATGACACGCTGCCCCGGAATCCCATGGGCGACTTCTTCATTCACGCTTATACAAGTAAAGCCCGGAAAATCATATTGACTTTTCGGCCCTGAAACTGCTCCAAATTTCTCAAAAAGATCTCCTGCAAAATTATCCAATTCTTTTGTTGTAATACCGGGCTTTGTTTTTTGAATCATTTCATCGCGTATTGTTGCGACAATTTTCCCTATCTCTTGCAGACCTTTAAGATCTTCTTCCGTTTTTACTATCACAACTATTAATCCTCCTGCATCTACTTTTCAATTTTTCAAAATAAAAAAATGAGTACTAAGTATATTCATTTTTAAACAAAGTTCGACTTCGATTTGAAATCGCTGTTTTACTATTATACATGTTTTTTAATACACTGCTAAGAAAATTCCAAATACTTTTTCTCATAATTAAGTTTGCTCTAAAAAGGCGATCCATCACTCAACATTAATTGCATGAAATTTAAACGATCATCATAAAAATAGTGATGGGAACACTCTTCTGCGAAGGGAGCTGATCAATTGTATCCTTATTATTATCGTGTGAATAACTGGACACAAGTTTTAGCTTTACTAAATCAAAGTTTATATGCTGAAGAAATGGTATGTGCTATGAGCAGTGAGCTGTACCATATTCCGGCAACAAAAGATTTAAAAGGAAATAGTGAAATGCATAATCATTTAGTCCCTGCTTCCTATCATCGGGTTAGCGCAACAGGTTCAGCCCAAAGGTTAGCAAATGGAGAGCAGCGGAAATCCATTATTGACACACTTGTCACGTGTATAAAAAATGCTGAGAATCAGGATAAAGAAGTACGAGAAGGTTTGAAAATAATGGAACAAAATGCGGCTCCTGAATTTAAACCCTTCATCAAACTGATTATGAACTGGCAGAAACAAGCCGAAACTACTTTAAATCAAGCAAAAGAAACTTTGCGGTCTATGGGTATTTCTTCTGCAAACGGAAGCGAGCAGCAAAGTGAGGGAAGTTAATTTTTATTAGGGCTGGTTCTGCCAGCCTTATTCTTTTTTAAAAAAGAATTAATATTTCTCAAGCTAAAGCCGCTTCCTTTTTGTGTCGTATGATTTTTTGTAAACTTTAATCCGTTTTAAAAAAAGAAGCCCAAAAAAGGCTTCTTTAAAAACGGTGCAAAAGATCCAGCATTTTATTTTTTTAATCGATACGGTACCGTCGTGACAATCACATTTTTTTGATAAAGGAGGTATAACCTCAAAAGTAATCCTGATTGATTATGCAAGATATCGTGCCATCTTTTCTTTGTGATGAACTGAGGTATTAACACTGTTAGAGTGTGATTGTTTTCCTCAGCTTTTTCCTCGGCTAAATCAAGAAATCGGGCAAGTGGTTTCATTACACTTCGGTATTGGGAATACAGGGTTACGAGGCGAATATCAGGCTTCCATTCCTTCCACTTTTCCTCCATCCGTTTTTCGCTTTCACGGTCAAAGGCGACATAAACGGCAATAACTGTGTCCCCAATTAAGCGGGCGTAGTTCAATGAATTTTCAACCACTTTTGTAATCCCTGCAACCGGAACAATCACTACATTCCCTTCCAGCTTCAGAGGTTCCTCATTTTGATTGATCCTGAGCTGTTCTCCCACAGCTTCGTAATGGCTTTTAATTCGATGAAACAAAAATACAATGACCGGTAAGAAAACAAGCACAGACCAAACTTGAGAAAACTTCGTCGTAAAGAAAATGATCACGACAGTTAAGGAAATAAGGGCTCCAATTAAATTAACGGTCAGCTTATATACCCATCCTGCCGGCTTCTCTCTCAGCCATTTGACAATCATGCCTGATTGCGAAAGAGTGAAAGGAATAAAAACCCCAACTGCGTATAACGGAATGAGATGTTCTACTTCCCCTCTAAAAGCAATAATCAGGAAAATGGATGCGATGCCCAGGGTGATAATTCCATTGGAATAGCCAAGCCTGTCTCCGCGAATTAAAAACATTCTCGGTATATATTTATCTGAAGCCAAGTTAACGGCCAGCAGCGGGAAAGCAGAGAAACCGGTATTTGCTGCGAGAACTAAGATAAGAGCCGTAGTTCCTTGAATGAAATAATAGAAAAGATTTCTTCCAAAGACTTCTGATGCGATTTGGGAGACAACGGTTTCTTCAGCTTTCGGTGCTATTCCCAGCCAATAAGCAAGAAACGTAATGCCTGAGAAAAGAATTGCAAGGATAACTCCCATCATAACTAATGTATTGGCTGCATTTTTTGCTGCAGGTTCTTTAAAGTTTGGGACCGCATTCGAAATCGCTTCTACGCCGGTAAGGGCTGAACAACCGGATGAAAAAGCTCTTAGCAGCAAAAATAAACTAATCCCGGGAACAGCTGTGCCGATCGGTGTATGTAAATCCGCCGGCACTTGACCAGTGAGTATTTTCCATGTTCCTACACCTATTAAGAGTACTAATGCGAAAACAAATAAATAAACGGGATAGGCGAGAATCGAAGCAGATTCCGTAACACCCCTAAGGTTTAAAATCGTGATAAAAACAACTAATAAACAAGCGATGATTACCTTAAAATCGTGTAATCCCGGAAAGGCGGATGTAATGGCATCCGTTCCGGCTGAAACGCTCACGGCTACGGTTAAAATATAATCTACTAACAACGAACCCCCCGCAATAAGCCCGGGATTTTCCCCAAGATTGCTCCTTGAAACGATGTAAGCGCCGCCCCCGTGGGGATAAGCATAAATAATTTGCCGGTAAGATAAAATCAAAGCAGTTAATAGAACTAATACGCCTATCGCAATTGGAATTGAATACCAAAACGCAACAACGCTTATCGTCGCTAAAACAATTAAAATTTGTTCAGTGCCATATGCAACTGAAGAAAGGGCGTCTGACGACAAGACGGCAAGAGCCTTTAATTTATTTAGTTTTTGTTCTCCTAATTCACTTGTTTTGAGAGGCTTTCCAATCAGGACCTTTTTGAACATTGATAAACGCATAGCAACACTCCTGTTTCACAAACAGAATTCATGAATAAGTATGTAAATAGTATGGAGATATATCACTCAATTAATGAGTACTGTAATATGGTATTTTTCTTATTTATTCCGTTTAGAGGGAAAAACGGTATAAGATATGTATTGAATAATTAAATCACTCAGCAAATATACCCCTGAAAAAGTGTTTTGTAAAGTGAAAATTTCATTATATGGTAATTATTTGTGACAGTAACATTTTAAAAGCAAAAAAATACAATGGTTTTTTAACTTTCAATTAAAAAAGAGGCTGAACCATAAGTGCCCGGCTCCCGTAAGCAGTTACTAAATATTGCAGAAACGATATTTAGCAGCTAAGGGTGCCTGACTCTTATTTTTGGGTCAGCCTCACAAAATTTTTAAATATGGTCCAATTATTTCATCCAGTCCGGCCAAACGTAACCTTCATACTTTTCGTTTTCCTCATTTAATTTTTTAAATTCTTCTGATTTATAAGCTTCTATAATGTCTTTGACGAATTGGGCGTCTTTATCTTTCCCTCTAACCGTAACTCCTATCATATAATGGGGAGGAGTTTTTTCCAATAAGACGGCATCTTTCAACTTAAACCCGGACGAAATAGCGAAGTTTCCATTAATAAAAGAGTAATCGACATCTTCAAGCGCTCTAGGAAGCTGCGCAGGTTCAAGCGGCTTAATGACGATTTTTTTGTTATACTTGGCAATATCTTTTTCAGACGCTTTTGTCGGATCTATTCCTTCTTTTAAGGTGATCCAGCCGAGCTGTTCAAGCATGATAAGAGCGCGCGCCTGGTTTACCGGGTCGTTGGATGTCGCTACGGTAGTTCCTTCCTCGACTTCGTCTATCGATTTATGCTTTTTGGAATAGATTCCAATCGGGGCTGTCGGAACTTTGATCACCTCGACGATATCCAAGTTTCTTGATTTAGCAAACTCCTTCATGTAGAGCTCGTTCTGAAACACGTTTGCGTCAATCGATCCTTTATCAAGGGCGATGTTCGGCTGAACATAATCATTAAACTCAACGACTTCGACCTTATATCCTTTTTTCTCAAGGTAAGGCTTGATCCCCTCAGTTACCTGGTCGCTGTATGGCCCTGCTGTAGCACCGATTTTAATCTCCTTTTTCTCAGTACCATTTGCTTGTTGATCCGAGCCCGAGCATGCAGATAAGACCATGGTAAACACCAGCGCGACTGCAAAAAATACTATTTTATAAGTTCTCATTTCTTTTCCTCCTTTTTCAATTGAAAGTCATGTGTTTAATACCGGATTTTCCACTTCAAATCGATTATTTACTTTACTTTATTTAAAATTTTGCAATGCTTGTTTTGCGAGCAAAGAAATAACTGCATCATCCATCGGCGGATTGTGAAGCCCTGTCCTGACATCCCTGTAAAAACGCTGAAGCGGGTTGGATTTTTGCAAGCTTCTTGCCCCTACAATCCTCATCGCTAAATCAACCACTGCATTGGCGCTGTTGACTGCGATATGTTTGGCTGCCGCCAGTTCTCCGGCCATTCCTTCACGTTTGTCGGGTTCTGTATCCCAGCGCCGTGCTACAGAGTATAGAACGTTTCTTGCTTTTAAAAGCTCCAAATCCATTTCGCCAATTTTCCTTTGCACCTCTGGAACATTTTTAATTGGACTTTGAAGACTGTTCGGCTGATATTCTGCCGCAAAAGTAACCGCATAATTTCTGGCCGCAATCGCAACTCCGAGATAGCAGGCCGGAATATGAAGCAGCCATGCCCTCGAAGTCTTAGCATTCGGATTATCTAATTGATCCAATTCTACAAGCGCATCCTCCGGCAGCTCGACCTGATCAAGCACAAGGTCATCACTCCTCGTACCGCGCATCCCGAGCATATCCCAGTTTTCTTCCACACTGACTCCTTTAAGCCGATGATCAACCAAAAAGGAGCCGACCTCACCTGATTCTTCGATCGTTGCTGTTACTAATGAATAATCAAGGCCAACGGCCATTGACGTAAACGACTTTCTTCCTGTGATTATCCACTTGCCATTCTTTTTAACTGCGGTAGTTTGCGGTTTGCCGCCTCTCGTTGGACTTCCTGTTGCAATCTCTGTGGCCGCACGGTTAATCAACACCTTGTTTTGCACAACTTCGCGGCAAATCCATTCAAACTTGGCGCTTTCCCATGTCTGCCTTTCCCTGAGGTCGTAAATAACCCCAACGTGCCAGCCAATACATAAAGCGGTCGAAGCATCACCCTGGGCGATCCTTTCCTGCAGCAGGAGAAATTCGTAAAGCGAAATTTCTTTGCCTCCAAATTTTTCGGGAACGGAAAGAGAAACATAGGAGGAGTCTTTCAGATCCTGAAAATTTTCAAACGGAAACCTCCCCTCTTCATCGATTTCTGCCGCCCTCGTTTGAAAACGATCTGCAAGCACCGCTGCCTGGCGAAAAAGAGCTTCCTGGCGTTCATTTTGAATAAAAGGCCTAGACAATTCTTCAGATAGATCGATTTGTTTACGTTCTTTAGCCAATATACTCAATTCCCTTTCCCCTTTCGGTAATTTCCTTTAGCGCTTCGCTGTTTTTCAAGGTCGAAATATCCCCCGGCGACTCGCCGAGATACGATGATTTGATGACCCTTCTGGCAATTTTTCCGCTCTGTGTATATGGAAGCTCTGAAACGATATGGACTTTATCCGGCTTCAAGGCTTTCCCGAGAGAGCGTTCTGCATAAGTTTGCAATTCTTGTTCCAATTCAGGGTGTAAAGACTCGCGATTGTGTAAAACGGCAAAAACGACAGGAACTTCTCCTTTGACCGGGTGCGGGATTCCGACTGCTGCCGCTTCCTTTACAGCTTCATGAGCCGTTACCGCTGCTTCGATTTCTGGGGGGCCGATCCGTTTCCCGGCCACCTTGATTGTGTCGTCGGAACGTCCAAGCAAATACCAGAATCCATGGCGGTCCACTGCGGCAAAATCACCGTGCGCCCAAATTCCTTTCCACTTAGACCAATAGGCTTCTAAATAGCGTTTATCATCGTTCCAGAATGATTTCGTCATCCCTACAAACGGAGCCGTTATGGTTAAATCCCCGACTGCATGGTCCACTTTTTCTCCGCGGTCATTGACAACGCCGGCAGCCATTCCAGGTATTGGCCCATGGAACCCGCATGGTTTCAGTGGAAAAATGGGATAGGTGCCTAAAATTCCTCCTGACACTTCTGTACCTCCTGAATAATTAATAATCGGGCACCGCCCGTTCCCGACTTTTTCTAAATACCAGTACCATGCATTCGGATTCCACGGTTCCCCTGTCGAGCCAAGAATCCGTAGAGACGGAAGATTAGGCACGTCAACATCTTTTGTCATCAGTGAGCGGATGAGAGTAGGAGAAATCCCAAAGATTGAAACTTGATGGCGTTCGATTAATTCCCAGAGCCGCCCCTCATGAGGAAAATCCGGGCTCCCATCATAGAGGATAACTGTTGCGCCGTGCACTGCGGCACCGAGCAGCAGCCACGGGCCCATCATCCAGCCAAAGTCTGTCAGCCAGAATATGCGGTCCGTTCTTTTTAAATCGAAACAAAAATACAAATCTAGCGCGCTCTTTAACGGAAATCCTGTATGTGTATGAACGGTTCCTTTCGGCCGTCCGGTCGTACCGGATGTATACAAAATCATGAAAGGATCATCGGAATCGACGAATTCGGTCTCAGTCGCCTGGGATGAATGGTTTCTAATTAACTCCTCATACCATATATCTTTACTCGGATTAATGGCAATGTTCCTGTTTAAGCGGTTCACAATAATGACTCGCTGCACCGATGGAGCCAGCTCAATTGCCCGATCAGCTTCCTCCTTCATCTTGACGGTCTTTCCACGGCGATAAAAACCGTCGGCTGTGATCAATACTTTTGCTTCTCCGTCAATCAGCCTTGATGCGACGGCCTCGGCCCCGTATCCTGAAAACACCGGAATAACAACCGCACCAATTTTTGCACAGGCAAATAAAGAGATTGGCACTTCCGGAATGGGCGGAAGGTAAATCCCGATGCGGTCTCCTTTAGAAACTCCAAGGGATTTAAGGGCAGCTGCAAGCTCATTTACTTTTTCGTTTAGTTCTTTGTAGGTAAAAGATATCGAGCAGCCATCTTCTCCTTCCCAGATCAATGCAATCTTATTACCTCTTCCAAGGCTGATCTGTTTTTCAATGGTGTAATAATGAAGATTGGTTTTTCCACCTGTAAACCACTTTGCAAATGGAATGCCTTTTTCTGTATTCAAAAGTTGTTCATACGGCTTTCGCCATGGTATTTCAAGCTCTTCAAGCACGCTTTCATAAAACCATTCAGGGTTCTGTATCGACTTTCTGTGGAGTTCTTCGATGTTAGGGATACTATGTTTTTTCATGAATAATTGGATGTTTGCATTTTCAATGAGTGTTTTATCAGGATACCACACCGGATCTTGCTGGTTGAGGAAATCAAAAGTTTCTTGAATATTTGCTGTCATGTTACCACCTCTCCGGAACTTCTACTAGGACTGCTGTTCCCTGGCCGCCCCCGCCGCAAAGTGCCGCAATTCCCTTTCCGCCGCCGCGCCGTCTTAATTCATGAACAAGAGTTAAGAGCAGCCGGAAACCGGTGCCTCCTAAAGGATGGCCGATAGCGATCGCTCCGCCGTTAACATTCACTTTTTCGTATGGAATCCGGAGCTTTTTGCAGCTGGCAATTGCCACACTGGCAAACGCTTCGTTAATTTCAAACAAGTCAATATCATTAACCGCAAGCCCCGTCTTCTCGAGGACTTTTTCAATTGCCAGAGCCGGTTTTAAATGGAGGCTCGTATCCGGACCCGCAATATCTGCCCAACCGATAATTCTTGCAAGAGGTGTGTATCCATGTTTTTCAGCAAGCGTCTCACTTGCGACAATTCCGGCACTTGCTCCATCTGACATTTGCGATGCGTTTCCTGCTGTAATCGTTCCATCTTCTGTAAAAACGGGACGGAGTTTCGCTAATCCTTCAATAGTGGTGTTTGGGCGAATGCCTTCATCTTCCTTTACCAATTCTTCATTTACGTATACAGGAGTGATTTCTTCCTGCAAACGGTTTTCTTTTAATGCTGAAAAAGCCCGTTGCTGTGAAAGGCATGCATATTCATCTTGTTCCTTTCGAGTGATTCCCAGTTCTTTGTTTTTCTTGTCAGTCAATACACCCATTGATTCGTTTGAGAGGGAGCACCATAGGCCGTCATTGATTAATGTGTCCGTAAACTCTGCTTTTCCAAGCGGGACACTTTTTCGCAAGTTGGCTGTGTGCGGAGCGTTCGTCATCGAATCATAGCCCCCTACTATGAATAACTGCCCTTCCTGTAAAGCAATCCGGCGGGCAGCATCCGATACGGAAGCCAATCCGGCAAGACAAACATTATTAAGCGTAATGGCAGGTACCGAAAGATCCACTCCCGCCTCTACGGCCACTTTTCGTGCCGGGTTTTGTCCTTCTCCGGCCTGAATTACTTGGGCAAGCAAAACTCCGTCTGCCTTTTTCGCTTCCGGAATCCGGCGAAGCAATTCCTTAACTGCGACGGTTCCCAGCTGTTTAGCTGTTACATCTGCGAGTTTTCCTCTAAATTTTCCAAATGGGGTGCGGACTCCTTCTAAAATTACGGTTGCCATACTCTCTTATCCTTTCCTGTTCAATTAATGGGTTATAAAAATTGTCCCCTAACCAAGAGGGTTTCGCACTAATCCAAAAACCTTATCCGGCGCCGAATTCTCATGGTACTATTATTATCAATAAGAAAAGCCTCTTTCATTCTGAAAGAGGCTACTGTTTTCCGTTCTGTTTCACCTTATCTTTCAGAATGAAAATCTCATTCTGCAGGATTTGGCACCGTTCCGTAAAGGAGGTTGCCGGACGTCATAGGGCCTGTTCCCTCGGTCACTCTTGATAAGAGTCTATTTTATTTTTTAACTTTCTTGATAGTTTGAATATTAAAACCCATTTGCGCTATTGTCAACTTAATTTTTTGCCAACAAAAATATAGAGAGCGTTTACATCATTGGTATTGTAAGGAAAAAAATTTTTTCTTTTCTGCGTTAATTTTTCAAGCCCTTTTCAGTGAAGTGTGTGCTTTCGCTCCTTTTTGGCGATAACAGTAATAATCAAAATGGAACGGAGGTTTCATATGCAAGGCATTTTTTTCATTAATGAGAGGAAAAGATTATTTGGCTTATCAATCAATGAAAGCATCCAGCTGCAGAAAGAGGCACTTTTCGATTTAGCAGAGAATAAAAAGATCCAAATGGTCAAGCTTAATCCCTATCAACTTTATGACCATTACACCATTCCGCATGCTCTTTTATATGATTTAAAGTTGAACAAACCGAATCTTGATTGCCTGGTAATGTACTCACCGGAAGTGATAGAAGATTATATTCATCTTTATCCCGCCCGGTGGATTTTGCTAAAAAGTTATTTTAACGAAATGATAACTGCCAGTTCCTGTACGAACTCTTAATTAATGATTAGAAAATCAGGAGGGAACAGGCCCCTCCCGTAAACATATAGACAAACTCTAAAAATCCATTCTATAATATTGTCATCGTCGAAAGAATCCAGACCCTTTCCTTTTAACTTTCCGTCATTTTCTTAACCTTCTCGCGGACTTCTGCGATGTTTCGTACTTTGTTCTCCCAGCACTTTTGGCTCAAGTCAACCGGATATACCTCAGGATTCATCGTGCGTTTGTATTCATCCCATAGCAAAGCGAGGTTTTTCCGGACATACTCGCGTGACTCTTCAAGGCATGGCAGCTCATAAACAAGCTTGCCGTCTACATAAATGTCTTCATGCAAATCTTTTGCGATAAAATTAGTGACTGATTTGCTTATGTACCGATGGACCGGATGGAACATTTTCAGGTGGTTTTCCTGTTGTGGATTCTCATCCTCCAGCGCAATGTAGTCCCCCTCTGCTTTGTTGCTGACAGTATTAATGATTCGATAAACTTTTTTTAGTCCGGGTGTCGTCACTTTTTCAGGATTGGATGAAATTTTGATTGAATCAACCATGTTACCGTTTTCATCTTCGATAGCGACAAGCTTATAAACAGCTCCTAGAGCAGCCTGATCGTAGGCGGTGATCAACTTCGTACCGATTCCCCAGCTGTTGATCTTCGCACCTTGGGACTTCAAGTTGCTGATCGTATATTCATCAAGATCGCTTGAAGCGACAATTTTCGTGTCATGAAAACCGGCTTCGTCGAGCATTTTGCGTGCTTCTTTCGATAGATAGGCAAGGTCGCCGCTGTCGAGACGGATCGCTCTAAAATTAATTTTATCTCCAAGCTCTTTCGCCACACGAATTGCATTCGGCACGCCTGAATGAAGCGTATCATACGTATCAACAAGGAAGACACAATCTTTATGAGCCTCCGCGTATTTTAGGAATGCAGTATACTCATCTTTGTATGCCTGCACCATAGAATGAGCAAGAGTTCCGGCAACAGGGATGCCAAACAATTTTCCGGCACGGACGTTGCTGGTTGAATCAAAGCCGGCAATATACGCCGCTCTTGTTCCCCAGATGGCTGCGTCCATTTCCTGTGCTCGTCTCGTACCGAACTCCATTACTTCTTCATCTCCGACAACTTGCTTGATACGGGCAGCCTTTGTTGCAATCAGCGTTTGGTAGTTCACGATATTCAAGAGGGCCGTCTCAATCAGCTGCGCTTCAGCAAGCGGAGCGTCAACCCTGAGAATCGGCTCATTCGCGAAAACCAATTCTCCTTCTTTCATGCAGCGGATGTTTCCGGTAAAGCGCAAGTCCTTTAAATAACTAAGAAAATCCTCACTAAAACCGATTTCTTCCCGCAAATATTCAATATCGCTATCGGTAAAGCGAAAATCTTGAATATATTGAATTATTCGCTCCAATCCGGCAAACACAGCATATCCGTTTCCAAACGGCTGTTTCCGGAAAAACATTTCAAATACCGCTTTCCGGTTATGGATGTTATCGCGCCAGTATGCCTCAACCATATTAATCTGATAAAGATCGGTATGCAGTGTCAAGCTGTCATCATTGTAAATTTGTTTCACTTTTTTCCCTCCAACCACATTGTCCACATTGTCAAGATATTCCCTTTTCTGCAAGCGAATTTGTCTCTTAAGAGCATTCCCCTATTTTTCCTGCATTGAAACTTTCGAATGGAATATTTCCCAGAATAGCAATTGCCTTCATTTCCCTTTATTATATGCTAAAAGACCTTACGAAAAAAAACAATACGCCTCTAACGCCAATTGAACTTCTGCATACTATATCTACCGATTTTAAATGATAGGAGATTTTTAGAACTAGAGTTCGTGTAGTATTTTATCATATTAAGAGTATTTTTGTAATTAAAAATATTGCAAAAATACAAAAAAGTGGCATGCACCTTTCTCTTTTCGGAGAATTGAAGCGGGGGATGAATGGCAGGGAAATAGAAAAAAGAGATGAGACCGGGAGGAGAATTCCCGGTACCATCTCATTTACAACATTTATTTACATAAATTTTACAAGCACTTTCTTGTCAAATACTTCCCAAATAACGTTAAATAAAATGAGGGCCTGGCCCCCTTTTTATAATGGACGGTCTTGCGGACGAATTTTTTCAATTGGCACAAATACTTCGAAATGCCGGTACAGGTTTTCAAATTCCGCCGGAAGTAATCCACCGTATTCTCCGTCAAGGTTCAATTGCATTTTTTCTTTGGAATGCACCTTAACCCGGTTTGCTTTTGTGTAAATAACATTTTCATCATTTAAATGTTCTCCGCGTATCGCCAATGTTGCGATCCGGATAAAATCAGCAAGATTGATTTTTTTCAGGATTATTAACGTAAACAATCCGTCATTAATGGATGCGTCAGGAGCCAGCTTTTCAAAACCGCCGACAGAATTCGTCAAGGCCACAAGGAACAGCATCGCCTCCCCTTCAAACAGCTTACCGTCATATTCGATGCTGACTTCTGTTGCCCGAATGGACGGAAGCATCTCGATCCCTTTTAAATAATAGGCGAGCTGTCCAAGCACTGTTTTCAGCTTGCTCGGCACTTCATACGTCAACTCTGTCAGCCGGCCGCCCCCGGCGATATTAATGAAATAACGGTTATTCATTCTTCCGATATCGACTGGAATCGTATCACCTTTTACAATAATATCTGCCGCCGCCTCGACGTCCCGCGGAATATGTAGAGCCCGGGCAAAGTCATTGGTTGTTCCCACCGGAATAATCCCTAGCTTTGGCCGATATTCCTGTTCCGCCATCCCGTTTACCACTTCGTTGATCGTGCCGTCTCCGCCGGCAGCGATGACAATATCGTAGCGGCGCTCCACCGCGGTCCTTGCTGCTTGAATTGCATCACCCTCGCCGGTCGTTGCATGGCAGGACGTTTCATAACCGGCCATTTCTAGCTTTTGCAGCACTTCCGGAAGGTGCTTTTTAAACAATTCACGGCCTGAAGTCGGATTATAAATGATTCTTGCTCGTTTCATACCCATCATCCTATTAATAAAATTACTTATTAGGTTTCATAAATAACACAGAACTTCTTATGGACTGTTCTTAAACATTGTCGGTTTCATGATACACACTTATACCCTGTTCTACCGGACATAATCATATACCTTTTTCAGGCATTTTTCCAAAGAAAAAGCATTTATTAGCGATTATTAAGAACATGACAGATCATACATTACTTTATATATAGACGAAATGAACGAAAAAAAAGATACCATTTTTCGAAAAAATTGTTTGATTAAAAATAAACAATATAAATAACGAGAGCTAAAAGTATCCGATAAATCGCAAACGGTACGAGTTTAATTTTTCCAATAAGCTTTAAGAAAAATTTAATTGAGATCAAAGCAAATACAAATGCACTAATAAAGCCGGCAATAAAAAACGGCATGGCATCGAACGAAATATACTCAATGTTTTTCAATAATGAAATCCCGCTGGCACCGGCCATAATCGGCACTGCCATAATAAACGTAAAATCAGCGGCAGCCCGGTGGCTCAACCCTGTTAAAACGCCTCCGGAAATCGTCGCACCGGAACGGGAAAATCCAGGCCATAAAGACAAGCATTGAATAAGCCCTATTGTTAAAGCTTGCTTATATGTAATTTGATCAACAGTGTGAACTTTCGGGTTTTTCCCGCCGAATACATCAGCAATAATCATCAAAAAAGCACCAAAAACCAAACTGATTAACACACTGCCAGTCGTAAATAAATGTTCATCAATATAATCTTCAAATAATACTCCTAACACACCTGCAGGAATTAAGCCGACGATCACATGTGTTAACTTTAGTCGCCCCTGCTCTTCAAAGCCTACTTTGTTGCGGCGGCCCAAACCTAATAAATCAATAAATCGGTCCTTCATAGCGACCACTACAGCTAAAATCGAGCCGAGCTGAATGACAACTTTAAACGTATTTGCTCCATATCTTGTTAAAAATTCCTCTGATTTAAGCCACATATCATCCACAATAATCATGTGGCCCGTCGACGAAACAGGTATAAATTCTGTCAATCCTTCTACAATTCCTAAAATAATCGCTTTTAAAATCGTA
This sequence comes from Bacillus methanolicus, assembly GCF_028888695.1. NCBI lineage: Bacteria > Bacillati > Bacillota > Bacilli > Caryophanales > Bacillaceae > Bacillus > Bacillus methanolicus. The sequence goes on along the minus strand of NZ_PNFF01000002.1, from coordinate 926,142 downwards.
ATGAAATCCATAGTGCTACGTTTCTCCTCGTATTATTCTCTAAAACAAAAACCGGGAGCAGCTTTTTTACTCCCTTTCTCTAAAATCATGCCATAGTCCAAGTGGAACTGCAAAATATAACCTATGCCGGCAACGGTTACTGAACAGAAATAAGGCTTACACGAAAAGCGTTCATAATTTGTAAGCTGTGAGTCCCGTTTCCGAGCTTAAAAGTGCCGTTTTGATACGGTTCTTCGGAAAATCCTTGTTCAGCGCCCTCTTTGGCGGCTCGTTCACTCTTGTTTTCTTCAACCTGCCACTGATGATGCGCGCTGTACAATTCTTGGGCACCTATTGCTGATAATAAAACATCGCTGTTTTTCTGTAAATGCACGAGAACATCTGAGGCACTGTCGACGCTCCAATCGCTCATCAGTGTGCGCGGTTTTAACGTAATCGAATTGTCCTGTCCGATTACTTCCAATTTCACACTGGTTGGAACAAGAAGCGTTGCATTTAATGTCGCAAACCGATCGAACATCCCAGATTCACTCGGAAGGCTGATCACATTGACATAAAGAGAATCTCCTTTTTGCTGAACAGATAAATAATCCTCTGTTTTTTTCACTAGTTCTTCCTTTTCACCGGTCCAAGCCCGGTATGTGCCGAACATCGATACTTCTTTTTCATGCGTGCCCTCTATCGTGATCGGATACCGGTCCGTTTGAACGACAATCCTTTTTACATCAGGACCGACTTTTTGTGAATACTCAGGGAGTTGAAATGTTTTTTCTTCCCGTGCCAGCATTTCCTCTACTTTATCGATTATACCTGTTGAGCTTAAAACCGCAAAACCAATTCCAACCATTCCTAAAACGCCGATAAAGATAATACTGAGAAAATCGTATTTTAAGAAAGGTTTTTCCTGGCGGGAGATAAAAAGGTAAACGAGTATTTCCAGCCCGAGCACGATCAGAATGAACGGCCACCAAGACACCATGATATTCATTACATCATAGCCCATCCATTGGAACAAGAGGAGCAAAATACCGAGAAGAAGAAGGGATGCCCCCATTGAAATTGTGCCAACACGCCACGTTCTCATTTTGCCACCGCCCTTCTTTTTCCTTTTTTGCCGAAAAGAAGGGTGATCCCTCCGCCAATCATTGCAGCACCGATCAATTTTTTCATCATTCCCCGTTTCTTTTTCATTTTGTTGCCTCCCCGTCTTTTGTTTTACTGCCAAAAAGCAGTTTCAATCCCCCGCCAATCAGTAAAATGCATACAACCACCATTTGGAAATAACGGTCAAACCAATATGTCAAATCAATGTCAATCACATCATGCAACATTGGCGAAATCGCCGGGATCACAATATTCGTCGTTAAGTAGTAAAGCCCTAAAAGAATGAGCCCGATCCCGATCCATCTCTGGTGATTCACAAAATAGGAAATAATCGGGGTATCATCGATTGGCCCTTCTCCATATTTTGATGCCTTTTGTAAACCGTCAAAAAAGCTGTAAAACCAAATGATCGGAATGAAAAACAGAAAGATCCCGAGGCGCAAAATATCCAAAATATAAATCGAGAACAGAAACGCAGCCATCAGCTGAATTCCACGGCGTTGGTAGCCGAGATAAAGATGGCCCGCCCCCGGAAAAATGGACAAAAATGTGGCAATGGCTTTGCTTTTTCTCCCATCTTCACGTCTTGTTTCAAAGTCCTCTAATATTGTCCGATCTACTAGCTGTTCTCCGCGCTGTTTTTTATTCAGCTGCTGCATCGCATCAAAAAAACCGTAAACCCAGATCACCGGCAATATGGCTAAAAATACGAGAAACTCGCTCCGTTTTGAAAGAATGGCGACAAAAAATATCATTACAGCTAGTCCGAGAAACGTTGCCAGATACGATAGTCCTCTGTTCATTAAACCGAGTTGAAAATGGCCAAGTCCGGGAACAAATGAAAGGATGATCGTATAGAAACGGGTTACTTCTTGATCGTTTTCTCTACTTTGTTCAACTGAACGATTTTGTTTTGAGAAAACAATCCAAAAATCAATGAAGCTGATCATGTAAAAGAAAATGCCAATAAACGCCACAGCGATATATTCGCCGTTATTGGACATCAGAATCAATAAAAGCGCAAGAAAAACCGGTCCCGCCGATGCCAAAAGATAAAATATCCCCCGAAATACTTTCCCTAAATAAATATGTCCAAGCCCCGGTATTACAGATAGTAAAAATGCAATTGACGGCTTTCTCATTCATTATTCGCCTCCTTGATTTTTGCGTCAAAATTGTCCATCCAAGCAAACGTTTTGTCCATAATCCCTTCTGTTACCGAAGGCTGTTTTTCTTGGATGTGTGTTGTTCTTACTTTGTCAGTATAGTTTGTAATGGACTGAAAAACCCCGGTTGCCATTAACAGCAATGTCATTGCCGCTGCCAGGAAGTAGTGGAAAACAGCTGTATCGTAAAAAGGCTTTGCTTTTTTTCTTCCTTCGTCAATCGGAATTGGCTGCCCGGCTTTCCTAGCCGGTTCCAAATCTGGTTCCGCTTCTTTCATTTTTCCGATTTCGGTCATAATTCGATCGGTAAAATCTGATTCACTGGAAATCATAGGAAGTTCATTTTCATGTTCAGTAACCGCCTGAAGGTAAATATCTAAGCACTGGTCGCACGAATAAAGATGATCCTCTAACTTCTCCCGGACATCCTCATTTAGTTCATTTTTTATGTATTTCTCCCATTCTTCATAAGGAAAATGTGTCATGAAAAATCGTCCTCCTTCCAATGCTTTTTCATCCAGTTGCGGGCCCTGTAGAGCTTTGTCTCGATCGTCTTCACATGAACCTGCTGTTCCTCTGCCATCTGTTGATAGCTTTTTTCGTCTATATAAAAACCGTATATGACATCCCGGTAATTTTCCGGAAGCTCGTGAAGCCTTTGCCTCACAAGATTTCGCTGTTCCTTCTTAATTATTTTTAATTCGACGCTCTCTCCCGGAGTCATTTGATCAATCGCATCGATGATCTCCTCCCGGCGCCTGTCCATCTTCCGTTTTACATCAATGGCATGATTAGCGGCAATCCGCATGATCCAAGTTTTAAGACCTTGATTTTCATAGTTGGGGAGAGAATGATAAATTTTTAAAAATACTTCTTGGGCAGCGTCTTCTGCTTCTCTTTGGTCTCTTAATATAGCAAAAATGGTCCGGAACACATCCGTGCGATATTTCTCGACTAAAAGACTGAAAGCATGGTCACTGCCTTCTTTTATTTTTTGAATCAGAACCTCGTCGCTGATCTCTCTCCCCTCCTTTCTTGCAGCTTTCACCTTAATAGACGAAAGTTTTTTAGGTAATCCCTACAGGGGAAATGATTTTTTTTATTTTTATTTCTATATGGTTTTATCAATCACATAAAAACCTATAATCTGCAGAAAAAACAAAAAAAGAAACTGCTGCTGCAGCTCCTTTTTTCATTTTTCCTTTTCAGTAGCTTTTATCCAATTTTTGGAGTTTTACAAATGGAAAAAAGTTAATATTATCATAAAATAGATGAAAAGTAGACGATTCAGGAAATCTCCAGTACAGTGTCGAAGAATTAACCATATTATTCTATTTCTGTACTTCAGGTATGCTCCTCTTAGCCTACATAGTATGTTAAAATGCGATCCACAGCCGGACCGTAGGATTCACCGAACAGATTCAAGTGCACAAGCAAGTAATACAGCTGATAAAGGGGGCGAACTTCCTCATAGTAATCGGATAATGGCTGGACATCCCGATAAGCGGCATAAAAACGAGGGGAAAAGCCTCCAAACAGTTCGGTAAAAGCAAGTTCAAACTCCCGTTCTCCATAGAAGACAGCCGGATCAATCAGATAAGGTTCTCCCCGTGGGCCGGCCAACCAGTTCCCGCTCCACAGATCCCCGTGCAGAAGGACAGGCTGGTGATAATCGGGAACCCATTGCTCAAGTCTGTCATGCAGCTTTTCAAGCCTTATTTTTCGTCCTGTGGGGAGTCTCCCTCTTTTATCGGCTAATTTTGCTTGAAATCCTAAGCGCTGTTCTCTTAAGAAACGAGTCCAGCTCTTTTCCCAGCCATTAGGCTGTGGCAGCCTGCCAATATAGTTGTTTTCAGCCAATCCATAGTGCGTATGGGTGTGCTGATGTAATAATGCAAGGCCATGCCCTAAACGGGATTCCGCATCAGGTGCCGGCTCCCCTTTAACCCATTCCATGACGATATACCCGTCATCGGCTGATGAGGGGCTGACATGATATACCTTTGGAACAGATAAAGCGCCTGCTTGTCGTAAAAGGTTTAGTCCCTCAGCCTCTTTCTGAAAGAAATCCTCAGGAGCCTTATCGTTCATTTTAATAAAATAGACACCATTGGCTGTTTTCGCTTGAAAGGCCCGGCTGATATCACCACCGGAAACAGGTGTCACCTCATTCAGTGCTGATTGGTCTCCCATTTCATGCAAAATGGCCTCTACTTTATGTATCATAGCTGCTCACGCTGCTGGATATGGCGCAGCAAATGCTCGCAACTATTATTAATCAGCTCATACACATGCTCAAAGTTTCCCGTATAATAAGGATCGGGTACATTCAGAATGTCACTGCCGGGGAGAAGTTCCAGCAAACGGACAATTTTAGAATGGTGCTCCTCCAGAGCCAACTTCTTCAAATGGCGGACATTTTCCTCATCCATGGCGATAATATAATCAAACTCTTCCAGATCTTCCGAGCTTATCTGCCTGGCTGTTATGCCAGCATAGTCAATGTTGTTCTCAGTGAGAATCCGTCGGGTGCCTTCATGAGGGGGCTTCCCCACATGCCAGTGGCCAATTCCAGCCGAATCTATAGAAATTTTATCCTCCAGTCCTGCCTCTTTAACTTTATGTCGAAAAACTGCTTCAGCCATTGGTGAGCGGCAAATATTCCCCAAACAGACAAACAGTACTTTAACCATGTTTGACCTCCTTTCAATCAAAAGTATCTTTGCTTTTGTAGCGGAATTTTTTTGTGTTTGCAATTTTAAAACACAAACATAACAAACATGCTGAACAGTATGGAAAGTATTTTTTAGAATATTACGATAAAAATATTATATGGTAAAATGAAGTTGAATACAATTAAGACAGGGTTTGTTCATCGTTTGTTTACGGGGGAGATCATATAGTTCTCTTAAGTTATGAAACGAATGATGGAATAGAGACGTCTTAAACAAAAAACGAGGCATAGGTTTTAAACTCCCAACCCTAGCATGGAACTATGTTTCATTTTAGAAGATAACCAACAAAATAAGGCGGTGTGAGCGAAGCCAGGCTCTAAATATTTGCAAATCTACATTTGTATCTTCCTGAAGTAGGTTGGCATTTCTATTTTTGTTAACGCAGCTCCGCCCCTTTCCACTGAAAGGGATGAGAAATAAATTATGACATGGTTTCTTTTTCTTTTAGCATATCTTTTGGGGTCCATCCCAACTGCTTTGTTTTTCGGCAAATATTTTTTCAAAATAGACATAAGGGAGCATGGAAGCAATAATCCCGGAGCAACAAATACATTGAGAGTATTGGGGAAAAAAGCTGCAATTGTGGTATTGCTCGTCGATGTCGGAAAAGGTGCGCTTGCTTCTTTGCTGCCTGCTATGTTTTCCGTCCAAATTGATCCTCTGTATTTTGGGCTAGTTGCAGTTATTGGCCATTGTTTCCCCGTTTTTGCCGGCTTTCGGGGCGGAAAGGCAATTGCGACTACCGCAGGGGTGCTTCTCGTTTCAAATATTTGGATGTTTGTGATTGCTTACACTTCTTTTTTTCTGGTGATCTCCCTTACAAAATATGTGTTTTTCGGTTCGATTTCAGTCGGTATATCTTTATTCATTTTTTCGTTAATTCAGCAGGATACATTCTATTCGATTGTTTTTGCACTTTTTACGATTTTTCTTATTTTCTTGCACCGCTCCAACATCCGGAACTTCATCAATAAAGAAGAACCAAAAATCAATGACAAACGAATAAAAAACGACAGAATCAATCCCCCTGCATCCCTTTGAGGGTCTTGCCCTCACTACAGTAAAGCGTTAACGCATTAACGCACTGCGGGCCAGACCCGCAGTGCATTAACGTGTTAAAGCATCTATGTCCTGCACGAGTTTTGCCATTAGTTTTGCTACGGTGGTTTGTTTTGCGAGACGCACCCCTTGGCCTGCCCAAAGGGACATATATTTTTTGTTATTTAAAGCGGCTGATTTTTTGCGGATCGTTCCAGTTAATGTATTTTGGATTGGGAACGGCGGAATCTGCTCCTCATAAGGCGCCATTTCTTCTATAAATATATTTTTCAATCCCCTTGCCAGCCGTCCTGAAAAAACTTTCGTCAACACTTAATGACGGAACGAACAAATTCACCCCGAACGGCTTTGAAGTTCGTTCGCGGACTTTAAGAATCTCATTTCGGATCTCCTCCGGCTTCATATAGCCCGCCCCGATGATTCCAAGACCCCCGTGATTGGAAGTTTCACTGATTAATTCTGCGGTCGTAATCCCTCCTGCCATTGGTGCCTGGAAAATCGGGTATTGAATGTTTAATAGTTTTGTAACTTGATTTTCATTCCATGCCACCGTCGGCCACCCCTTTCTCGTAAGAAAATTAGAAGTAATTTTTGTAAGACGGTCTTTCTACTTAAAAATATGTATTAAATTTCGATTCCCAAAATTAAATTCCTTTTTTTAAAATAGTTTTTTACATAATTATTGTGAATTCTTAAATAAAAGCTTACCTTTTGTTCTATTTTTTAAATGCATCAATGCGCCATTTGTAAAGTTCTTTTTATAAGGCTAATTTATTTAAGCATTCGATAACCTTCTCTTATTTATCGACATCCTTAAAAAAAAAATCGTAAGAAACCACTTTCTTTGCCGAATAAAAACTTGTTTTGTCAACCGGAAAGGAATTTCCAAAAGAACATCGAACTGTAAAATTAAAGAGGGGGGATCATGATGAATACAAGTGCTGTTGCAAAGTTATTAGGAGTTTCACAAAGCACGGTTCAGCGATGGGTGAAGCAGCTGAATCTTAAAATGGAACGAAATGAACTTGGACATTATGTGTTTACTGATGAAGATATTGAACTTTTAAAACAAGTTCATGAACAGCTCAAAAACGGTGTTCCTCTTCAAGATCTTGCCGTAACTGCAAAAAAAACACGCAAAGGTACGGCTAAGACATCAAATAATGATAGAGTAAACGAGGAACTAGTCAATAAAATAAATGATTTGGAAAGAAAACTTGATGATAAAGCAGATTCCGTCGTCTCCTATCAGCTTCTCCAGCACCGACGCGAAATCGAGGAACTGCAAAATGAAATAAAAAAACTGCATAAACGTATTGAACTTCTTGAGCAAAAGCATAGCGAGAAGAAAAAATCAGAAAACCTGCTTGTTTTTGATCAGTCTGGCCAAAAAAAGAAACAGAGAAAAAAATTTATCAGTATGCTGTTCGGATTTTAAGAGAGGCTGACCCCAGAAGAGCCTGGCACCCATAGTTATTAAATATTGAAACAATGTTTCTACAATATTTAATAACTGCTGACGGGAGCCGGGAACTTACGGGTCAGCCTTCTACTATAAAAAATAGTAGCACAGATCATGGCCGTGATCTGTGCTACTAATCTTAGTATGTTTTTAAGTCATTTTTTCTTACTTTTAATAATATTGAACATCAATTTTTTGACATTTTATGCATTTTCGAAAGCCCTCAAATTCAAGGAAAACATGTTTACAATTCTTTTGAATGAAGTGAATTTGCTGTTCTAGTTGATTAATATTTTCCTTGAGACGTTTCACCTCTTCCTGCAACTCTTCGACAACAAGAGATTCCCGATCTTTATTTATATATAACTGATCCATTATCGACAAACTCCTGTGCTTTTTCTTTCATTCCAGTCTTAATAAATTCATCTTCGGTCATGCCCTTTTCCTTTGCCATATTTCGAATATCCTGTGAAATCCGCATCGAACAGAACTTTGGACCGCACATTGAGCAGAAGTGAGCTGTTTTTGCTCCTTCGGCTGGAAGTGTTTCATCATGATACTCCCTCGCCCGATCAGGATCAAGAGATAGATTAAACTGGTCATTCCAGCGAAATTCAAAACGTGCTTTTGAAAGTGCGTCATCTCTTATGCGGGCACCAGGATGGCCTTTTGCTAAATCAGCTGCATGCGCCGCAATTTTATAAGCAATAACCCCTTCTCTTACATCATTTTTATTCGGCAAGCCTAAATGCTCTTTTGGCGTAACATAACAAAGCATCGCTGTGCCGAACCAGCCGATCATCGCCGCACCAATCGCTGATGTAATATGATCATATCCCGGTGCTATATCTGTTGTTAAAGGTCCCAATGTGTAGAATGGAGCTTCTTTGCAAATTTCCATTTGCTTATCCACATTCTCTTTTATAAGATGCATCGGTACATGTCCCGGGCCTTCAATCATTACTTGGACATCATGCTTCCACGCTATTTCAGTAAGCTCGCCTAACGTTTGAAGTTCTGCAAATTGCGCTTCATCATTTGCATCGGCAATTGAACCCGGTCTTAGACCATCTCCTAATGAGACGGAAATGTCGTACGCTTTTAAAATCTCACAAATCTCCTCAAAGTGAGTATACAAGAAATTTTCCTCGTGATGTGCCAAGCACCATTGAGCCATAATCGATCCTCCGCGGGAAACAATCCCGGTTGTCCGTTTTGCAGTCAGAGGAATATAGCGAAGTAAAACTCCGGCATGTATCGTAAAGTAGTCAACACCTTGCTCCGCCTGCTCAATTAATGTGTCCCGGTAAACTTCCCATGTCAGATCTTCGGCCACGCCTTTCACTTTTTCAAGTGCTTGATAAATTGGCACTGTTCCGACTGGAACCGGAGAGTTTCGAATAATCCATTCCCTTGTTGTATGTATGTTTTTTCCTGTCGATAAATCCATGATCGTATCGGCACCCCAGCGGACGGCCCAAGTCATTTTTTCAACTTCTTCTGAAATTGACGAGGATACAGCCGAATTCCCAATATTCGCATTAATTTTCACATGAAAATTGCGCCCAATAATCATTGGCTCGGCCTCAGGATGATTAATATTTGCCGGAATGATTGCTCTTCCCCTAGCTACCTCACTGCGGACAAATTCAGGATCGAGCTGTTCTCTGATCGCAATGAACTCCATCTCAGGGGTAATGATTCCCTTTTTTGCATAATGCATTTGCGTGACATTGCGCCCTTTTTTCGCTCTCAGCGGACGGTTGTTCGTATTTGGAAAAACCTCGATCTTCCGGTTTGCTTCTTCTTCGCTGCGGTAGCCATTGTCCTCAGGCTTAACAGATCTGCCTTGATATTCCTCAACATCTCCTCTTTCCAAAATCCACTTTCTGCGAAGCTTTGGAAGCCCTTTTTTCAAATCAACCTCATAATTCGGATCAGTGTATGGACCACTTGTATCATACACACGCACAGGCTTATTTTCCTCTTTTCCAAACATGGATTCTGTCGGGCTGAGCGAGATTTCCCGCATCGGGACCTGAATATCAGGTCTTGATCCTTCCACATACACTTTTTTGCTTCCCGGAAAAGTATACATCATTTGAGTAAAATCGTTTGTCATATAATAGTTCCTCCTCAAAATTGAATATTTATTTGATACATGCGGCTTTAAAGAGCTGATATGGTGCAAATTTGTCTAAATATTCAAATCCTGTTATGAAAAGATGTCTTTTCAAGTAACTTCTCTTTTGCCGCAGTATTTCTCAAAAAAACAGTCAGAATGACATAACCGATAAAAGCACCTGATAAGGAGCTGACCATAAACGAAGGAATGAATCCAAATATTGTTGCTTCTTTTCCCAGTAAAAGGACTGCAATCGGATATGAAGCAAGAGCACCCAACAAACCTGTTCCGGTGACTTCACCAACAAAAGCCATAGATGTCTTTTTCGTCTTTGAAAATAAATATGCTGCCAAAAAGGCCCCGATCATACTCCCCGGAAACGCAAAAACGGAGCCGGTTCCCATTAGATTTCTTAAAATGGATACGCAAAGCGCCTGAGCCACTGCGTAATACGGACCTAATAAAACTGCTGACAAAACATTAATAAAATGCTGCATTGGAAAAACTTTGGCAAATCCTATCGGGATAAAAAACATGTGGCTTGTCAGTGTACCAATCGTAATCATCATGGCAGTTAACGTAAGCTTCTGTGTTTTTTTCACAAAAAAATCCCTCCAATGTTCAGGCACTGGGGGATAGGGAATACCATGCAAATATTCATTATCGCCGGAGTCAAAAAAAGCAGACTCCAACGGAAGGAATCTGCTTTTGTATGACTAAGTCAATACACTTCCCTACGCTGGTACTAACCAGATCAGGTAAAAGGGTCAAAGATTCGGATCTTTATCTCAGCCGGCCATTCTCCGGCACCCCTAGTGCCAATTATATTATTGTCATAGTTTAATATATCACAGTCATTGATGATTGCAAGGACTTTTTTGATTTTTTTCTCCCTTTCGAAAATTCTATTTAATTAAGAGAAGACAAAAAAGAGGCTGACCCTTTATGGGTCTGGCCCCTCCGACAATGACAATATGTAGAATGTTTTTTAGTGAGGGGGCTGATCCTTTGCTTCTGAATCAGCCCCCCCTTTGATAATAACTCTTGAATATTAAAAATCGGGATAACAGGATTCGAACCTGCGACCCCTAGCACCCCATGCTAGTGCTCTACCAAGCTGAGCTATATCCCGACGGCACATATATTTTACTATATTCACTCGGTATGTGCCAATATCCTTTTTCTACACCATTCTTCAAAAAACGATGAACAAATTATTAATCAAACGTTTGATTAATTTTCGAAAGAGTGCATGAATATCATACATTTTTCCCGGGAAATAGATGCGGAAATTGTCAAATGCTGCTAAGCTCATTTCGACAAAAACAGTGCCGACCAGAAGACCGATCTTAATCTGCTAAAAATTAAAAAGAGGCTATCTCAAAAGCCTAGGGTCAGACCCTATACCACAATATATAGGACATAATGTTGGATAAATGTGCTATATATCGATAAATGCACATGAGGTCTGACCCTTATAAGACAGCCTCTACAGAATTATAGCTTTTGCAATTCTTGATTTAATAATTTATTGACCAACGGCGGATTGGCTTGTCCTTTTGTCGCTTTCATTACCTGGCCGACAAGGAAGCCGATCGCTTTACCCTTCCCATTTTTAAAGTCTTGTACTGATTGTGGGTTCGCCTCAATGACTTCTGCAATAATTTTTAGAAGCGCTCCTTCGTCGGAAATCTGAACAAGTCCTTTTTCTTTGACAATTTGCTCTGCATCTCCGCCATTTTCAATTAACTCTTTAAATACTGTTTTGGCGATTTTCGAAGAAATTGTGCCATTTTCGATCAGCTTAATCATGCCCGCGAGGCTTTCAGGCGTTAAAGACACTTCGTGAAGCTCTTTTTGTTCCGCATTTAAGTAAGCAGACACCTCTCCCATCATCCAGTTGGATGCTTGTTTTGGATCTGCACCGGCTTTGACAGTCGCCTCAAAGAAGTCAGCCATTTCTTTTGTTACTGTTAAAACAGCAGCATCATAAGCAGGCAGTCCAAGTTCTTCGATGTAGCGTTTTTTCCGCTGATCAGGCAGCTCAGGAATTTCTGCTCTTACGCGTTCTTTCCACTCTTCATCAATATACAATTCCACAAGATCAGGCTCCGGGAAGTAGCGATAGTCATCCGAACCTTCTTTCACACGCATTAAAATCGTCGTATTTGTCGCTTCATCATACCGGCGCGTTTCCTGCTGAATCGTTCCGCCTGCAAGCACCACTTCCCGCTGGCGTTTTTCTTCATACTCCAAACCCTTTCGGACGAAATTAAAAGAGTTTAAGTTTTTCAACTCGGTTTTTGTTCCGAATTCTTTTTGGCCAACCGGGCGGATTGATATATTTGCATCACAGCGTAGGGAACCCTCTTCCATTTTACAATCAGACACACCCGTATATTGGATGATTGATTTTAATTTTTCAAGATAGGCATACGCTTCGTCAGGAGTACGGATATCCGGCTCCGAAACAATTTCAATTAACGGCGTGCCCTGGCGATTTAAATCTACAAGGGAATAGCCGTTTTCGTGGTTTAATTTCCCTGCATCTTCCTCTAAATGTAGGCGGGTAATTCCAATTTTTTTCTTTTTCCCGTCCACTTCGATTTCAATCCAGCCGTTTTTGCCGATCGGCTTATCGAATTGGGAAATCTGATATGCCTTCGGATTATCCGGATAAAAATAGTTTTTGCGGTCAAACTTCGTTTCTGTTGCCACTTCACAGTTTAGTGCCATGGCCGCTTTCATCGCATACTCGACAGCCTTTTTATTCAAAACAGGCAGTACGCCCGGATATCCGAGTTCAATAACAGAAGTATTTGTGTTAGGTTCAGCGCCAAATTGGTTCGGGCTTGCCGAAAAGATTTTGGAATCAGTTTTTAATTCTACGTGTACTTCAAGGCCTATCACTGTTTCAAATTTCATTCTTCTCACCCCTTACAACTGTGGTTTTTGTTTATGAAAATCAGTTGCCTGTTCGAACGCATGGGCAACACGATATACGGTGCTTTCATCAAAATGTTTGCCGATAATTTGCAGGCCAAGCGGCAAGCCATTTGCAAAGCCGCAAGGAATAGAGATTGCCGGAACACCTGCAAGATTGACAGGAATCGTTAAAATATCGTTTGCATACATCGTTAACGGATCATCCACTTGTTCCCCGATTTTAAAGGCCGGTGTCGGAGTAGTCGGTCCGATAATTACATCATATTTTTCAAAGACATCTTCAAAGTCTTTTTTAATAAGCGTACGCACTTTTTGCGCTTTTTTGTAATAAGCATCATAATATCCCGAACTTAAAGCAAACGTACCGAGCATGATTCGCCGCTTGACTTCATCGCCAAAGCCTTCAGCACGAGTCTTTTTGTACATATCAATCAAGTTCTCCGCATTTGGAGTCCGGTATCCGTAACGGACGCCGTCAAATCGAGCAAGGTTGGCGGATGCTTCTGAAGAAGAAAGCAAATAATAAGTAGCCAGTGCATATTTTGAATGCGGAAGGGAAACTTCTTCCCATACAGCGCCTAATTTTTCAAGCACCTTTAACGCATCAAGGACAGACTGGCGTACTTCCTCTCGCACCCCTTCTCCGAGGTATTCTTTTGGAACTGCAATTTTTAACCCTTTAATATCATCTGTCAGTGCGTCCACAAAGTTCGGCACATCCACATTCGCTGATGTGGAATCCATTGGATCAATACCTGAAATCGCCTGTAATAAATATGCATTATCTTCAACATTTCGGGTGATCGGCCCGATTTGATCAAGAGAAGACGCAAACGCAACGAGGCCGAAGCGCGAAACGCGTCCATATGTCGGTTTTAGTCCTACTACACCGCAAAACGCTGCCGGCTGGCGAATGGATCCTCCTGTATCAGAACCTAAAGAAAAAAGCACTTCGCCTGCTGCGACAGAGGCCGCTGAGCCGCCGGATGACCCTCCAGGCACCGTTTCCAAATTCCATGGATTGCGTGTTTTTTGAAAAGCGGAGTTTTCAGTAGAAGAACCCATCGCAAATTCGTCCATGTTCAACTTTCCGATTGTGATGGTTTCTGCTTGATGTAATTTTTTCATGACCGTTGCGTCATAAATAGGATCAAAGTTTTCGAGAATTTTGCTTGCACACGTAGTTCGCAAATTTTTCGTAACGATATTGTCTTTTATTCCGATTGGCATGCCAAACAGCAATCCTTTTGATTCATCTGCACCTAGCTTTTCGTCCATTTTTCTGGCAGCAGCACGGGCATTTTCTTCATCCAATGTTAAGAATGCCTGCACCTTATTCTCAACCGTGCTGATTCGTTTGTACGATTCATCAACAAGGTCGGAAACGCTGATTTCTTTTTTATGTAAAAGCTCATGGAGCTCTGAAACTTTATGATCAAATAAGCTCACTTTTATCCCTCCTTATTCTAATATGGACGGTACTTTGAATTGTCCTTTCTCATGTTCCGGAGCATTTTTTAATACTTCTTCCTGTGGAAGTCCTTTCTCAGGCTTGTCCTCGCGCAGCACATTTTTCATTTCCAGAACGTGCGAAGTTGGTTTTACGTCTTCCGTATTAAGCTCATTTAATTGCTCAGCAAACGAAATAATTGCGTCCAGCTGTTTCGTAAATTTTTCAGCTTCTTCTTCTGTAATCGCAAGTCTTGCCAGATGGGCGACATGCTTCACCTGGTCTTTTGAAATCCTTGACATGCTAGTCACCTCCGAATGTTTCCTTTTCACTCAAATAATATGATCATATCAGACTTTAGCGCTTTAGAGCAAGATTGTTTGAAACTCTTTCCTGCAATTTTCAAAAATGAAGAAAGGTTCAAAACATCATATCTTTCGTTATTTTAACATGAATTTAATCAAGTTCTTACTGTTTGACTGCTCTTTTTCCATATTTCGAATGAACATGAAAATCGCGTTTTCGCATTAACTCCGCCCATAGCTTCACACTGTCCATTTGCAATCGCACAGCCTAAACAGTTTGTTTTCATCAGTAAATGTGATGGTCCGCATGTTTATTGTTGCTGAAAAACTTTTTAAATTCAGAAAAAATATACTGTCGCTTGGAAGAAACATTTCTTATAATTAAGTCAGTATGTAAGAAAATTCCGGTTTGATAAAGACGTGCGTAAAGATATTTTGAAAAAAGGAGAAGATTTCATGAGTATTGAAAAATTGCATGAAGATCTATCAATACGTGCGAAAAAAGGAGTCCCTATGTTTTATGCGGGCATTTTCTTCTGGCTGGCAGCCGGCATTTCCGGGTTTCTTTTTCCACAAAATATCCTTATTTGGATATATGTTTACGGTATCGGGCTGATCCTGCCGCTCGGATTTGCAATCGCGAAACTGCTTAAGATTGACTTTTTAGCAAAGGATAATCCTCTTTCTACAGTCGGAGGCCTGGTCGGAGGGGTGCAAATATTCTTTATCCCTGTCGTTATTCTTGTCATGATGAATGAACCCCAATGGATTCCGTTTATTATCGGCATCCTTGCAGGGGCACATTTTTTCCCGTATGTTTGGATTTATAAAAGCAATGCCTATTTATTTCAAACGGTTGCTCAAGTCGCAGCATCAACCGTGATCGGTTATATTTACATGGCTGAAGCTTATAAAATTTTGCCGTTTGTTTTAATAGTTGTTTACTCGATAACGGCGTTCCGTTTGAATAAAGAAGTAGAAAATCTATCCCGTACCGGTATGCAAAACAGATCGGGAGTGTCAACGAACCAGTAGCATCCGCTCTATCCTTTTTTAAAAACGTTTCTGAAAACGGACAGCAGGCCTTTTTTGCTTTTTCCTTTTTGGGACTGCTGCTTTTCCTCTTTCTGCTTCGAAAGATAAATATCTTCCTTATCGATTGCATGATCATAGGCAAGTACAAGGCCAATTTCTGTGTCATGGTCTTTATTTGCCACGATTGTAGACTCAATTTTGTATTTTTTTGCCACTTTTATATATTTGGACAAATGGGAATAATCCATATTCCCGTTTAAGTAGAGGTGGGCTTTCGGGTTTTCCATCATTAAAGTCTCAGCTTCTTTATAAATCCCGTTTTCTCTCACTTGCTGTTGTGTAAGGGCAACGACAATCCTTTCTCTCAGTGTGCCTAAAAATTTTCGCCGTTCATCCGGTTTGGTTTCTTTCGGGCCATGAATCCCCTGCTGGATATAATCATCAACATTTTGTTTCGGCAACACCAATTCCTCCTTTACCATAAGGCTACTATCTTTGTATGTAACATACCCAAAAAAAAGTGCATTCTCATCGTATCCATCAAGAGCAAAAAAATCCTCCTTTACCACTTTAAAGCGGTGCGGGTCTGGCCCGCTGTGCTTTAAAGTGGTAAAGAAGGTAAAGAATTTGGGAGAAATTTAGGTGAAATTAAGGTGAAAAATCATGGCAATAAAAGGTATAGCTATTACTTTGCTGCGACGGTGAACTGTTCTTCTTCTGTTGAGCCTTTCAAAGCAGTTGTTGAAGCTTTTCCGCCTGAGATCACCATTGCAACTTCATCGAAGTAGCCTGTTCCGACTTCACGCTGGTGTCTTGTAGCAGTGTAGCCGTACTTTTCGCTTGCAAACTCCGCTTGCTGCAGTTCTGAGTAAGCTGCCATTCCACGATCTTTGTAGCCTCTTGCTAGTTCGAACATGCTGTGGTTCAAAGTATGGAATCCTGCAAGTGTAACGAATTGGAACTTGTAGCCCATTTTTCCAAGTTCAACCTGGAATTTCGCGATTGTTTCATCATCAAGCTTTTTCTTCCAGTTGAATGATGGCGAGCAGTTGTAAGCTAACAGTTTACCAGGGAACTTCTCATGAATCGCTTCCGCAAAACGTCTTGCTTCCTCTAAATTTGGCTCAGATGTTTCGCACCAGATCATATCAGCATACGGTGCATACGCCAATCCGCGGGCAATCGCTTGATCTAAACCGGCTTTTGTGCGGAAGAATCCTTCTTCTGTACGCTCTCCGGTAATGAACGGAGCATCGTACGGATCCACATCACTTGTTACCATATCCGCTGCGTTCGCATCCGTGCGGGCAATTAATACAGTTGGTACACCCATTACGTCAGCTGCGAGGCGGGCTGCAATCAAGTTTTTCACTGCAGTTTGTGTTGGAAGCAATACTTTTCCGCCAAGGTGTCCGCATTTCTTTTCTGAAGAAAGCTGATCTTCGAAGTGTACTCCGGCAGCTCCGGCTTCAATCATCGCTTTCATCAATTCAAACACGTTCAGCTGGCCGCCGAAGCCTGCTTCCGCATCGGCTACAATCGGAGCAAACCAATCAATTGAATTGTCTCCTTCAGAATGATGGATTTGGTCAGCGCGCTGCAGAGCCTGATTAATACGCTTTACTACTTGCGGCACACTGTTTGCCGGATATAAGCTTTGGTCAGGGTACATATGTCCAGCAAGGTTTGCATCAGCTGCAACTTGCCAGCCGCTTAAGTAAATAGCTTTCAAACCTGCTTTTACTTGCTGAACAGCCTGATTACCTGTAAGCGCGCCAAGTGCATTAATAAAATCTTCTTCATTTACAAGCTTCCAAAGTTTTTCCGCTCCGCGGCGTGCCAGTGTATACTCAATGTCAATTGATCCTCGTAATTTGATTACATCTTCTGCTGAATAAGGACGGGTAATTCCTTTCCAGCGAGAATCCTTTTCCCAGCTTTCCTGCAATTGTTGTACTCTAGAATCTGTCATGTTTAATATCCTCCTTAAAATTTATAAATCTATTTATCTATAAAATTTCATAACCCGGAAGAGTTAGGAAATCAGCAAACTCATCTTCTAAAATCAGCTTGTCAAACAATTCAACCGCTTCATCGAATCGGCCATTTGCAAAGCTTTCCGCACCAATTTCCTGCTTAATTTTTTCAAGCTCTTCTTTCTTAAACTGCTCGTACATCTCAACGGTCACTTTTCTGCCGTCATCTAAAATACCTTTTGGATGGCGGATCCATTGCCAAAGCTGCGCCCTTGAAATCTCGGCTGTAGCAGCATCTTCCATAAGATTGTGAATTGGCGCTGCTCCTCTGCCGCCGAGCCATGATGCAACATATTGAATTCCGACATTGATGTTCATTCGGACACCATTTTCAGTGATCGTGCCTTCAGGAACTTCGATCAAATCGCTGGCTGAAACGTTGAGATCTTCAAGTTTTTTTGTTTCAATTTGATTGGCATTAGGCATCTCCCGGTTGAAAACTTCAAGCGCTACCGGAACTAAAGCAGGGTGTGCTACCCATGTCCCATCATGACCGTCGCGTGCTTCCCGCTCTTTATCGGCACGTACTTTTGCAAAAGCTTCTTCATTTGCTTTCGGATCGTTTTTAACAGGAATTTGTGCCGCCATGCCTCCAATTGCCGGTGCTTTTCGGCGATGGCATGTTTGAATTGTCAACAGTGAATAAGATCTCATAAACGGAACAGTCATTGTCACCTGTGATCTGTCAGGCAAGATGACATTCTCGTGATTGCGGAACTTTTTCAAGTAGCTGAAAATATAATCCCAGCGCCCGCAGTTTAATCCGGCGGAATGATCCCTTAATTCGTATAAAATCTCATGCATTTCGAACGCAGCCAAAATCGTTTCAATAAGAACCGTTGCTTTAATTGTTCCTTGAGGGATACCTAGCTTTTCCTGTGAATAAACAAATACGTCATTCCAAAGCCTTGCTTCAAGATGGCTTTCAAGCTTCGGCAAGTAAAAATACGGGCCGGTTCCTCTCGCAATCAGATTCTTCGCATTATGGAAAAAGTACATTCCAAAATCGAAGAAACTGCCGGAAATCGGTTTTCCATCAAGAAGCAAATGTTTTTCTTCAAGATGAAGTCCTCTAGGACGAACAAGAAGTACGGCTGTTTTTTCGTTCAATTCATATTTCTTGCCGTTTGGATTTTCAAACGAGATCGTCCGGTTCGCTGCATCTCTAAGATTGATCTGCCCTTCGACGATGTTTTCCCAAGTTGGCGAAGTGGCGTCCTCACAATCCGCCATAAAGACTTTGGCACCGGAATTCAACGCATTTATGATCATTTTTCGATCAGTTGGTCCGGTAATTTCCACGCGTCTGTCGCGGAGATCGTCCGGAAGCGGCGCTATTGTCCAATCTCCGTTTCGAATATGCTCTGTTTCAGGAAGAAAGTCCGGGAGTTTTCCCTGGTTGATTTCTTCTTGCCGTTTTTGCCGGAGCTGTAACAGTTCTTTTCTCCGCGGGCCAAACTTTTTTTCCAATTCTTCAATAAAGTTGAGTGCTTCAGTCGTTAGGATTTCTTCATATCCTAGTTTCATCGAACCAACAATTTCAATGCCTGTCGTTTGAGTGGACATGAGTTTTGATACACCCCTTTGTTATAATACACATATTGTTTATATTTTGTATTATATAACAGATTTTTTAAAAATGAAACCCTTTTAATAATTTTTTGAAAAAATTTTTTTAATAAAACATTTTAAAGCCTATCTTCAGGGTGTTTTGATTCATGCCAGTGGCTTTACTATTGGGGATTAGGGGATGGAAAAAAGTTTGAAGAAACGCAAAAAACCCCTTCCCAAAATGGGAAGGGGCTGAAAGTTCTTAGAACATTTCTGAAGTTGTTTTTGCTTGCATGTGAAGAAGCAAGTAGTCAGGACCGCCTGCTTTTGAGTCTGTACCGGACATGTTGAATCCGCCAAACGGCTGGTACCCAACGATGGCGCCAGTACATCCGCGGTTAAAGTACAGGTTTCCGACATGGAAATCTTCGCGCGCTTTTTCGATGTGTTCACGATTATTTGAGATAACCGCACCTGTTAAACCATATTCAGTGTTGTTCGCAATTTCAATTGCATGGTCGAAATCTTTTGCTTTTGCAAAGCCGACAACAGGTCCGAAGATTTCTTCCTGCATGATGCGCGCATTAGGATCAAGGTCGGCAAATACAGTCGGCTTAATGAAGAAGCCTTTAGAGTTGTCTCCTTCCCCGCCTGTCATCAGTTTGCCTTCCTTCTTCCCGATTTCAATATATTCCATAATTTTATCGTACGCGTTTTGATCAATCACAGGACCCATGAAAGTGTTTTGATCTTCAGGATTTCCAACTGTTAATTGATTCGTCAACTCCACGACGCGGTTTAATACTTGATCATATACATCCTCAACGATAACCGCACGGGAACAAGCCGAACATTTTTGCCCGGAGAATCCGAACGCAGACGCTACGATCGATTGTGCTGCCAATTCAAGATCAGCTTCTTTATCAACGACAATGGTATCTTTTCCTCCCATTTCCGCGATCACTCGCTTCAGCCAGATTTGGCCTTCACTTAATTTCGATGCTCGTTCGTAAATGCGCAAGCCCACATCGCGGGATCCCGTGAAGGAAATAAATCGAGTATCTTTATGATCAACTAAGTAGTCGCCTACTTCTGCACCGCTTCCAGGAACAAAGTTTAACACGCCTTTTGGAAGGCCTGCTTCTTCCATCACTTCTACGAATTTCGCTGCAACAACCGGAGTGGCAGATGCAGGTTTTAACACAACTGTATTTCCGGATACAATAGCCGCAACCGTTGTTCCCGCCATGATCGCCAACGGGAAGTTCCAAGGGGAAATAATGACTCCGACTCCTAATGGAATGTAGTCGTAGCGGTTGAACTCATTTGGACGGCTGTTTACCGGTACACCATCTTTAATACGAAGCATTTGGCGTCCATAGTATTCAAGGAAGTCAATCGCTTCTGCTGTATCGGCGTCCGCTTCTTTCCACGGCTTTCCTGCTTCTTTTGTCAATAACGCTGAAAATTCATGTTTGCGGCGGCGAAGGATCGCTGCAGCTTTGAACAGTACATCTGCACGTGTTTCCGGCTTTACTTTTCTCCATGTTTTGAACGCTTCTACGGCAGCCTGCATCGCTTTTTCAGCAAGCTCTTTGTTTGCTTTTGAAACGCGGCCGATAACCTCCTCTTTATTGGAAGGATTGATGGAAACAATCTTATCTTCTGTTGAGATGCGCTCACCGCCAATGACTAAATCATAGTCTTGACCTAAATAGCTCTCAACTGTTTTTAAGCCTTGCAGGTACGCTTTGCGGTTTTCTTCCACAGTAAAGTCTGTAAAAGGTTCATGTTTGTATGGTTGTACCATTTTCCTGCCTCCTTATGAATTAAGCGTTTACACACAGTTACCATTCTATCATGTTTCTTTTCTTCACTTCAAACATAGGAAATATTCTTATTTTTCCCAGTATTCCTAAAGATTAATATCCAAAATAAAAAAGAGCCAGAAAACCCTCTGGCTACACATTTTACTCGTAAATATGAACAAACGGCTCATCCTGTTCGGCCTTTCGGACAATTAATGCTTCCGGACCATTTACGGATGTAATGTTCACACTAACAGAAATATAATCAGGAAAATGTTCCATTACCAATCCGGTTACATATTGGGAAAATCCTACTGCTTCGGCTTTTCCGTAGAATTGGATCGGGATATTAATATTTAGTTCCTGCAGCTGTCCTTCTGCATAAAAAGCTTTGCCGATAACGCCGTTAAAGTTAGGAAAATATTCTTCTACATCCTGTTTAAAGTTTTGAAACATTGTCCAATCGTCACGGTGTTTCTCTTCTGCCTCCGGAGAAGGAAACAGCATATAATCCTCATTCACTTTTTCCCATTCACCAATACTTGAACTGCCTTCTGCTACATTCGTGTAAGCAAAAAAGTTGCCGGGTACGACTGAAGAACGGCTTTCCTGTTCAAACAGCCCTATCATAATTGGCACATCTTTTAATCCATCCATTTTTCTTAACCGTTTGACCACTTCTTCAGCTATTTTTTTCCCCTCTCTCTCAAGTTCATCATGTGGGATTTTCTTTTCAAAGGTGGCTCCAAATTGTTCTGTTTGATAATAATGGACTGAATTTAAAGCTAGGCCGATCACAACACCGCCAAGATGATATGTTTCATTTTCTCCTTTTTTAAGGTAGTCGTGTTCCAAAATATGGGCAAGATAAATCGGATTCCTATTATTCCGTTCTTTGATGTCGCCTTTTCCGTCATCGAGCGGGTTAAGCCCAATGTTTTCTTCTTCGCTGAGATTTTCTTCCTTTAACTGTTCAGGTGTAAACTTTCGGTTTAACCAAAGTTGTACCGTTTTCCGGTCAAGATATTGTCCTTCTTTAAACACATATTCATCAGGATCAAATGTATTTTGGGCAAGCCTGATCAAGCCTGTTTCAAATTCACTAATGTCATATCTCGTATTAAGATTGTTCACGACAAGGCCGCGAGCTTCACTCGGCTCAAAAGGCATAATTGTCCGATAGTATTTTTCCGAAATTTTGTATTTAGGAATAATCGCTTTTTCTTTTTTCGAGTCGTCTGTTTTTTGGACGACTTCCTCCTGCTTTTGAAAGTTCGGCGCACATGCAGTCAGCAAGAGGATGAGAGATAACGCGATTATTGAAAGTTTTCTCACCGCATTTCCACCTCTTATTTCGTTAATTCTTCAAGCAGCCTCTCCTCATTCCAAACTTCAATTCCAAGTTCCTCTGCCTTTGCGAGTTTCGAACCGGCATCTTCTCCTGCAATGACAAGATCCGTTTTCTTACTCACGCTTCCGGCAACATTACCGCCAAGAGCCTCAATTTTTTCCTTTGCTTCATTTCGTGTTAGCTGTGCTAATTTCCCAGTTAACACAATCGTCTTTCCGGCAAAGTACGAATCTGATTCGGCAGGCGATACTGGGATTGTACCCTTATATTCCATATTAACACCGGCAGCTTTTAATTCCTTGATTAATTCTCTGACTTCTTCTTTTTCAAAAAATGTCACGATGGAATCAGCCATTTTTTCCCCAATTTCATTTATGGCTGTCAACTCTTCCCTGCTTGCAGAAACCAGCCTGTCCATTGTACCGAATTCCATCGCAAGCGTTTTGGCTGCTTTTGCACCGACATGTCGAATTCCAAGCCCGAAAAGAAGTCTTTCAAGTGAATTTTGCTTCGATGCTTCAATGGCCTGAAGCAAATTATTGACGGATTTTTCCCCCATTCGTTCCAATCCGAGCAGCTGTTCCCGGGTTAATTTATAAATGTCGGCTACATCATGGACAAGATTTGCGGCAAAAAGCTGGGAAATGACTTTCTCCCCAAGCCCTTCTATATTCATCGCATTTCTTGAAACAAAATGAATAAGACCCTCACGTATTTGAGCCGGGCATTTCGGATTTATACAGCGAAGAGCCACTTCTCCGTCAAGCCGGACTAATTCGCTCCCGCATTCCGGGCAATGGGTCGGCATGTTGAAATCTTTTTCATCACCGGTTCTCACATCTGCCAGCACATTAACAACTTCCGGAATAATGTCACCGGCTTTTTTCACAACGACATGGTCACCGATCTTAATATCTTTTTCACGAATTAAATCTTCATTGTGCAAGGACGCCCTTTGCACCGTTGTCCCTGCAACCCGGACAGGTTCTAAAATCGCTGTTGGAGTGACAACTCCTGTACGCCCTACACTCAGTTCGATATCTTTTAAAATCGTGACAACTTCCTCTGCCGGAAACTTATAGGCAATCGCCCAGCGGGGACTTTTGGCCGTTGTTCCAAGCTTTCTCTGCTGCTCTAAAGAGTCTACTTTAACAACAATGCCGTCGATGTCATATTCAAGAGTCGGGCGTTTTTCAATCCAGCTGTTGACATACTCAATCACTTCATCAATGTTTGCGCAAGTTTTGCGCTCTTTGTTCGTTTTAAATCCGAGCTTTTCAAGATAATCAAGGCCTTCACTATGGCTGACAACACCGGTTTGGCCGACATCACCAATTCCATACAGGAAGATGTCAAGATTGCGGGAAGCAGCGATTCGGGGATCAAGCTGCCTTAGAGAACCGGCAGCTGCGTTTCTCGGGTTAGCAAACGGCTCTTCGCCGCGTTCCTCCCGGACTTTGTTTAGCGCTTCAAAAGACCGCTTAGGCATGAAAGCTTCTCCGCGAACTTCGATTGTAACCGGCTCATTAAGCCTCAATGGAATTGAGCGAATTGTTTTCAAGTTCGCTGTAATATCTTCTCCAGTTGTGCCGTCTCCTCTTGTTGCCCCCTGAACAAACAGGCCGTCTTCATAGCGAAGAGACACGGCAAGGCCGTCGATTTTCAGTTCACATACGTAGGAGAAGTCGTTCCCGATCATTTGGCGGATTCGCCGGTCAAAATCACGCAAATCCTGCTCGTTAAACGCATTGGCAAGACTGAGCATCGGCGTCCGGTGCTCCACCTTTTTAAACATGTCAAGAACTTCTCCTCCGACACGCTGGGTTGGTGAATCAGGAGTCTTGAATTGTGGAAATTGGGACTCCAATTCAATCAATTCACGCAAAAGACGGTCATACTCGGCATCTGGTATGGATGGCTTATCGAGGACAAAATATTCATAGTTATATTGATTAAGAAGATTTTGCAATTCTTTTATCCGCTTTTCAGCTGTTTGTAAATCCATAAGCCCAACCCTTCCATATAAAGATTATCGTTAGAAACTAAATGTGAAAAGGATCTCACACTTTTTTAATCGGTGCAAATTTTGCCAGCAGCCGCTTAATTCCAATCGGGTTCGGAAAAGCAATATCAAGCTCGGTTCCTTCACCATCGCCTTTTACGCTGACAACGGTGCCGATCCCCCATTTGCCATGTTCGGCCTTGTCGCCCACTTTCCAGTCGATACGATCGCCTCCGGTAGAGGCTGCCGCCGGTCTCAAAACCGGGCGCCTTTCGGGTTGTCTGGATGTCATTCCAAAAGGAGCAGCCTCGTTCTGAACCTTATGAATTGCCTCTAAAAGATCTTCAGGGATCTCTTTAATAAAACGGGATTCACGATTCATTTTTGTCTGTCCAAAAAGCGTCCGCATCTGAGCGTTAGTTAAATAAAGCTCTTCTTCGGCACGTGTGATTCCGACATAGGCAAGACGGCGTTCCTCTTCCATTTCCGCTTCTTCCGTTAACGAACGGCTGTGTGGGAATACTCCTTCCTCCATGCCAATTAAAAAGACTACCGGAAATTCCAGCCCTTTTGCGGAGTGCAGCGTCATTAACACGACCGCATCCGATTTTTGGCCGTCTTCATCAAGGCTGTCAATATCTGCAACAAGCGCTAAATCTGTTAAAAAAGCTATTAAGCTTTTATCTTCACTCGTTTCTTCAAAGTTTTTCGTAACAGATAGAAATTCTTCCAAGTTTTCCAGCCTGCTCTGGGCTTCAAGTGATTTTTCCGCTTTCAGCATTTCACGGTAGCCTGATTTATCAAGGATTTCATCAACAAGTTCCGTAACAGATAAATACTCTTGCATTCTTGTATAATTTTGAATGAAATCGCGGAATTCAGCCGCAGCTTTCGCAATTTTTGGGCTCAAGCCAATCATGTCAATTGCCTCCAGCGCCTGGTACATCGACATATCATGGGTCAGCGCAAAGTTCGCAATTTTATCAATCGAGCTTGATCCTATGCCTCTTTTCGGTACGTTGATAACCCGCTGCAGGCTGATATCATCATCCGGATTGGCAATCAAGCGAAGATAAGAGAGGATATCTTTAATTTCTTTGCGGTCATAGAATTTAATACCGCCGACAATCGAATATTCGATGTTTGATTTCAGCAGCACTTCCTCCATTACACGCGACTGGGCATTTGTCCGGTACAAAATGGCAATATCAGATAGCCGACGCTTCCCGCTTTCAACCATTTCTTTAATTTTTCCCGCAACAAACTGTGCTTCTGCCTGTTCGCTAACCGCCCTGTAATAAACAATCTTATTTCCTTCAGCATTTTCCGTCCAAAGATTTTTAGGCTTGCGGTTTACGTTATTGGCAATCACTTCATTTGCCGCTGACAAAATTCTTTTTGTCGAGCGGTAATTTTGTTCTAATAAAATAACCTGTGCATTGGGGTAATCTTTTTCAAATGATAAAATATTGGCAATATCCGCTCCTCGCCAGCGGTAGATTGACTGATCCGAGTCTCCGACAACACAAAGGTTCTTAAATCGTGCTGCCAGCATCTTTACAAGCATATATTGTGCCTTATTCGTATCCTGATACTCATCGACATGAATGTACTGAAATTTTCGCTGATAATATTCAAGAACTTCAGGAACGCGCTTGAACAGTTGAATGGTTGTCATAATCAGATCATCGAAATCAAGCGCCTGATTTTTGCTTAGCCGTTTCTGGTATTCAGTGTAGACATCACTGACAACCTGTTCGTAATAACCTCCGGCTGTCTTGGCAAATTCTTCAGGATCAATTAGTTCATTTTTTGCCGAGCTGATTGACCCTAAAATCGCCCGCGGATCAAACTTTTTCGGGTCTATGTTTTTGTCTTTTAAAATACCTTTAATCACTGATTGCTGATCTGTTGCATCGAGAATGGTAAAATTTCTGTTAAATCCGATCCTGTCAATATCTCTTCGCAAGATTTTTACACACATGGAGTGAAAGGTTGATATCCAGATTTCCTCTCCGGCACCGCCCATCAAATGTTGAATCCGTTCCTTCATTTCACGGGCCGCTTTGTTTGTAAACGTAATCGCCAGAATATTGAACGGATTTACTCCTTTTTCAACCATCAAATAGGCAATGCGGTGCGTCAGCACTCTCGTTTTTCCGCTTCCGGCTCCGGCCATAATTAAAAGAGGCCCGTCCGTTGCCTTGACGGCCTTTTGCTGCTGCGGATTCAATCCGCTCAACAATTTATCAGTTAAAAATTGCATGTTATTTTTCACCACCATACGAACGTTTGTTCTCATTTTACATTAGACACTATGCCTTCTTCAACCGGAATTTTATGATTTAACTGCTGAGACTGTTTTTAAGGCCTTGTCCAAATTTTTATAAACAGCATTACCGACGACGATTACATCCGCATGGGCTGCCATTTCCTTTGCCTGTTCTTCTGATTCAATTCCGCCGCCATAAAAAAGAACCGTTTCTTCGAGCACTTCTTTTACCTCGCGGACTAATTCCGGATCACCGTATTTGCCGCTGTACTCAAGGTAAAAAATCGGCAAATGGAACATTTTTTCAGCCATCATCGCAAATGACGCGACATCCTCTTGATCAAGGTTTACATCTGCGTTTGTTAGCCGGGCAGCCTTACAGTCTTCATTTAATATACAGTAGCCCTCCATAATAATTTCTTCCCAGTTCATAATCTTCCCGTATTCCTTCACTGCTTGCTGATGCAAGCCTGTGATCCACTTAGGGTCGCGGCTGTTTAATACAGTTGGAATAAAATAGTAATCAAACCCCGGTGTGACAGATTCAATGGTTGAAACCTCCAGCACACATGGAACCGAAAATTTGCGAATTCTAGACATTAAATCAAGAACATTTTCGAGGGTAACGCCGTCCGTTCCCCCTACAATAACAGCATCGGTGCCGGATTCACAGATTCTTTCGAGATCTTCATCGTTTATGGATCTATTTGGATCGAGCTTAAACACATGGCGCCACTCGCGAATATCATACATTGCCAACTGCCTCCTATTATTACTTCCATTACACCATTATAGCATTGATAAAAGTAATCCAAAAAGAAAAAACCGAAGCCAGTCTTCGGTTTAAGAGATGTTTAATCACTTACAGTTTCTTGTTCTTTTATTCGATCTAATGCAATTGCATAGGCATCATTTCCGTAGTTTAAAGAGCGCTTCACGCGTGAGATCGTAGCAGTGCTGGCTCCCGTTTCTGTTTCAATCTTATGATACGTATTTCCTTCACGGAGCATGCGGGCTACTTCTAAACGCTGGGCCAGCGACTGGATTTCATTGACTGTGCAAAGATCATCAAAGAAACGGTAGCATTCTTCCAAATCTCTTAAAGAAAGGATTGCCTTAAACAATTGATCAAGTTGCTTTCCTCTTAATTTATCAATTTGCATACTTAATACCCCTTTTTAAGCTAGAAATATTATTTTAGTTGGATTCAAAAGAAACGGATTCCGTTAATCCCGGATCAGATGGAATCACATTGACCCATGTTTTTCCGGGCACGAAGGATGCTTCTTTCCCATTGAAATATGGAACAATTTTGCCGTCCTCGTTTCTCCATTCTACTTCGTTCCATTTCCCTTTTTGCAGCAAATATCCTTTGCCGCCTGAAGTTAAGTTGATATCGCGCCTGCCGTAATTATCAACCACTTTATGTTCCATTTCAAGAATCAAAATATTGTCAACACGCACCGGCTCTTTTGATTCATAGTCTACTGTCTGTTCTTCGTTTGTATAGCGTCTGTATTTCTCAATTTCAGGATCATATTCGTAGCTGACATTAAACAAATCATTGGAAAAATAAGAAATCATAACGGAACTAGCTTGCTTTCCAGTTATCTGGTCAAGCTCTTCTTTTTGATAAAATTTCAGCGGATCAGGACTTTCCATTAATTCATAATTATTTAGCTCAGCTCCCTTTGTAATATTTGCAAAAGAAATATATGAATTGTGAGGAGCTTTTCGAAAATCTGCCCGCTTGAACAGAGTGCCATCATAAGTCATCCCGTTTAAGTTGTCAATATATCCTTGTTCAAGCATTTTTTTGGCTTCAGGGCTGTAACCGTGCGCAATAAACAAGCTGTTAAACCCCTTGGCAAGTTCGATAAGATAGTCCCTTGCACTACGGACAGGGCCAATCTGATCAGGCATTTCACTTTGGAAGACGGCAAGAAGCCTTGTTACATCCCCTTCTGCCAGCACCTCATAAACAATGTCTGCTTTTTGCAAGCCTGACTGCGGCCTGGCAGCAGGGTGATTATTAATTACAACTGCGATTGCCCGGCGTGTCGATTGTTCTTCTGTACCGATTCCCGTCAAAGGAAATTGGTAGGAAAACTCTGTATCTGTTTTTTCTTCCTGAACCACTTCATCTGATTCTTTTTCCCCGGCTACTTCTGCTTTTTCCTGCTTGTTGCAGCCTGTCAAAAGCAGAAGCATAATGGATCCGGCAACGACCCATTTTTTTACCATATAAACACACTCCTACATACCCTAACTCTTCTTCCGTTATTCATTTTCCTTTATCACTTTTATATTTTAACGCATTATTGACGGAAAGAGTACTATTTTATTCATGACATCGTACATTCCTTGCTGGGTAATCCGTATATAGGGCAAGTGGGTTGAAGAAAAAAACAACAATGAATAGATCGGATCGGCAAATCGATATCCTTTTTTTCGCAAGTATTGCAGCAATTGTTTTTCTTCCTTAATCAAATCCTCCACATTTTTCGAAGACATAAGTCCCTTAAGTTGAAGAGGAATTTCCAGCACAATTTCCCCGTTTTCAGAAATTACGATACCTCCTCCGATTTCTTTCATCCGATTAAACGCAGCAAACATATCCTGTTTATTCTTGCCTATTAAAATTATGTCACCGGTATTAGAAAATGAACTTGCGAGTCCGTGCAATTCACGTGCAAATCCTTTGACAAGCGTATTAATCCTCCATTTTCCGTTTCGGTCAATCAACATGAAAAAACATTCGTCATGTGACATGGATAGTTTATCAACCGAAGCATCTAAGTTTATGGAATACGGTTTTGTAATAACAGAATTTTCCATATTAATACCGAAAGGCATGGAAAATTGCAAATCATCGGAAGTCAATTCCCAATCGATTGAGAACGGTTCAAATCCATTTTCGCTCCAATCAAGAGACGGACTATCCCAGCAATCTTTTCCATCTCGCTTCACCCATTTCCCTTTAGCAAGAACGGAAACAGGAGTAGGATTCTTCTCATCTGATATAAAATTGATATTAGCAACTCTTCCTGTCGCGATATTTCCATGCAAATGTTCGAAATTATAATATTTCGCAACGTTAATGGTTGCCATATTATAAGCATCAATTGGCGGGACGCCTTTCTCAATTGCAATTCGGATCATCTGGTCAATAATTCCCTGTTCGTAAAATGAAGATGAAGCTCCATCCGTTGTAAATATGAATTTATCGTACACACCGATTCCCATCTCATGGATTTCATCCAGAAGCTGCGGCAAATCAGGGCGAATAGAAGAATAACGAAGCGAAACCATATATCCTTGCAACAGCCTGTTCAATACTTCTTTCCCGGTCATGGCTTCGTGGTCGCAATCTGCTCCCAATAGCATCATTTTTGCAAGTGTTTTTTCCGAGGCTCCCGGAAAATGTCCTTCAATCTTTTTCCTCATTCTTTTCGCTTCCTGTATCCAGTGGAGCATCATGTCATCTCCGTCAAGGAGTTTCGGCCATCCGGTCAATTCACCGCCCTGTAAAACAGCATCATGGTCAAGCCATGCTTTTATATTTCCATGCGAAAAAACATTTTCTTCATTTAGTAATTCTGTTTGAGCATCAAATCGGCACCACCAATACATTGATACAGGGATATTTCGCAATTCGCTCAATAAAGAAAACGCTTTCTTTTTTTCTAATTGCAAAGCAATAACCATATTGTCATTAATCAACGTTGTCGTGCCGAATTGTGATGCATACCGTGCAAATGAATGGGGATTATATAACTGAAATGGATGGGCATGCGGTTCAATATAACCCGGAACCAGAAGCACATCAGAACAATCGATCGTCTCACATCCTTCTATGTTTTCAGGCATTTTTTCGCCGACATAGACTATGCGGTCTTTATAAATCCATACATTTGCTGTCATCCATTTGCGGAATGTTTGATTTAAATAACGGGCGTTTTTTAAAAGTATCGTCGGTGGCAGTTTTCCATCCAAAACGGAAACATGTTCACGCAAGTGCTTATTTTTCCACTGATAACGCTGTTCCAGCACCTTGCTCCCTCCCATTTTTGAAATATTTTTATTTTAAAAAGCCAGTAATATCGCAAAAGAAAGCCCTTACATTTAGGGTTGTTTAATATATTATCATATTTCGTTGTTTAACGCATTAAAGAATCGTAAATTGATTATTACAATTTTGTAAGGAGTGTTTTCGTTTATGAATGTAAAAACAAATATCGGAATTGTAAATGCATTAATTCGGATTACAATCGGCTTGACAATTCTATCATGGAGCACTGCGAAGCTTGTAAAAAGGCCTTGGCGGGATTCTTATCTTTTTATGGCTTTGATCGGGGCAATGAAGGTGGCGGAAGGAATTGTTCGTTTTTGTCCTGTGACTGCCCTGTTTGAAAGAGCACAAGAAACGACGGTTAACAATGACATCCGCGGCAACAACGAACAAGAGGATCAAATGCTTCCGTATAATCCATCGTAATTCCCGTTTTTCTCAATTTTTCAAACAACAAAGATAAGGGCTGGCATAAAAGCAAAAGGGTCGACCCCTACAATACAACATATAGCACTAATAAAACCATTCTATACATTGTCATTGTTAAGAGAGTCAGACCCTTAAAAGTCAGCCCTGTTATGAAAGGAGATAACTTCAAATGTTTCTGGAATATGTGATGGATATGTCATTTGTTTTAATTACGTTAATTGGAAGCATTGTTGCCCTTCTTTTTGTTTATGTCCGAAAAACTAAAAAGAAGCGAGTACGATAGCTTTATGGCCGATATCTTTACGGTAAAACACGTCACTGCATTGTAAATTTGCAAGCCCTGAATAAACTTTATCCTGCGCTTCTTTCAGGGTTTCCGCTTTTGCACCTGCAAGCAGCACTCGTCCGCCATTTGTAATATAGTGACCTTCTTCATTTTTCTCGGTTCCGGCGTGAAAAACCGTCAGTTCTCTTTCAAGTTCAGGAAGCCCATTTAAAACAGAACCTTTTTTGTAGGACTCAGGATAGCCTTCTGCCGCGACTACAACTCCAAGCATTGCCTGCTGATCCCATTCGACTTCAGGTTTTTTTCCATCTAATAAATCCAATATCACGGCCACAAGATCCGATTTCATTCTCGGCAAAACAACTTGCGTTTCCGGATCGCCAAAACGGGCATTGAACTCAATTACTTTCGGACCTTTTTCCGTCTTAATAAGGCCCGCATAAAGGATGCCGGAGAAGCTTCTTCCTTCCGCAACAAGCGCTTTTGCAGCCGGTTTTAAAATCGTTTCAATCGCCGTTTCAACTGTATCCTCGCCTATGTGCGGAACCGGAGAATACGCCCCCATTCCCCCTGTATTAGGACCTTTGTCCCCGTCATAAGCACGTTTATGATCTTGTGCGATTTCAAGA
The DNA here is from genome assembly GCF_028888695.1 of Bacillus methanolicus. Classification (NCBI taxonomy): domain Bacteria; kingdom Bacillati; phylum Bacillota; class Bacilli; order Caryophanales; family Bacillaceae; genus Bacillus; species Bacillus methanolicus. The sequence continues at coordinate 894,319 of NZ_PNFF01000002.1, read as the reverse complement.
GGAACGACCGTTTCTCCATGAACAAAAGCCATAAGAGAAAATTCTTCGCCGCTAAGGAATTCTTCTATCACTACACTTGAGGATGCAGCACCAAACTTTTCATGAAGCAGCATTTCTTCAATGCTTGTGAGTGCCTCATCTACCGTAAGGGCGACAGTTACTCCTTTTCCTGCAGCCAACCCATCCGCTTTGATAACAATCGGAGCGCCTTTTTCCAAAATATATTCCTTTGCTTCCTCATAATTTGAAAAAACTTGATATTCTGCTGTCGGAATTTCATATTTTTTCATAAGTTCTTTCGCAAAGGATTTGCTGCCCTCGATTAAGGCCGCTTCTCTTTTCGGGCCGAATACTTTTAATCCGGCTTCGCTGAAGCGATCGGCCAGCCCTTCTAGAAGTGGAACTTCCGGTCCGATGATGGTGAGGCCTATATCTTCTTTTTTTGCGAACTCGAGGAGTTTTTCATGATCATGTTCCTCAATGAAAACCCGTTCGGCCGCATTTTCCATTCCTGGATTCCCAGGAGCAACAAATACTTTATCGACCAATGCACTTTCGCGGACTTTTGTACAAATGGCATGCTCACGGCCGCCCCGTCCAATGACAAGTACCTTCAATTTTTCCACCTCGCAAGTGTGAACTTCTATTTTATGATATTTCGCCAATTTTGCTGTTTTATGCGCCATTTCTGGTTTTATAAACAGTTTTTATGGTTTATGAGCCGGTTTTGCAGTTTTATGATCCACTTTTGGTGTTTTATGATCCATTTTCCAAGTTAGTTTTTTGATCCACTTTCCAGGTTTTTTGATCCACTTTCCAAGTTTTATGAGCCACTTTTCAAGTTTTATGAGCCACTTTTCAAGTTTTATGAGCCAGTTCCATATTTACCAGTTGATGATTAATGTTTAAAATGCCTTACGCCAGTGAAGACCATGGCGATTCCGTATTCATCTGCTTTCTTAATCGAATCTTCATCGCGGATCGAACCGCCAGGCTGAATAATTGCTGTAATTCCGGCTTTTGCTGCCGCTTCAACAGTATCATCCATTGGGAAAAACGCATCAGATGCAAGCACTGCTCCGTTTGCTTTTTCACCAGCCTGTTCAAGAGCGATTTTCGCAGCCCCGACCCGGTTCATTTGCCCTGCGCCGATACCGAGCGTCATGTCTTTGCCGGCTACAACAATTGCGTTTGATTTTACATGCTTAACAACTTTCCAGCCAAGCTTTAAAGCCTGCCATTCTTCTTCGGTTGGTTCCCGCTTTGTTGGAACAGAAATCGTTGCATCGTCAAGCGTAAACGCGTCCTGTTCCTGAACGAGCAAGCCGCCTTCAATAGAGGTAAGCTTTAATTCGCCGGCTTGCTGTTCACCAAACGGAATAGTCAACAAACGCAAATTCTTTTTCGATGTTAAAATTTCAAGAGCTTCTGTTGAAAAAGAAGGCGCAATAATAATTTCTAAGAAGATTTCATGAAGCTTCTTGGCCGTTTCTGCGTCCACTTCACGATTCAAAGCAATAATTCCGCCAAAAATTGAAACAGGATCTGCTTCAAACGCTTTTGAAAACGCGTCAAAAATCGTTTCACCTGTGCCAACGCCGCAAGGATTCATGTGTTTTACGGCCACAGCTGCAGGTTCTGTAAATTCTTTTACAATTTGCAGCGCGGCATCGGCATCGTTGATATTGTTATAGGAAAGCTCTTTTCCGTGCAATTGCTCGGCATTGGCAATAGAGAACTTTGAACCTAGCGGCTTCCTATAAAAAGCAGCTTTTTGATGCGGGTTTTCCCCGTAGCGAAGCGGTTGTTTCAGCTCATATGTTACCGTTAATTTTTCAGGTGTTTTTTCCTCCACCAATTCCGTCATATATTCTGCTATTAACGCATCATAAGCGGCTGTATGGCGGAAAACTTTTGCCGCAAGCTTCCGGCGCGTCTCTTTTTGCACTTCTCCGGAATTTCTTAATTCAGATAAAACTGTTTCATAATCAGCCGGATCGACCACGACTGTTACATGCTCATGGTTTTTCGCTGATGCTCTTAGCATTGTCGGACCGCCGATGTCAATGTTTTCTATCGCATCTTCGACCGTTGCATCAGGCTTTGCAATCGTCTCCTGGAACGGATAAAGATTCACGCAAACAAGCTGGATTGGCTTAATCTGATGATAGGCAATTTGCTGCTGATGATCTTTATCATCAAATTTAGCTAAAAGAGCTCCGTGGATTTTCGGATGAAGCGTTTTAACCCGGCCTTCCAATATTTCCGGAAAATCAGTAACATCACTGATGCCAATTACAGGGATTTTATTTTCCTGAAGGACCTTTTTTGTACCTCCCGTTGAAATAATTTCAAAACCGAGTTCGGCTAGCTGTCTGGCAAATTCCACGATATTTTCTTTATTTGAGACACTGATTAGTGCACGCTTTTTTCCCATTGTTCTTCCTCCTTTGATGCAGAAAAGAGCTTTTGCAATACTTCAGGATATAGCTTGTGCTCGACGGCCTGAATTTTTCTTTGTAAACTTTCGCGAGTCTCACAATCTTCAATGCTAACAGCCTGCTGGGCAATAATTGGCCCCGTGTCCATCCCTTCATCAACAAAGTGAATAGTCACACCGCTCACCTTCACCCTTGCCGCTAATGCCTGTCCGATCGCATCCTTGCCCGGAAAAGCAGGAAGCAAGGATGGATGAATATTGACGATTCGGCCCTCATATTCCTTTAATAAAGTTGGACCAATTAACCTCATGTAGCCTGCGAGAACGATAAATTCGACGCCATATTTCTTTAGTTCGTGCACGATTTCTTTTTCGTATTCTTCTTTATTGATATAATCTTTTGCTGTAAAAACAAATTGCGGGATTTGGGCTGCCTTTGCCCTTTCAATTGCATACGCATTTTTCTGATCGCTTACAAGAAGCTTGATAGTGGCTTCAAGGCTCCCATTGTTAATGGCATCAAGTATCGCTTGAAAATTGCTGCCGCTTCCCGAAGCAAATACGGCGATGTTTTTCATGACTATCCTCCGTTTTTCAACGAATTTCGATTCCGTTTCGATCCGTAACAATTCCGATTTGATAAGCTTTTTCTCCACTATTATTGAAATGCTCGATCACATCAGCTGCTATTTTTTCATCCACAGCTAAAACCATGCCGATACCCATATTAAAAATATTGTACATTTCGCCGCGCTCTAAGTTTCCGACAGACTCCATCACATGGAAAATCGGCAGCACCGGCCATGAACCTTCGTGAATTTCTGCACCAAGCCCTTCCGGCAGCATGCGTGGAATATTTTCAATAAACCCTCCGCCGGTTATATGGGCCATCCCTTTTATCTCCAAACTCTGAAGGGCTGATAGAATCGGCTTTACGTAAATCCTTGTCGGACGAAGCAACTCTTCCCCTAATGTACAGCCCAATTCTGCAACATGATCGGAAATAGACATTCCGGCATCTTTGAAAAAGATCTTTCGTACAAGTGAATAGCCGTTGCTATGGATTCCGTTTGAGGCTAATCCTATTAACACATCGCCGGCCTTAATCCTTTCGCCTGAAATAAGGTTTGCCTTTTCTGCGGCGCCGACTGCAAATCCTGCCAAGTCGTATTCATCTTCTTCATACATTCCTGGCATCTCAGCTGTTTCTCCGCCAATTAAAGCACATCCTGCCTGTTCGCAACCATCGGCGATTCCTTTCACAATGGCTTCAATCCGCACAGGATCTGCCTTCCCGCAAGCAATATAATCTAAAAAGTAAATCGGTTCTGCTCCTTGAACAACTATGTCATTCACACACATGGCGACGGCGTCGATTCCGATCGTATCGTGCTGATCCATTAAAAACGCAACCATTAGTTTCGTTCCGACTCCGTCCGTACCGGAAACAAGCACAGGCTCTTTTAATTGAAGGGATGAAAGATCAAACATGCCTCCAAATCCGCCCAGGCCGCCTAAAACACCGGCACGCATCGTTTTTTGCACATGCTTTTTCATGCGCGAAACCGCTTCATATCCTGCTTCTATATCCACACCCGCTTGTTTATAAGCGTTCGCCATTGATGATCCTCCTTAGAAAGTCTCTTGGAAAGGAAAAAGGCATCAAGGGCTCAAATGGCCCTTCTGCTATTCGTTAATTTTTTTGATAATAATACTGGAGAGTATCCGGATATATTTCCGTCGGATATTTTCCTGTAAAACAAGCGAGGCAGTGCCCTCGATTTTCACCGTCTTCATTCTTGCCAATCGCCTCAATCATTCCCTCTACTGACAAGTACGTAAGCGTATCAGCGCCAATCAACTGGCGGATTTCTTCAACCGAATTGTCCGATGCAATCAGTTCTTCTCTTGTTGAAGTATCAATTCCGTAAAAACAAGGATGCTTAATCGGAGGAGAGCTGATCACAACATGAACTTCTGTTGCGCCCGCTTCTCTTAGCAACGACACAATCCGCTTACTCGTTGTTCCCCTTACGATCGAGTCATCGACCATGACAACCCGTTTTCCTTCAACAACCCCGCGGACCGCAGAAAGCTTCATCTTTACTCCCTGTTCTCGAAGCGACTGGGATGGCTGAATAAACGTGCGTCCGACGTAGCGATTTTTGATTAGACCCATTTCATAAGGAATGCCTGACGCTTCCGCATATCCGATTGCAACGGAAATGCTTGAATCAGGAACACCCGTTACCACATCGGCTTCAATCGGCGCTTCCATTGCCAGCTTTTTGCCGAGGTTTTTTCTTGCTGTATGAACGTTGATGCCGTGAATATTGCTGTCCGGGCGAGAAAAATAAATATATTCCATCGTACAAATAGCCCGGGTTGTATTCATCGAAAACTGCTCAGATTTCATTCCTTCATCATTGATGATCAAGAGCTCTCCCGGCATGACATCGCGCAAATATTGCGCTCCAACTACATCAAATGCACATGTTTCAGATGCCACAACATAGGCATCCCCTAACATGCCGATCGAGAGCGGTCTAAGACCGTGCGGATCCAGCGCGACCATTAATTCCGTTTCCGTCATAACTAGAAACGCATAAGCCCCCTTCAGCATCGTTAACGCATTTTTGACGCGGTCTTTTAATTCAGGTAATCCGGCGCGTTTTATTAAATGGGCAAGTACTTCCGTATCAGAGCTTGTTTGAAAAATGCTCCCCTGCGCCTCTAATTGGAACTTCAGCGCATTAGCATTTACAAGGTTGCCGTTATGGGCAACAGCCAATCCGCCGCTCTGGGATTGGAAAAGGAGAGGCTGGACATTTTCATATCCGCCTCCGCCGGCAGTTGCATAACGGACATGGCCGATTGCAGCTTTCCCGTTCAGCTTTTCCATCGAATTTGCCGTAAATACTTCAGTAACCAGCCCTTCACCTTTCACACCTGTAAGGTGGCGTCCATCTGTCACGACAATCCCGGCACCTTCCTGTCCACGGTGCTGGAGGCTGTGAAGACCGTAATAGGTGATTTGTGCCGCATCAGGGTGGCCCCAAATGCCAAAAACCCCGCACTCTTCATTCATTCCTTTTATTTCAGCAAGCATGGGATGGCTCCTTTCCAAGCTCTTTCCAATTCTTTCACATCTGCCGAGATAATCTCTTCATTCGTTTCAGACACAATCCTTAGCACTGATGAATCGGTCACTTCTCCAATTAGAGTTGCATTAACAAGCTTTTCAAAAGCTTCTTTGTTTTCTTTTTTCACAGAAAGCAAGAAGCGGGACTGGGTTTCACTGAATAATGCAGACGTAATGTTGCCTGAAATTTTCACATCTGCTCCTAACCCGGCTGTTCCGAATAAGCTTTCTGCCACAGCTACGGCAAATCCGCCTTCTGCTACATCATGGGCAGAAGCTACAAGGCCCTCTCGGATTGCATTCAGTATTTGCTGCTGTCTTACTTTCTCTGTTTCGAGATCCAATTCAGGCGCCTTTCCGAAAATACGTCCGTATGTCAACTTTTGCAGTTCGCTTCCGCCAAACTCGTCTTTCGTTTCCCCGACAAGGTAGATAAGGTCGCCGGCTTCTTTAAAGTTTTGCGTTGTCACATGCTTTAAATCTTCCACAAGCCCGACCATTCCAACAACAGGAGTCGGATAAACAGCCGCACCGCTTGTTTCATTGTATAAGGACACATTTCCACCGATAACCGGGGTACCTAACATGCGGCACGCATCACTCATTCCGTCGACCGCTTTTTCAAGCTGCCAGAAAATCTCCGGCTTTTCAGGATTTCCAAAGTTCAGGCAGTCCGTAATTGCGAGAGGCTCTCCCCCCGAACAAATGATATTTCTCGCTGCTTCTGCAACGGCAATCTTTCCGCCTGTTTCCGGATCGAGATAAATATATCGGGAGTTGCAGTCCGTCGTCATCGCCAAAGCTTTTTTCGTGCCGCGGATACGGACAACGGCAGCGTCTGAACCAGGCGCGACAACAGTATTCGTTCTCACCATGTAATCGTACTGGTCATACACCCATTCCTTGCTGGCAATCGTCGGCTGCTTTAAAAGGGCAAGTAGTGTTTCCTTATAATCAGCCACTTCCGGTATGTCGTTCTCCATCGCTTGGAATTCACGGAAGTATTCCGGCTCTTTAGACGGTTTATGATAAACAGGTGCATCTTCCGCAAGCGCATCAACAGGAACCTCTGCAACTACTTCTCTTTTATGAAGGAGGCGAAGCATTTTATCATCCGTTACTTTGCCAATCGCAACAGCTTCAAGTCCATATTTAGAAAAAAGATCAATGATTTCTTGTTCGCGGCCTTTTTTCACGACGATCAGCATCCGCTCCTGAGATTCAGACAGCATCATTTCATATGCCGTCATTCCTGATTCCCGCTGAGGAACAAGATCCAAATTCATTTCGATTCCTGAACCTGCTTTACTCGCCATTTCGGCCGACGAGCTTGTAAGGCCGGCCGCACCCATATCCTGGATACCGACAAGAGCATCCGATTTAACGAGCTCGAGGCAGGCTTCAAGCAGCAATTTCTCCATAAACGGATCGCCGACTTGTACGGCAGGACGTTTTTCATCAGACTGTTCGTTTAATTCTTCCGATGCAAAGGTTGCCCCGTGTATTCCGTCCCGGCCTGTTTTTGCACCAACGTACATAACGGTATTTCCTACACCGTGCGCCTGGCCTTTTTTAATATCTTTATGGTCAATAATGCCTACGCACATGGCGTTCACGAGTGGATTGCCGTCGTAGGACGGATCAAATTGCACTTCGCCGCCTACTGTCGGAATTCCGATACAGTTGCCGTATCCGGCAATTCCTGCGACTACTTCTTTAAATAGATACCGGACACGAGCAGAATCGAGTTCTCCAAACCGTAAAGAGTTAAGGAGAGCGATCGGTCTTGCGCCCATTGAAAAGACATCGCGAATAATTCCGCCCACACCTGTTGCTGCACCTTGGTATGGCTCGATCGCAGACGGATGGTTGTGGCTTTCAATTTTGAAAACAACCGCTTGTTCATCGCCGATATCAACAATTCCGGCTCCTTCTCCAGGTCCCTGCAGCACTCGTTCTCCGGTTGTCGGAAACTTTTTTAACACAGGCTTTGAATTTTTATAGCTGCAATGCTCTGACCACATGACTGAAAAAAGGCCCGTTTCTGTATAATTCGGAAGGCGTCCGAGAATTTTTTCAACCATCGCAAATTCTTCATCTGACAAGCCCATTTGCTGATAAATTTTCTCTGCTTTAATTTGTTCAGGAGTCGGTTCAAGCGTTGACAACATATGTTTCCCTCCAATGTTTTACGATTGATTGAAAAAGTTTCAGACCATCCGCACCGCCAAGAAGCTCATCAACCGCCCGTTCCGGATGCGGCATCATGCCAAGAACATTCCCGCGCTCATTCATAATCCCGGCAATATCTGCAAGACTGCCGTTCGGATTCGTTCCATGATACGTAAAAACGATTTGGTTATTCGCTTTTAATTTGGCAAGCGTTTCTTCGTCACAATAGTAATTTCCTTCCCCATGAGCAATTGGAATGGTGATAATTTCCCCTTCATTGTAAGCGGAAGTGAACATCGTCCGATTGTTTTCCACTTTTAACTCGACAGGCCGGCAAATGAATTTTAAGCTTTCATTGCGCCGCATGGCACCAGGCAGCAACCCTGCTTCCAATAAAATTTGGAATCCGTTGCACACACCTAAAACCGGCTTACCTGCTTCCGCAGCTTTCACAACTTCTTTCATCACTTTACTAAAACGAGCAATCGCTCCGGAACGAAGGTAGTCTCCGTATGAAAAACCGCCCGGAAGCAAGATTCCATCGTATTCTTCTAAACTATCAGCATCATGCCATACGTACTCCACTTCTTCGCCAAGCTCATCTTTAATGGCATGGTACATGTCCACGTCACAATTTGATCCCGGAAAGACGATGACCGCAAATTTCACTGAGCAACACACTCCTCAATTTCGTAGCGATAGTCTTCAATAACCGGATTGGCCAGCAGGCGGTCGCAAATTTCGTTTACGATTGTTTCCACATCCCGGTCGGTTTTGTCGATCGTTAACTCCATATATTTGCCGATTCGCACATCCGCTACTTCACTGTAGTTTAAAGAGTGAAGAGAATTTTTCACGGCAGTTCCTTGAGGGTCTAATACACTTTCACGTAATGTCACGTAAACTTTTACTTTGTACATGCTTGTTGGCCTCCTAATCTGGCAAGAATATTTTCATACGCTTCCGTTAAATTTCCAAGGTCGCGGCGGAACACATCTTTATCGAGCTTTTCATTTGTGTTTACATCCCACAGCCGGCATGTATCCGGCGAAATTTCATCAGCAAGAATAATGCGTCCGTCAGCGTCTTTCCCAAATTCTAATTTAAAATCCACAAGGCGGATTCCAATTTCTTTAAAAAAGCTGATTAAGATGTCATTTACTTTCAATGCCTTTTCTTTTAGCTCTTTTAGTTCTTCTTCAGTGGCAAGCTTTAGTTCAAGAATATGGGCATCTGTAATAAGTGGATCACCAAGCTCATCATTTTTCAGGTAAAATTCCACAATCGGTTTTGAGAATGGTGTTCCCTCCTCAATTCCTAATCTTTTTGAAAAGCTTCCTGCGGCAACGTTTCGAACAACTGTTTCAAGAGGGATAATCGCAACTTTTTTCACCAGCTGTTCTGTTTCTGACAAGCGCTTGATAAAGTGGGTTTCGATTCCTTCATCATGAAGCTTTGAAAATAGCAAACTGGTAATTTCATTGTTTAACCGGCCTTTTCCGGTGATTTCTGCTTTCTTTTCACCATTAAAGGCGGTAGCAGAATCTTTGTACTCAATCCAGACGACATTGTCATCCTCCGTTTGATAAACCTTTTTGGCTTTACCTTCATATAACAGTGCTCGTTTTTCCATCAAGGGAGCCTCCTTAGCACGAAAATTAGGAATCTTCAGTATAATTGGGTTTGAAAAAGGTAAGGGAAAATCCTTACCCTTTTAATATTAATCGTTCATGTCCGGCATTAAGAATTTTTTGGCAAATTCGTGCCTTTATAATCCTAACCTTTCAAAGATCGTGTCTACATGTTGTAAATGGTAATTATAATCAAAGCAATCATCGATTTCAGCCGGCGAAAGGTGAGAAGTGATTTTTTCGTCCATCTCAATTAAACTGCGAAACGGCACTTGCTTTTCCCAAGCTTCCATTGCTTTCGGCTGAACGGTATCATATGCCTCTTCGCGGGAGAATCCTTTATCGATAAGCGCAAGAAGCACGCGCTGCGAATAGATCAAACCTAGTGTCCGGTCCATGTTGCGCTTCATATTTTCCGGATAAACAGTCAGGTTTTTTACAATGTTCCCGAAACGATTCAGCATGTAGTTTAATGCGATCGTTGCATCCGGCAAAATGATCCGCTCGGCAGATGAATGCGAAATGTCTCTTTCATGCCAAAGGGCAACATTTTCATAAGCGGTCATCATATAACCGCGGATGACGCGAGCCATTCCAGTCATATTCTCCGAGCCGATTGGGTTTCGTTTATGCGGCATAGCCGAAGATCCTTTCTGCCCCTTAGCGAAATATTCTTCGACTTCGCGTGTTTCACTTTTTTGCAGACCGCGAATTTCAACGGCAAATTTTTCAATTGATGTTGCAATCAATGCGATTGTCGACATGTAATGGGCATGGCGGTCGCGCTGTAATGTTTGAGTGGAAATTGGCGCAGGTTTTAACCCAAGTTTTTCACAAACGTATTTTTCAACAAACGGATCAATGTTTGCGTACGTTCCAACCGCTCCGGAAATCTTTCCGACTTCAATGTTTGCGGCCGCTTGCTTGAAACGCTCAAGATTTCGTTTCATTTCTTCATACCAAAGTGCAAGCTTTAATCCAAACGTTGTCGGTTCTGCATGAACGCCATGGGTGCGCCCCATCATCACTGTATACTTATGTTCTTGCGCTTTGTTTTTAAGGATTTCAATAAAGTTTTCAATATCTTTTAAAAGAATTTCATTCGCTTGCTTTAAGAGGTAAGAAAGAGCTGTATCAACTACATCAGTTGACGTTAACCCATAGTGGACCCATTTGCGCTCTTCACCCAATGTTTCGGAAACGGCACGTGTAAATGCAACAACATCGTGTCTTGTTTCCTCTTCGATTTCTTTAATGCGCTCAATATTGAAGGACGCGTTTTCGCGAATTTTTTTTACATCTTCTTTCGGTATGACACCGAGTTCCGCCCAAGCTTCACAGGCGAGAATTTCAACCTCAAGCCAAGCCTTAAAGCGATTTTCTTCCGTCCAAATCGCTCCCATTTCTGGTCTTGTATAACGTTCTATCATGATTTAGCCTCCGATCTTAACTTCACTGTTCCATATGCCGCTTTGTTCAATTTCTGTAAGAGCCGCCTCAAGCGAATCCCGCAAAATGGTGGCGTGCCCCATTTTCCGCTTTGCTTTTGCTTCATCTTTTCCGTATAAATGGATTTTCCAATCAGGCAGCTCCGGCAGTTTCTCAATGATGCTTGACTGGTGTTCCCCTAATATATTGACCATAACAGCCGGTTTTAATAGCTTTGTACTTCCGAGCGGCCAATTGCAGATCGCCCGTATATGCTGTTCGAATTGTGACGTCTCACACGCTTCAATTGAAAAATGGCCTGAATTGTGCGGACGCGGAGCAAGTTCATTAATAAAAATTGTTCCGTCCGCTGTTAAGAACATTTCAACTGCAAGCGTTCCGACCAGTCCAAGTGATTCAGCGAGACCAATCGCCTTTGCCTCTGCATCCTTTTTTATCGAATCCGGTATTCTCGCCGGCACGATCGTTTCGTGAAGAATATTGTCCCGGTGGATATTTTCTGCGACCGGAAAAACGGCAGTTTCTCCCCTTGGACTTCTTGCCACAATCACTGATATTTCTTTTTCAAATGGAATCCACTTTTCAAGAACACATGCGCCCGTTTCTAAAAGCTCTTTTGCGCCTGCAATATCCTTTTCTGCCTCGATCACCAATTGGCCTTTGCCATCATAGCCTCCTCTGGCTGTTTTTAAAACCGCAGGGTAGTCAAGCTTCTTAATATTATCATAAATATCCTGCACTGTTCTGATGACTGCATAAGGAGCAACCTCAAGGCCCGCAGCTTGAATCGCTGCCTTCTCTTGAATGCGGTCTTGCGTAATATACAATAGGTTTGAACCTTGTGGAACATACGCATTTTCGCAAAGCCATTCCAATGCCTTTGCATTTATATTTTCAAATTCATAGGTAATCACATCACTTACCCGCGCTAATTTTTGAACAGATTCTAAATCGCCATACTGGCCAATGATTTTGTAATCGGCGACCTGTCCGCATGGCGAATCTTCAACAGGATCCAGCACCGCAATTCGAAAGCCGCTTGCTTTTGCAGCAATTGCCATCATCCGCCCAAGCTGTCCTCCGCCAATAATCCCTATTGTTTGTCCGGGTAATATGGTTTTATCAAACAAGACCATCCCTGCTTTCTAAAACTGACTTTTTCGTTTCTTCTCTTAGGTTATCAAGCCTTTCGGCAACTGCCGGGTCAAACGCTCCTATGATTTGGGCCGCAAGCAGTCCGGCATTCGTTGCGCCGGCCTTGCCGATTGCCACGGTTGCAACAGGAACTCCTCCGGGCATTTGGACAATCGACAACAGAGAATCAAGTCCGTTCAGAGCTCTTGATTGTACAGGAACCCCAATGACTGGCAAAGTCGTTTTCGCTGCTACCATTCCAGGCAAATGGGCCGCTCCGCCTGCTCCGGCTATAATCACTTTTAATCCCCGCTTGCGGGCATTTTCTGCGTATTCAAACATGAGGTCAGGAGTCCGGTGGGCTGACACGACGTTTTTTTCATAGCGAATTTGTAATTGATCAAGCACATTGCACGCATGTTTCATCGTTTCCCAATCGGAAACGCTCCCCATAATTACCCCAACCTGAACTTCCATCTTTTTCCCTCCAGATTTCAAAATAAAAACCCGCAACAGACACTTCTCTCAAACTAAAGAGAAAGTGATCTGCCCGGGCATAAAATACAAACGTAAAAATATATCTCTTCAAAAAGATACTACTAGTCTTATCCGGCCATATCAACTTTCCCTCATAGTCCGGCAATTTACGGTTGCCGGGTAGAGACTTATGGGCCATATTCCCATGATTATACGAGGGCAAAACGTTTATTTTATGTCTTCATCATAACAGCTTACAAATGAATTTGTCAACCAAATATCGAACAATGTATTATTTTAGTAAAAGAATGTTCGGTTTTTCTATTTTATTTGTTTGGCCTCAAAGACAATTTGCCTTCCAATCGGCTCATATTGAATCGAATCGCCTGTTTTCACTTCTTTGAAAATAGGTTTTTCCATTCTTCTTACCGGAGTGTATCCTTCATTCTTCATCCGCTCAAGACATTGATCAATCGTCTCATTTTCTTGGACTTCAAATAGCATTTTCTTTTTTTCTTTGCTCATGAAAATGATTTTCCTCTCTTTACAGATTTTAGTCCGAGATCGCTGTTAATGGTTTTAGATTTGTCTATGTACCAATACGGTTAATTTAACCTTCTCAATACTTATACGTTGTACGATTAATGCTAATGATATGTACTTACAATTTCCTGAAGGACCGATGGTACAAATTCCGTTCAATGGACATCTTTTCATTATTATATGTATGAAATTTTCGGTTGCGTTTAAATGAAATACTATTAAAGAGTATAGTTACTCGAAAGACAGTGGACTAATCATCTTATTTTACAGGGATTTATATGTTTATGGAAAGACTTTAGAAACGGGATGATCTTGAAAATGGCTTTTAAATCAAGCCAGAATGCCTGTTTGCAATCCTAACTTTTTCGGCAGAAGAATATATGACAGCAAAGTGGAGGCTGCTTTTAACTTGGGATGAAAGCTCATAAAAGTGGGTCACGGCTCATAAATGAAAGTAAGGGGGTCATATGTCGGAGTGAGGGCTTATATTTCGGAAAGAAGGTTTATAGGTCGGAATGAAGGTGCATATTTTGGAACGAGAGTTCATTCGAAACGAGGGATTATATTTCGGAACGAAGGTTCATTTTTCGGAACGAAGGTTCATATTTCGAAACGAGGAATCATTTTTCAGAACGAGGAACATATTTCGGTACGAGGGCTCATATGTTGGAGCGAAGGCTCATATTTCGGTACGAGGACTCATAAATCAAAACGAAGGCTCATTTATCAGAATGAAGGCTCATATCTAAAAATAAAGGCTCATATATCAAAATGAAAGCTCATAAAATGAAATAAAGGCTCATAACCTTCCGAAGAGCAGAATTCAGAACGAGTAAACCTCTAAAAATCAGGTGTTATTTCTACTTTTCAGCTAAGAAACGGCTCTTTTTTTGATAAAATCACCGTCAAAATACAAAAAGAACAACCAGTTTCGGTTGTTCTTTCGTTTGCCTGGCAGCGTCCTACTCTCACAGGGGCAATGCCCCAACTACCATCGGCGCTGAGAAGCTTAACTTCCGTGTTCGGTATGGGAACGGGTGTGACCTTCTCGCCATCGCCACCAAGCCTACATCATTGAAACATCAACCCTGCTGGCTTGCGACGAGGTGAACAGTTTCACCTTCGAATATGCTATGCCGCAGGAGCAGACTTACATCAACAATGTTTTATATATTCATTATGTAGAAGAGAATTTTTTCATTCTCTCAAAACTAGATAATGCATGAAGAAGCATGAAGAACAATGAGTATCATTTTAATCAAGCGGGCTTCTTCCGCTTTTTCATTGGTTAAGTCCTCGATCGATTAGTATCTGTCAGCTCCACGTGTCGCCACGCTTCCACCTCAGACCTATCAACCTGATCATCTTTCAGGGATCTTACTAGCTTGACGCTATGGGAAATCTCATCTTGAGGGGGGCTTCATGCTTAGATGCTTTCAGCACTTATCCCTTCCGCACATAGCTACCCAGCGATGCCTTTGGCAAGACAACTGGTACACCAGCGGTGCGTCCATCCCGGTCCTCTCGTACTAAGGACAGCTCCTCTCAAATTTCCTGCGCCCGCGACGGATAGGGACCGAACTGTCTCACGACGTTCTGAACCCAGCTCGCGTACCGCTTTAATGGGCGAACAGCCCAACCCTTGGGACCGACTACAGCCCCAGGATGCGATGAGCCGACATCGAGGTGCCAAACCTCCCCGTCGATGTGGACTCTTGGGGGAGATAAGCCTGTTATCCCCGGGGTAGCTTTTATCCGTTGAGCGATGGCCCTTCCATGCGGAACCACCGGATCACTAAGCCCGACTTTCGTCCCTGCTCGACTTGTAGGTCTCGCAGTCAAGCTCCCTTCTGCCTTTACACTCTGCGAATGATTTCCAACCATTCTGAGGGAACCTTTGGGCGCCTCCGTTACCTTTTAGGAGGCGACCGCCCCAGTCAAACTGCCCACCTGACACTGTCTCCCGCCCCGATCAGGGGCGCGGGTTAGAATTTCAATACAGCCAGGGTAGTATCCCACCGACGCCTCCACACAAGCTGGCGCTCATGTCTCTCAGGCTCCTACCTATCCTGTACAAGCTGTACCAAAATTCAATATCAGGCTGCAGTAAAGCTCCACGGGGTCTTTCCGTCCTGTCGCGGGTAACCTGCATCTTCACAGGTACTATAATTTCACCGAGTCTCTCGTTGAGACAGTGCCCAGATCGTTACGCCTTTCGTGCGGGTCGGAACTTACCCGACAAGGAATTTCGCTACCTTAGGACCGTTATAGTTACGGCCGCCGTTTACTGGGGCTTCGATTCAGAGCTTCGCGTAAGCTAACCCCTCCTCTTAACCTTCCAGCACCGGGCAGGCGTCAGCCCCTATACTTCGCCTTGCGGCTTCGCAGAGACCTGTGTTTTTGCTAAACAGTCGCCTGGGCCTATTCACTGCGGCTTTTCCGGGCTATGCACCCAGAAAAGCACCCCTTCTCCCGAAGTTACGGGGTCATTTTGCCGAGTTCCTTAACGAGAGTTCTCTCGCTCACCTTAGGATTCTCTCCTCGCCTACCTGTGTCGGTTTGCGGTACGGGCACCTTTTTCCTCGCTAGAGGCTTTTCTTGGCAGTGTGGAATCAGGAACTTCGGTACTACATTTCCCTCGCCGTCACAGCTCCGCCTTATGCTAACGGGATTTGCCTCGTCAGCGGCCTAACTGCTTGGACGCGCTAATCCAGCAGCGCGCTTGCCCTATCCTCCTGCGTCCCCCCATTGCTCAAACGGAAAAGAGGTGGTACAGGAATATCAACCTGTTGTCCATCGCCTACGCCTTTCGGCCTCGGCTTAGGTCCCGACTAACCCTGAGCGGACGAGCCTTCCTCAGGAAACCTTAGGCATTCGGTGGATGGGATTCTCACCCATCTTTCGCTACTCATACCGGCATTCTCACTTCTAAGCGCTCCACCAGTCCTTGCGGTCTAGCTTCAACGCCCTTAGAACGCTCTCCTACCGCGGACACCAACGGTGTCCACCCACAGCTTCGGTGATACGTTTAGCCCCGGTACATTTTCGGCGCAGAGTCACTCGACCAGTGAGCTATTACGCACTCTTTAAATGGTGGCTGCTTCTAAGCCAACATCCTGGTTGTCTAAGCAACTCCACATCCTTTTCCACTTAACGTATACTTTGGGACCTTAGCTGGTGGTCTGGGCTGTTTCCCTTTTGACTACGGATCTTATCACTCGTAGTCTGACTCCCAAGGATAAGTCTTTGGCATTCGGAGTTTGTCTGAATTCGGTAACCCGATGAGGGCCCCTAGTCCAAACAGTGCTCTACCTCCAAGACTCTTACACTTGAGGCTAGCCCTAAAGCTATTTCGGAGAGAACCAGCTATCTCCAAGTTCGATTGGAATTTCTCCGCTACCCACACCTCATCCCCGCACTTTTCAACGTGCGTGGGTTCGGGCCTCCATCCAGTGTTACCTGGACTTCACCCTGGACATGGGTAGATCACCTGGTTTCGGGTCTACGACCACATACTCATTCGCCCTGTTCAGACTCGCTTTCGCTGCGGCTCCGTCTTTTCGACTTAACCTTGCATGTGATCGTAACTCGCCGGTTCATTCTACAAAAGGCACGCCATCACCCATGAACGGGCTCTGACTACTTGTAGGCACACGGTTTCAGGTTCTCTTTCACTCCCCTCCCGGGGTGCTTTTCACCTTTCCCTCACGGTACTGGTTCACTATCGGTCACTAGGGAGTATTTAGCCTTGGGAGATGGTCCTCCCTGCTTCCGACGGGATTTCACGTGTCCCGCCGTACTCAGGATCCACTCAGGAGGGAACGAAGTTTCGACTACAGGGTTGTTACCTTCTCTGACGGGCCTTTCCAGACCTCTTCGTCTACCCCGTTCCTTTGTAACTCCATACAGAGTGTCCTACAACCCCAAGAGGCAAGCCTCTTGGTTTGGGCTGTTCCCGTTTCGCTCGCCGCTACTCAGGGAATCGCGTTTGCTTTCTCTTCCTCCGGGTACTTAGATGTTTCAGTTCCCCGGGTCTGCCCTCCTAACCCTATGGATTCAGGTTAGGATCCTATCCCATTACGGATAGGGGGTTTCCCCATTCGGAAATCTCCGGATCAATGCTTACTTACAGCTCCCCGAAGCATATCGGTGTTAGTCCCGTCCTTCATCGGCTCCTAGTGCCAAGGCATCCACCGTGCGCCCTTTCTAACTTAACCTAAAAGGTTTGAAACCTAAAATGGCGATACTCGGTTCTTCTTTTGCCTTCTTCAATACAATTATCTAGTTTTCAAAGAACGAACGGCAAATGATAAGCTTCGCTTTTCTTCGTCAGCTTCACTCACTCAGATCCTCACGTACAATCAGGTACGCTCCGGTCTTCGCTCGTTTGCTTCCTCAAATAGCTCGCTTCTGATTCACCTTATTATTAATGAAGGAATTGCTCCCTCAAAACTGAACAAACAAAAGCGATCAACTCTTCATGTTTTATTGTCTAGCTACGGCTCCTAGCCTCTCGAGTCACTTCGCTTCTTCTGTCAAAGTCTTTAGGACTTTTCCGCCAGAAGCGCAAGCAGCTGTCGAGGCTAAACAGTCGCCTTCGCTTTTCGAATAATCCTTAGAAAGGAGGTGATCCAGCCGCACCTTCCGATACGGCTACCTTGTTACGACTTCACCCCAATCATCTGTCCCACCTTAGGCGGCTGGCTCCTTACGGTTACCTCACCGACTTCGGGTGTTACAAACTCTCGTGGTGTGACGGGCGGTGTGTACAAGGCCCGGGAACGTATTCACCGCGGCATGCTGATCCGCGATTACTAGCGATTCCGGCTTCATGCAGGCGAGTTGCAGCCTGCAATCCGAACTGAGAATGGTTTTTTGGGATTGGCTCAGGCCTCGCGGCTTAGCAGCCCTTTGTACCATCCATTGTAGCACGTGTGTAGCCCAGGTCATAAGGGGCATGATGATTTGACGTCATCCCCACCTTCCTCCGGTTTGTCACCGGCAGTCACCTTAGAGTGCCCAACTGAATGCTGGCAACTAAGGTCAAGGGTTGCGCTCGTTGCGGGACTTAACCCAACATCTCACGACACGAGCTGACGACAACCATGCACCACCTGTCACTCTGTCCCCCGAAGGGGAACGTCCTGTCTCCAGGATTGTCAGAGGATGTCAAGACCTGGTAAGGTTCTTCGCGTTGCTTCGAATTAAACCACATGCTCCACCGCTTGTGCGGGCCCCCGTCAATTCCTTTGAGTTTCAGCCTTGCGGCCGTACTCCCCAGGCGGAGTGCTTAATGCGTTAGCTGCAGCACTAAAGGGCGGAAACCCTCTAACACTTAGCACTCATCGTTTACGGCGTGGACTACCAGGGTATCTAATCCTGTTTGCTCCCCACGCTTTCGCGCCTCAGCGTCAGTTACAGACCAGAGAGCCGCCTTCGCCACTGGTGTTCCTCCACATCTCTACGCATTTCACCGCTACACGTGGAATTCCGCTCTCCTCTTCTGCACTCAAGTTCCCCAGTTTCCAATGACCCTCCACGGTTGAGCCGTGGGCTTTCACATCAGACTTAAGGAACCGCCTGCGCGCGCTTTACGCCCAATAATTCCGGACAACGCTTGCCACCTACGTATTACCGCGGCTGCTGGCACGTAGTTAGCCGTGGCTTTCTGGTCAGGTACCGTCAAGGTACCGCCCTATTCGAACGGTACTTGTTCTTCCCTGACAACAGAGCTTTACGACCCGAAGGCCTTCTTCGCTCACGCGGCGTTGCTCCGTCAGACTTTCGTCCATTGCGGAAGATTCCCTACTGCTGCCTCCCGTAGGAGTCTGGGCCGTGTCTCAGTCCCAGTGTGGCCGATCACCCTCTCAGGTCGGCTACGCATCGTCGCCTTGGTGAGCCGTTACCTCACCAACTAGCTAATGCGCCGCGGGCCCATCTGTAAGTGATAGCCGAAGCCATCTTTCAGCTCTTTCCCATGCGGGAAAGAGGATTATCCGGTATTAGCTCCGGTTTCCCGAAGTTATCCCAGTCTTACAGGCAGGTTGCCCACGTGTTACTCACCCGTCCGCCGCTGACTTCAGGGAGCAAGCTCCCATCAGTCCGCTCGACTTGCATGTATTAGGCACGCCGCCAGCGTTCGTCCTGAGCCAGGATCAAACTCTCCAAAAAAGAGTAAGATATGCTCATAAATAATAGAATTAACTCTGGCTAGTTTCGGCTCCCAGCTAAATAGCTGCTTGAATTAGCTTCTTCGCAATTTTGCGCAAAGCATGACCTTTAGGTGATGCTTTAAGCAGCGAGGTCATTTCGCTTCTTCTGTCAAAGTCTTTAAGGACTTTTCCGCCAGAAGCTCCAATGCCCTTCGAAGCTAACCGGTCGCCTCCACTTTTAATTGTTGACGCTTTTGTTTGTTCAGTTTTCAAAGAGCAATTGTTTTCTATCGCTCAGAAGCGACTTTACTAATATATCATGTCGTTGATACTGTGTCAACTACATTTTTTATTTAAAGTAGATGAATAATTTGTCGTTGTTAGCGACAATGCTTTCATATAATATCACCGAATATAAATAGAGTCAATACATTTTATAATAAAATATTACTACTAATTTTATCCAAAAATTAAACCGACTGCCAGGGAAACAAAACGACTGGCAGCCGGTTACAAAATCATTTTTACTTGCTAATTGAAATGATGTTCTCTTCTTTTAAGTCTACATTTCCGGTTTTATTGATAACAATTTTTTCTCCCTCGGAAAGGTTTGTGAATACGATCGGAGTGATTGTTGATTTTGCATTATTTTTGACATGTTCTAAATCAACCTTTAATAATGGCTGCCCCTTTTGAACACGATCATTTTCCGAAACAAGTGCTTCAAAACCTTCACCTTTTAAGTTCACTGTATCGATTCCGAAGTGAATAAGAATTTCCCGGCCTGAATCTGAAAGTAAACCAATGGCGTGTTTTGTTGGGAAAAAGTTTACAATCTTACCGTCTACAGGAGAAACAACTGTACCTTCTGCCGGAACAATCGCAAATCCGTCACCCATCATTTTCCCTGAGAAAACTGCGTCCGGAACATCGGTAATTGGTTTGATTTCCCCTTTAATTGGAGATACAAACACATCGTCTGCATTGTGTTCTGTCTGCAATGCCCTAGGGTTCACTTCTTCTATTTGCTGTTCAACCTCTTTGGCAGGATTTGATTCCACACCTCGAGGTTTTTTTCCATCCATGATGTCTTTCATTTGTCCTTTAATGGTTTCGGAGCGAGGGCCAAAGATTGCCTGAATATTGTTTCCTACTTCAAGCACCCCTGCTGCGCCAAGTTTTTTCAACTGTTCTTTATCTACATTTTTAACGTCATTGACTGAAACACGCAAACGCGTAATACAAGCATCTAAATGAGAAATGTTTTCTTTTCCGCCCATCGCTTCAAGAATGTTGTATGCAAGATCGCCAGCCTCACCTTTGGATTCTTCCACTTCTTCTTCAGCTGCTTCACGCCCAGGTGTCATCAGATTAAATTTACGGATTGCGAAACGGAACCCAAAGTAATAAATAACCGCAAAGACAAGACCTACTGGGATTACCAGCCATGCATTTGTTTGTGGGTTTATTAAACCAAACAAGATATAGTCAATTAAACCGCCTGAGAATGTCATCCCGATTTTAACATTTAATAAATGCATCGTCATAAAGGATAAGCCGGCAAAAATCGTATGAATTGCAAATAACATAGGTGCTACGAATAAGAATGAGAATTCAATCGGCTCTGTGATACCAGTTAAGAAAGATGTTAAGGCAGCAGAAGCCATTAAGCCTCCAACCACTTTCTTTCTTTCAGGACGAGCTTCATGATAAATTGCTAATGCCGCAGCAGGAAGACCGAACATCATGAACGGAAACTTACCTGTCATAAATGTACCGGCAGTCAGATTTTGAACATTATCAGTAATTTGCGCCATGAAAATTCGTTGATCACCGCGAACCACTTCTCCTGCCTTCGTTACATATTCACCGAACTCATACCAGAATGGCGAGTAGAAAATATGATGCAAACCAAATGGAATCAGTGCCCGTTCAATGACCCCGAAAATGAAAGCTGATAATGTTAAGTTGGCATGAACCATGTTTTGCGAGAATGCATTAAGTCCGGACTGAATTGGCGGCCAGACAACCATCATAATCAAACCTAAAATAACGGCAGTCCCTGCAGTGATAATCGGAACAAAACGTTTTCCGGCAAAGAAGCCTAAATAAGACGGCAATTCAATTTCATAGAATTTATTGTATAGAGCTGCTGCAATAATACCAACAATAATACCTCCAAATACACCTGTTTGCAGGGTTGGAACACCAAGCACATTGGCATAGTTTAATCCGTTAACATCTTCCGAGGTAATGCCAAGTACTGTACCCATAGTAACGTTCATAATCAGGTAACCAATAATCGCAGCAAGGCCTGCCGTACCTTCTCCTCCCGCTAGCCCAACTGCAACACCGACAGCAAACAGCAACGGAAGATTTCCAAAAACAATATCCCCTGCTTTTTGCATAACAGCAGCAACCATATCTACTCCGCTGTTATCTAAAAATGGGGCTAATTCTAATAAAGCCGGGTTTCTAAGAGCAGCACCCAACGCAAGAAGGATACCTGCTGCAGGAAGTAATGCAACTGGCAGCATCAATGCCTTACCGACTTTTTGCAAAACACCAAAAGCCTTTTTAAACATAACAAAACCTCCAATATTTATTAGCCCATTAAGCGTTTTCATTTTTGAACAAAATAAAAAAGCATGAGAAAAGAAGAGAATAATGAAAAAGTTCTACAGATATATAGTACCCATAAAACTTTAATCCAATTATCTTCTTTACTCATGCCTGATCGAATCAGTAACACGTAAAAAGTTAATCGCTATTTTATTTTTTTCTGAAGCCTTTGCAAGTGCATCGTTAAATAAACCGCTTCAGCCTCAAACACTGGTTGTTTTAACGTTTGCTGCATAACCTTAATGAGCTTCCACGCGAGATTATAGCATAAAGGGTATTCTTGTTTCAATAGCAATGATATTTTTTCCGGTTCTTCAACTTTTTCGCCATTTTTTACCCGTTCGATTGTAAAGCGGAGATGGCGTACGAGCCTCATATAATCTATGCTTTCTTTATCAATTTTACTATCCATTTGCTCTTCAATCATATTGATCAGTTTTGTGATAAGTTGGGAGTGTTGATTTACTTCAGACAAATCTTTATTGGCCACTGCACTGTGGATATGAAGGGCAATAAAGCCTGCCTCGCCTTCAGGGAGTTGAATCCCCGTCTTTTCCGTAAATAAATCGACAACTTCCTTTGCAATTCCAAATGCTTTTGGATATAAAGCTTTTGTTTCAACAAGAAACGGATTGCGTATCTCCATCCCTTTTGAGATCCGATTGACAACAAACATGAGATGGTCTGTCAGAGCTACATGTATATGTTCATTTAATTGCGAGGCCGTTCTCGCTTTTATAAGTTCAATTGCCGAAATGATGACTTCTTGTAAATGATCCTCTAAAAATGGCAACAGCTTTAAATAGTTTTTCTGTTCTTTTTCATTACGTAAAACAAAAAGTTTTTCAGCTGCCGAAGCTTCAATCAGATCTTTTTGTTTCCGGTTAAACCCGATCCCTTTTCCGATGACTACGACTTCTCCGTAAGCGGGATGTTCGGCAATAATGACATTATTATTCAAAATCTTGGTAACAACTAAACTCGGCATCCGCATCCTCCGATTTTTCGACAGCATTCGATATAACCCTATTATGTTATATGAGGGAAAAAGAAGTCAATCAAAAAAGTAAACGCATTCATATTTTAGCTAAACATAAAAAAGGGGAAACAGCTTATTGCTGAATCCCCGCATACACTATTCCGTCAAGAACATAAAGTAAAGAACAAAGATGACAAAGAACACGTACATAATTGGATGAATTTCTTTTGTCCGTCCTTTCACCATCATCGTGATAGGATAGAAAATGAAACCTATCGCGATCCCTGTGGCAATACTGTATGAAAGAGGCATTGCGATCATCGTTAAGAAAGAAGGCACCGCTATTTCAAATCGAGTCCAATCAATTTTTCCTAAGGAAGAAACCATTAATACACCAACGATAATTAAAGCAGGTGCGGTTACCGGTGATGTTACGACTGATAATACCGGGAAGAAGAACAGTGAAAGGATAAAAAACCCGGCTGTTACCAAGGATGCAAAACCAGTTCTTGCGCCTGATGCAACCCCTGCAGATGATTCAATATAAGATGTTGTTGTTGATGTTCCAAAAATGGACCCTACAATAGATGCGATCGAATCGGAAAATAATGCTTTGCCCGCACGCGGCAGTTTGTTGTCTTTCATCAAACCGGCCTAATTGGCTACCGCTACCAATGTTCCGGCATTGTCGAAGAAATCTACGAATAAAAACGTTAAGATAATACCGAGCATTGTTGTTGTATAGAAAGAAGGATCTCCAAAGGAAGAAAAAACGGCCCCGAATGTCGGCTCCAAACTTGGAACCGCACCTACCACTTGTTTCGGAACTTCAATCAAATTAAAAATCATCCCAACGATAACGGAAATGATCATTCCGTAAAACACAGCTCCGTTAATCCCTCTTGTCATCATGATCACAGTAATCACTAAACCGAAAATCGCAAGCAGCGTATTAGGGTTTGATAAATCCCCTAAACCGACAAGTGTTGCATCATTATTTACGATAACGCCTGCACCCTTTAGCCCGATAAAAGTAATAAACAAACCAATTCCTGCTCCTACTGCATATTTTAAGTCAACAGGAATCGCGTTGATAATCTTTTCACGAAGCCCGGTAATCGTTAGTAATAAGAAAAACACACCTGAAATAAAAACGGCTCCAAGCGCATGCTGCCACGGTACCCCGTGCTTTAAAACAACTGTATAGGCAAAAAATGCATTTAAACCCATGCCTGGCGCAAGTGCGATCGGATATTTACCGACAAGTCCCATAATAATGGAACCGACAGCAGCTGCAAGCGCTGTTGCCACAAATACTGCTCCGTGATCCATTCTTAAGGCATCAGGCAAGTCTTTTACATCCGCAAGTGTCAATGTAAGCGGATTGACAATCAAAATATATGCCATAGCCAAAAACGTTGTCAGCCCACCTAAAAATTCGCGGCGATAATTCGTTCCAAGTTCCTCGAATTGGAAGTATTTTTTCATTATTTTTCCCCCTATAAAGTTGCGTCATATTGGTCAGCCCCAAAACAAAAACGCTCCGAAATACCGGAGCGCCGACAACAGGTTTGTGTAAAAACAAGGGGCTTTAAGACGAAAAAATAAAGACATGTACATTAATAACCCCATTATCAAAACACTTACCTCGTAGTCGAACTATTTACGGTAGCTCGGTAGAAACTTTTGGGCCATATCCCCAAGATTATACGACGTAATGAGACAAATTATTCATTTCGTTTTTATTTTAACAGGGCTTCAGAAGCACGTCAACAAAAAAACGAACATTATCTGTTCGTTTTTTTGTTTTGTTCGTGTTTTATGATTTTAACCTTCAACTACTTATTCCCACTCAATTGTCGCAGGCGGTTTGCTTGTGATGTCGTAGACGACTCTGTTAACATGGTTTACTTCATTCACGATCCGCGTTGAAATGACTTCAAGAACATCCCACGGTATTCTCGCCCAATCGGATGTCATGCCGTCAATCGATGTAACAGCGCGGATGCCGATTGTATAATCATATGTGCGGGCATCTCCCATTACTCCGACACTGCGGATGTCAGGCAATACCGTAAAATATTGCCATATATCGCGGTCAAGGCCGGCTTTCTTAATTTCTTCCCGCAAAATCGCATCCGATTCACGAACAATTTCTAATTTCTCTTCTGTTATTTCCCCAAGTACGCGAATACCAAGTCCAGGACCAGGGAAAGGCTGCCTCCAAACGATTTCGTCAGGAATTCCAAGCTCTGTTCCTAAAGCGCGCACTTCATCTTTAAAAAGCGTGTTAAGAGGTTCAATCAGCTTAAACTGCATATCTTCCGGAAGACCCCCAACATTATGGTGGGACTTAATAGTCTGAGCAGTTGCCGTACCACTTTCAATAATATCTGTATAAAGAGTACCTTGGGCTAAAAATTCAATTCCTTCCAGTTTTGCAGCTTCATCATCAAATACATAAATAAATTCATTTCCGATAATCTTCCGCTTTTGCTCAGGATCGGTGACGCCTTTCAGTTTATTCAGGAAGCGATCCTTTGCATCGACTTTAATCACATTCATGTTAAAGCCGTCAGCAAAAGTTTTCATCACACTTTCTGCTTCCCCTTTGCGAAGCAGGCCGTGATCAACAAAAATACAAATTAATTGATCGCCGATCGCTTTGTGAACTAAAACGGCAACAACGGATGAGTCAACACCGCCGCTAAGTGCGCAAAGAACTTTCTTATCCCCTACTGTTTGACGGATCTTTTCAATTTCCATTTCGATGAAATTTTCCATCGACCAGTCGCCTTTACAGCCGCAAACTCCGAATACGAAGTTTTTCAATATTTCATTTCCGTAGACAGAGTGGCGGACTTCGGGATGGAATTGAACCGCATATAAGTTTCGGCTTTCATCGCTCATAGCAGCAATCGGGCATGAAGGATTAACTGCATCAACTGTGAAACCTTCCGGTGCTTCAACAACTAAATCACTATGGCTCATCCACACAACTTGTTCCTTCGGAAGCTGTTCAAACAGTTTGCTTTGATGCTCAATATTTATGGCAGCTTTTCCGTATTCCCTATGCTTTGCTCTTTCTACTTTCCCGCCGAAATGCATTGTCATTAACTGCATACCGTAACAAATTCCAAGAATCGGCAAGCCCAGTTCAAAGATTTTTTCATGACAGCGAAATGCATTTTCTTCATATACGCTGTTTGGTCCACCGGAAAAAATGATTCCCTTAGGATTCATTTTTTTTATCTCTTCAGCTGTAATTGTGTGAGGATGAAGTTCACTGTAGACGCCGAATTCACGGATTCTTCTCGTGATTAATTGATTATATTGGCTTCCAAAATCGAGAACAACAATCATTTCCTGGTTTTGCAACTCTGTTTTTCCTGGCAAGCTGTTCACCTCATTGATAAAAGATATTATTCAATCACTAATTTCTAGTGTTCTCAGCAATTGTCGAAACTTTTCATTTTTTCTGTGGAAAAGGGGCGGAGCTGAGCTAACAAAAATAAAAAAGCAACCTATTTTTAGAAAGATACATGTTTTAGCTTTGTAAATATTTTGTGCTTGGCTTCGCTCACACCGCCTTATTTTATTGGTTATGTTTTAAAATGAACCCTATTTCCATGTTAGGGTTGGGAGTTTAAAACACATGCACGTTTTCTGCCAAACCCTGATGAATAAAAAGAAAACTAGAACTCTCCTTCCAATAAAAAAGCAGAATTCTAGTTTAGGTGCGTGAGCAACATATAGAATCATCTGCCTTCATAGTCAAATCATTTACGGTGATTTGGTAGAAACTTTCGATCCATATTATCGAGGATATATGAAGGGTTACAATATTCATATATAAAATTATTGTAACAATAGGGTAAAATCGCGGTCAAGCTATCGTTTTTTTAATTAAATTTTCCCATAATTCTTTCGATTCATCCCACGAACCGGTTTGAAGCTTCCCTCTATATAAAAATTGCTCATAACGGTTCGTTAACTTGCTCATTTCACTTGATGAGAAAAAGGTGTCAACATAGCGGGCATATTCTCTTAACGTCTGGCCATTTTTCCGCTTTAAACCAATCAGTTCCAGCTGTTTCAACAATGCAGAATACGCTTTTGCAAACTGTTCATCCTTATCAATTCGTTTATATTTCCAGATTAAATAGTATGGAAGCCACCTTGACCGTTTTTTATAAACTCCCAACAAAACAGCTATTAAAAGAACTCCAACAAGAAACATCTCAAGCCAGCGTTTCGCAAAAAATGTCTTTACTTTGTTCCATAGTTCGGAATATGAGAAAGAAGACTTAGTATTTGTTTTGTTATCCGATTTTTCCGGTGTTGGCGTATCTTGCGGCTTCTCTAGCTTTTCTGTATCTTCTCTGCTTGTCTGATTGTTTTTATACGTATCAAAATTTAAGTGAACATTGCCTGAAAAACCTTTCGTCGGTTCGAATGGAACCCAGCCGGCATTTGGGAAATATACCTCAACCCATGAATGGGCATTGTTATTGGTAATTTCAAAAATACGATGATTTTGTTCACCAAGCTCTTTAAATTCTCCCTCTGTATATCCTTTTACCCAGCGGGCCGGAATGCCAAGAGTCCGGAGAAGAACAGTCATGGAACTGGAAAAATTATCACAATAGCCGCGTCTTGTTTCAAATAAAAATTGATCAACATAATCGTCGCCTTCCCCGGGAACCGGAACATTCAGCTGGTCGTAAATGAACTCCGGGCTGCGGCGGAAGTAATCCTCAACTGCCCTGGCCTTCTCAAACCATGTCTTTTTTCCGGAGGTAATTTGTATAGCCAGCTCCTTGACCCTTTGCGGCAATTTGTCCGGCAGTTGTGTATACCTCTGGATAAATTCCTTACTCATCCTGCTTGTATCCGCACTGACTGTTTTCATTAATGCGGAAACGCTGAACGTCGGAATTTCGTGGTTTAACGAGTATTGAGTTAAAGGTTCTGCCTGTCCGTCTTTAAATGAGTAAATTTTTTCCGTGTTCATATCAAGCTCAAACGAAACATTAGGACCGGCATCAATATTCTGTACACCGGCAGGATAGACAATATGAGGATACCTCTTGCTAAAGAATAAAGAAGCTGTTTCTTTTTCTGTTTTGACTCCTGCTGCAAACGATGAAAAAGGTACTTTGTCTTCCTGAAGGATCGTAACTCTTTTTGGTTTATCGTCAGAAGCTTCCCAGCCTTTCCCTGTATATACATCTTTTGTTTCAACCTTCCAATAATGCCTCGATTCTATTTGCGCCCTGAAAACAACTTGATTATCACCAATAAATGGCCCGCCGAGCCGCGAATCATCTGTTCCATATCCAATACGCTTAACAGAGCCATTTCCATTTCCGTTATTTTTTTGGCTGTACGATTTAATATAAGGAACAGGATCAGGCCAAATCGGCTCGGCTTTTGGTGAAGCATAACCAAATAGAACACTAAAAGCAATCATTCCTGCTAACGGAATCATCCATTTTCTTGAAAATTTATCATCTTTTCTGATTGCTTCTTTTTCAATTAATCGGTAAAAAGTCAACATTCCCATGACAGCAAAACCACTGATGACAGTCCGGATAATTGCAGTATCAGCAGCATAAGGAGTGAACGTATCAAGTACTGTGACGTAAACTAATGTCATAAAGAAAAAGATAAGAATCTTCCTGCGGATAATTAGCCAATACTGCAAAAGATATGTCATGAGCCATAGCAAAATAAATAACAGCAAACTTCGAAACACATTGGTAAGGCTTTGCCAATCCATTTCAAACAGATATCCAATGTTTTCCTGTGAATCAGCGATCAAAAGGGGAATCCATTGAAAGCTGAAGAATGATCCTTCGAAATACAAATAATTCAGGACATACAAAATATATATAATCTTCACTGCAGCACCAACAGCCATTTTTATTCCCAAAAAAGACATGGCAAGCGAAATAAATAGAAAAAGTAAAAAAATCCAAATGTAGGCTGTATCGGTTAGCTGCTCTAAAGGTCTCAGCCACTCCCACAACAGTAAAAATGCGAAAGTATACAAAAGAAAATGTGCAGCATTTCTCTTTGTTTCGTTAGCGGTCATCGCAGGTTCACCTCCGAAAACGCATCTTGAAATTGGCCGTCCTGAACCATGACAAGTTTGATCCCCCGGGCATTAGCGGCGGCTTTTAAAGAGAGTTCTTGCTTAGAAGCAGCTTCCCCCGCTTTTTTTATTAAGAAGAGAATGCAGGGAGTTTTTCGCTGAGTGAAAAACCCTGCTTTTTCAATTAAAGGCTTTGTTAACTGGGCCGTTACAAGCATAAGCGTAACGTTTTGTTGCGTGAAAAACCTCTCAGATTCAACAATTCGATCTAGTGTAACCGGGCTGTTATCCTTTACTTTTGCAAGGTGGTAATACAGCTCTAACTGCTGGCTTTCTCCGCCGCGAATCGGAAAAGCGCCCCGTTCCGCTCCTGATGTGAGAAGGCCTGCCTGTGCTCCTTTCTTTAAGATCGCTCTTGTGATGGATGCCGTAAATGAAACAATTACCTCAAAACGTGGATCAGGTGAACAGTCCATAATGATATAAACATCGTGGGATTGGCGTTGTTCAAACTCTTTTGTCATAATTTCGTTCCGTTTTGCGGTCGCTTTCCAGTTAATCCATGAAAAACGGTCGCCCGGCTGATACTCCCTAATTCCGATGGCCATGGAAGTATCCCTTTGCACCCGTTCCTTCGATGCGGTCATTCCCTGGTCATAATGATTTTCAAGAGGCCTGTAAATAAGTTCTTCATAGGCCGGATAGACGAGAATTTTATTTTCTAAAGGAAGCATCCTTTCTTTTTCGATTAAACCAAGCGGATCTCCCGTTTTTATCCGAATCGTCCGGAAAAAATGTTCTCCTCTCGGTATTTCTTCGATTAAATACTCTATGAAAATCTTTTTTCGAAAGCCGGGAAAAATAAAAGTTTTCGCTTTTTTCTTCTGTCTGGCGTATGAAAGCGGATTTTCCAAACCATCTTCAATGACCATATAAAATAACGGAAAACCTTTTGCCCTCGTAAAATGGACCTGAATCTTTACAGTTTCTCCGGCATTATATTCCGTTTTAACAAAAACCCTCTCAGCTTTCATATCTTTTAATGAATAGAAAGACAAGGCAAGTGCATAAAACGCGAAAGGCAGAAAGCTATAAAACAAAAACCAGCTTACAAACCCTCCTTGAAACATGGCGTATGAAAAAGTAAGAAGGATTAATAACAACAACACGATTAATTTCCAAATTCCTTTAAGTGCCGCAAAAAATGTCCTCATTATTATTTCACTAACCTTTGTACGGGAACAGGGACCCTCGCCAAGACCCGGTTCACAATTTCTTCAGCTGAAATGCCTTCAAATTTTGCTTCTGATTTTAAAATAATTCGATGAGCAAAAACATACGGAGCCAGGTACTGAATATCATCCGGAATGACGTAATCTCTTCCATACATGAATGCATAGCTTTGAGCTGCTTTCATTAAAGCAATCGATCCGCGCGGGCTTGCCCCTAAATAAACGCTTGAATGTGATCTTGTACCATTGGCAATGTCCACAATATAACGTTTAATTGTTTGGTCAACATATACGTTTTTTATTTGATTTTGTAATTCTCTTAGTTCTTCAAGACTGATTACCGGCTGCAGTTCTTCAATCGGCGGAATTTTTTCAGCCCGGTTCAGTACTTCCATTTCTTCATCGATTTCCGGATAACCCATCTTCATTTTTAATAAGAACCGGTCAAGCTGAGCTTCAGGCAACGGATATGTTCCTTCGTATTCAATCGGGTTTTGAGTCGCCATAACAAAGAACGGTTTTTCCAACTTTCGGGTAACACCGTCAATTGTCACACTGCCCTCTTCCATCCCCTCTAACAAGGCAGACTGGGTTTTTGGAGACGTTCTGTTTATTTCATCTGCAAGAATGATATTGCCCATGATTGGACCCGGTCTGAATTGGAATTCCAATTCCTTAGGATTATAAATCGAAACACCTGTTACATCTGAAGGCAATAGATCGGGAGTAAACTGGATCCTTTTAAAATTTGCATTCACAGATTTTGCAAGGGCTCGTACCATCATTGTTTTCCCGACACCGGGAACGTCTTCAAGCAATACATGTCCTTCCGCCAATAAGGCAACAAGGCACAGCTCAGCTACTTTTCTTTTTCCGATCATAACTTTCTCAATATTTTGCAAAATTCTTTCAATCGTTGGGTTCATTTGATCGAATGACATTATTTATCCTCCTGAAATTTCTTTAAAAAGTATTTTGAAACCCCGAAATGCAAGGGGAAGAAACAAATAAATATATTCGCCAAAATTTGTAAAAATCCTGTAAAAATTACAGGCAAATTCCCAATTAATTAATAGACGGGTTGCCACTAAATGAAGTTTCATTTATTTTCTAAAAACAAACATTTGCCAATTACACTAACTGAAAACACAAAAAAACCCGTTCTATTTCCTTTCAAAAATAGACGGGTGGTTACTCTCTTTCAAGGTGTATTTTCTCTCGTTCAGATGCTGGTTACTCCCGCTCACGGGGCTTTTACTCCCGTTCACGACACGGTTACTCTCGTTTGAATACGAAATATTTTTGCCCCAAATAATTGGTAACAGTATAGATGGCTGTTCCCATGATAACGGCGAAATCTTTTTCACGTAATGGAAAATCACCTCTTATTCCCTCCGCCAGCATTCGGCTGATCGTATAGGAAATGAAATAACAGGAACAAATCACTGCTGCAAATCGGAATCCTCCTTTTATGATCGGAACATGGCTGCCAAACGTTAAACTCCGATTCAAGAAGTAACTCGCCATCGCGCCGATCATGTTTCCGAGAAAAGTCGACAGCCAATAAGACAATCCGACAGCATGCATAAGCAAAAACATGATCGTCAAACCAATCAATGTATTGACGACTCCAACTGCCAAAAAACGGACAAACGAGTTAGTTCGTTTCAGATACGTTTCGAAGATCATAGTGAAATAACTCATCGTTTATCTCCTGGTTATCTCTTAACGGAAACTTCATTGGCATGTTGAAGGAGTCAACATCAATAATAAACCGCGGACGGCGCTTTGACTCTTTATAAATTTTCCCAATATATTCACCAACGAGCCCGATCGCAATCAGCTGCAGCCCGCCAATCAGCCAAATCGAGGCAATTAACGAAGTCCAGCCGGTTTCCGTCTGACCGAAAAATTTTAACCCTAAAAAATAGACTCCGAAAATAAGACTAATAAAAAATGAGGCCAGGCCGATAAATAACACGAACCGGATCGGCGTCACCGAAAAGGAAGTGATTCCGTCAAAGGCAAACGCGAGCATTTTCTTTAAAGGATATTTCGTTTCCCCGGCAAATCGCTCTTTACGTCCATAGTAAACCGACGTTGATTTGAATCCGATCAAGGGCACAATCCCTCTTAAAAACAGGTTCACCTCTTCAAATCGTTCAAGCTCCTGAAGCGCCCGCCTGCTCATCAGCCGAAAATCGGCGTGGTTGTAGACAAGGTTCACGCCCATTTTTTGCATTAATTTATAAAAACCTTGTGCCGTGTTTCGCTTAAAGAACGTATCGGTCTCGCGCTTTTTGCGGACGCCGTACACAATTTCATAGCCTTCATTGAACTTTTGGATAAATTCGCGAATAACAAATATATCATCCTGCAGATCGGCATCGATGGAAACAACGCAATCCGATGACGCTTTCGCTGTAAATAAGCCCGCCAGCAATGCATTTTGGTGCCCAACATTTCGCGACAATTTCAAACCGCGGATCAAGTCCGTTTTCAAACTCGCTTTATGAATGAGCATCCATGTCCTGTCTTTGCTGCCATCATCAACAAATAAGATTTTGCTGTTTTCGGCAACGAGCTCCTCATGCATTAAATCGATTAGCAGGCTGTGAAGCCGGGAAAAAGTTTCAGGCAAAACCTCTTCCTCGTTATAACAGGGAACAACAATCGTAAGAACCGGTTTTTTCATAGCTGTTTTCCTCCTGAGGTTTACATTGCTTTGTATAAGTAAATTTTCCAGGCTGATTCTTTTGATTCAAAAATATTTTCGAGATGAAGCTGATTGTCTTCTGCATTATCGATCGGCACGGCAGAGAAAATATAGCGTCCGCCCATTTCCTTAAAAGGCTCGATTTTCAATTCCAGATGTTTCAGCCGTTTTTTCGACGTTTTTTTAATCATATAGTGCTTCCCGAGCTCATCCGTAAAAATGTAGCAGCGGCCGCCCCACTCGTCAAAATAAGTCCGGATCGTTTTGTTTTTTTCCAATTCTTTTTCAATAATCTTTCGGAACTGATATTTGTATGAAAGCGGGTAGAAGTTGTTATACGTGTCCAGTGTATAAAATCCGTTATATTGGGCAATCGCCGGATGGATCCCGATCGACGCAACCCGGTATTGTTCTTGAGGAAGCCCAATGTATTCTTTAATATCATTGAATTGCTTTTCTGCAAAAAACTGTTTTACCGTAGGCTTATTTTGAAAAATAATTTCTTCATTAGAAAAACTGAGAAGGATCACCTGGGCAAAGATGCAGGCGATTGCCGCCTGTCTCCACCTCGGACCTTGCACCCACATGATTCGCAAGCCCAGGGCAAACAGCAAATAAATAACAAGCGGCCTTAAGAAATGATACCTGGCAAAGTTAAATGTATCGAGAAAATGAAATCTCTCAGTCAAAGGAAGCCATGCCTTATTAAACCAAAAAGCATACCAGGCAGATAAGGCAACGTTCAACCAGAATAAAAACACAAACACTCTTTCCTTTTTCCAGAGACGATGTTTTATCACAAAATAAAAGGCAACAAAAATAACCGGGAGAATAACAAAAGTATGTACCGTCATCACATGGTGGTGGCCAAGCACAAAATTTTTGACAGACAGGCGAATAGATCTCCAAAATTCATGGCGGGCATGAAAATATTCATCCCTGCTGTTGGGCTCATTTTCAAACAGAAATGAATAGACTAGCCGATACTCCACAATGAAATAAACAAGCGTCATATAGACAATCGACCACAAAAAACGAAGATTCCATCCTTTTCCTCTCATAACGTCGGTCAGCCAGAGAATCCCCATTGCACTTAAGAAAAAGAAAAACCCGAGCACAATGCTTGAGTAAAAAGGCAAAAGCGTTAAGACAAGATAGTTTTTCCATGACTTTTCCCCATTGCGGATATTCAAAAAAGCCCAAAGTGCAAGCGGCATTCCAAGCGTACTTAGCATGCCGGACGGCCAAAATGGCGGGAGCGCAAACGCCAGAGCCACCCCGACCCGAATCCAAGCCCATTCAGGTTTCTGGATAAAATGCTTTTTCAAGAGTAGGTACATTCCTAAAAAAGCGATAAATCTCGTAATTGCCTGGCTCAATCCATAAGCGACCATCGTCGGAAAAAGAGCATACAGCCAAACAATCCCGCTAAACTCCGTTCCAAATGCATTTCTCGACAAGTTTCCATTAATGATTTGTGGAATCGTTGCCTTGATGGGCCCGAATAGTTCCCCGCTCTCTGCCAACACCTTATACCAGGCAATATTGGAATCGAGATTATCATGAACCCGAATGTGAGCATTTTCTCCGAGAATGAATAAAGGAGAAAGAAATACTGCAATAAACAGAAGAGCAAAAACCACAAGCCTTCGCTCCGCTTGAATGAATTTTGAAGCCACGCCTTACACCTCGAATCGAAGGGTTACTTATAAAGTTTGCAATATCGAGGAAATTATTCCATTCTTGCCGCATAAAAAAGCGGGGCTGACTCTTAAGCAAAAAGTCAGACCCCTCCAATACAACATATAGACAAACTTTGAAAAAGCCATTCTATATATTGTCTTTGCCGGAGGGAGTCAGACCCTTACGAGTCAGCCCCTTATAGCTGCTTAAGGAAATGAGTGATATACATTATTAAGTATCTTCCCAGATCTCTTCTTTCCATTTGTTCCGCCATGCTTCAACTTTGTCATTGATTTCTTTGCTCGCGGCTTCCCTTTCCGCTTCCTTCTTTGTTTTGATTTCTTCGAAGTGGCTTTGCCTTCGTTCATACATATCATCTGCGAGCCGGAGCACTTCGCCTTCGACCTCATCACTTATCAGCTCTTCCGAATTTAAGAAGTATGCGGCGTTTTTGATCCGGTGCATTTCCCTGTTTGATATTTCATATAGCGGATTGTATATATCGTTCATTCTTTTCATGGCTTCTTCCATTTCTTTTAAACCGACTCCCTGTGTAAAAACAAGCTGCCCGATCGTTGGCCGCCATTTTTTCAAGACGGTGATTTCGAGTTCGGATTTATCTCGAACCGTTGCGTATTCTCCGCCTCCGGCTTCCGCAACCAGCTTTAATTGCTGCTGTCCTTGATCGTCCACATCAAAACCGATAATGTTCACTTTAGCCTTTATGTTGCTCTCCTGCAGCTTTTTTGCAGCCTGGACAGGATCGCCTCCACACGTTTCAATCCCGTCGCTGACAATAAACACCTCATTGTGATAATCCTCATTATTATATGGTTTCAGCATGTCATGAACTTTTTCGATTGCCCCCGCCAGAGGCGTCCATCCGCTTGCGCTGAATGAGTTCAAAGCTTTGGTAAAGGAAGTGGAAACATACGGTTTCAACTGGTAGACCGGCTCTACAGCAGAGCATGATTTCGCTTTATCCGAATCCTTACCTGTCCCCAAATGGCCGTAAGCCAGCAGCGAAACATTCGCTTCTTCAGGAATTTGCTCAAGAAATTTTCCAATTGCATCCTTGGCAAGATCCATTTTCACACCGCCGGATACTTTCTGTTTCATGCTTCCGCTCGCATCCATTAAAACGACGACATTCATCTTCTTTTGTTTCGTTTCAATTTCATCACGTCCTTCCGGGAGCTCAGGCATGACAAATCCGTGATCATAAGCGATTAACTGATCATAGTATTCTCTGTATTTTCCGGATCCAAGCATATAAACAAGATAATCATAGACTTCGTCACCTGTTAAATCTTTCTGTTTTTCAAAGTATGTACGGAGTTCTTTCTCTGATTTCGGCTTGAACGTTTCATTATAAAAATGATTGTAGTCCATGCCCGTTCCAGCCTGTGATCGTTTCGATTTCTTGATCCATATATTTAGCTACAAGCACGCCTTCCTTTTGGTCAATCATTTCTTCTAATGTCCGGGCTGCTTTCGGTATTTCCTGTTTTTCTTCACTTGCGGCTTTTGAGTTTTTTCCAGGCTCTTTTGTCTCCGTTTCTGTTTTGTGGGAACAGCCGGCTATAAGAAACAAGCATAAAATCCAAAGAAATAATCCCCTTCGTTTGAAACGTTCCATTCGATAACCTCCAGTATTATGGAATTATTCCTATATTTCAGAATTTATTTTCCGTATACTTACTTTATTAAACCTGTTTTCGTTTCCAAGTTTTTTTTACTATTTTTAAAAAATCGTATTAACAGTCTTGCTCTCATGGCAGTATACCAGTCTCGGAATAAACACTCTCCATATATTTGAGGCTCGGGCCATACCCTTCTTGAGGAATATCTTTAAAGAACTTCGAAATAAATTTATGATCGGAAATGGATTCAAATGTTGTGGTAGATTTTATTTCGAGGCGCCATTTCTCTTGTGAGAACTCTATTTCTGTATCTTCGGTATTTGCTTTATTTTCAATAATAATGTCTTGTACGGTTGAACGAACTTTTTCCGGAATTTCAGAGGCGGAGCTGCCGAAGCGTTTCGTAAATTCATATTTCAAAAGTGGGTATTTCTGTAGTTTATCAGGCAATATCTCGTTCGCTGCTTTTATATAAGCATCTGCTTCATCTGCTCCATTGTCCATGTACTCCTTTTTCTTTTCCTCAATTAGCTCCCCGACACTACGACCATCTAATCCTTTTTGAGCAATAGATTGTAGATCAATGCTTGTATCAAATTCCTCAACGGCTTCCTCCGTTTTCTCTAACAGAACTGCTGTACCTCCCAATGCCGCCTGTTCAACGGCAAGATTGGCATGCTCTTTCACTACGTATACTTTGACAATATTAATGGTAAGGACAAAAATGATCGCCACTATTCCAAGCAGCCAGAGCAGATAAAATGCGGCATTGCCTTTTTCATTTTGGACATATTTCATGGCACTGGCACCAGCACCTTGCCGATGGCTTCCTGCTCCAATTCCAAAGATGCTTTTTCTCTCCATTGTTTAGGAATAAACGTAAGGGAGTGATTCGTATATAAGATTAATTTAAACTTCCCGTTTCCTAAATCCGTAGGGACAAGGTCTTTATACGTAATAACGTTACTGCTGCCGAGAGTTTCTTTAGCAGATTTCTCTGCTTGATCTATTTTATTTGTAGCCGCATAAGTTTTTGCCGCATTATTGACCGCTGTTTTAGCAGTAAATACCGCGTATCCTGAAGCCACCACCTGCCACAGCAGCAGGAATAACATAAAGTAAAACGGAAGGATACCGAGAAATTCAATGCTTACCGAACCTTTTTCATTTTGCCAGCGCTTGTTCGATTCCGGGTTTCTCATTTGTCATCCCCTCCAATCGGTTTATTTTAAATTGAAGGTACCAGAAGTGGAATAAAACAAGCATCCATGGCCTGAATGTTTCTTCACTATAAATATTTTCAAGCAATTCTTTTATTCTAAATACTGAATAATAAAGAAGTCCTAAGAAATAAAAAGACAAAATAATATCAACTGAATCAAAGATCGCCATTCCATAGGCTGTTAAGATAGATGTTCCTATTATTTTATAAACCAATGAAATAATTAGATATATAGTACAAGCCCACCACCACTTAAAAGGAATAAAGTTGTTTTTACTGATAGCTTCTATGCTTTTTCTTCTATTTAAAATCCAATATCCTAAATATACTCCCATAGTTAAAATACTTAACAAAACTACTAGCGCTACATTTACTTTTTTCAGGCTGCTCTGATTCGACATTTGGGATGTTCTTTTAAACATAATCTTTCTCCTGTATATAAAAGTTAGAATCTTTTCTATATTTAATAGTTAAGTAAAAATATACTAATGGAAATATTATTGAATTAATTATTGCTCTTAATAGAATATAGACCATCGTATTATTCTCAAAATTAGCTACTAAATAAGTCGCACCTGCCCAAGCGAGTACATTTAATGAAATTAATAATAAAATGTCCAAAAGTATAAAGATATGTTCCTTTTTAAAAATAGTCCACGTCTTCCGAATGGATATCCCAACTTTTCCTTCATCTGAAAAAAGGGGGAAAAGTAGCATTAAGCATCCAGCAATAAATGTGGGAATAAAAAAGAAAAACGAACCGAAAATACCAATAAAGAAAAAGGCTAGTGTTAAAAAAGTAATATATCCGAATTTATTAATAAAAATCATTATAAGTTTCCTTTTTTTATAAAGCCTATCATTTAAATCATTTTGAGCAAGAGAAAAAAATGGGGGAAATAATACAGTGAAATTTAATACCAGCAAATATAAAACGGGTAAATTTGCATACTCAATTGAATCTGCTTGATATAAGTAAATTGATGCAAAATACACAAAGAAAGTAACCGGAAAAACGAGAACCAAGCTTAGGATTAGTATTGTAATAACATTGCGGTTATAGATGTCAATAATATCTCTAACCATTATGAATCTCCCGTCTTCTTTTTAATATTTTCAAAGTAAGCAAAGTTGCGAATAACGATAAAGTTGAATTCAGGACCAGTCCTCGATTAATTTCTACTGGATCTGAAAAAACCATTATATCCAATACAAAAAACGCAAATAACAAGTTAATAACTGTCAATGTAATACTTGAAAGATAGCTTGCAAAATAGGGGGCTTTTGAATTCCATATTGGTGCCAAGATTCCATTCAAAATATAAGTACAAGAGTACATTAATAAGAGAAATAATGTGATATTGCCAATATTGAATAGACCCATTATGAAGGATATTATGATGGTTGTTAACAGTACAATCCCTAATGTTTTTAAAAACCCTGAAACATCAAACATTTTTATTCCCCCATAAATAATGATTTCAATTCCATGCTTATTTTGATATTTCCTCCGGCTTTTTTAGAAGAGACGAAGCTGTAAAAGTCACGAACAGCCCAATAATAAAAGAAAATAAAGAGACGAAGATTGCACCTTGATGATCATTAAGAATGCTCAATATCAGCATTTCCTGTCCGTTTCTAAAAGAAAGAGCACCAATAATAATCAATACAAATAAAAAAGCAGCAATTCCTTTTGATAGTTTTGATTTTCCAGGCCTGTGAAAAGCCTGGAAAAGTAATTCCTTCCAGTATATTGAATAGCCTAATACCATTAAATACAGCAATAAAATTAACCAGAATAGCAGAGTTCCAAAAGTCAATCTTAGTAATGGGATTGTTGCAAAGATTCCAAATGTTATACACATGAGAAAACAAACCAGTGATGTATATCGTACTTCATTCGGAATTGTACGCCACCAATGCCATGATATTGCAACTTCAATAATCGTTAATCCCATGTTCAGCAGGAAAATCGTTAAAGAGCCTGTTGGAATTAAGCTTGCAAAAGTTCCAAACATCACATTTAATATAATAAGCCCCGAAACTGAACTATTTTTAAAATCTGTGCTTCTATGAACCAAATAAACCACCCAACTTTCTGAAACCTGAAACTACTCCGTCATAAGCCCACTTTATTCCTTTAGAGACCGCTTTTTTTACTCTTCTTCCTGTTGCAGTTCCATTAATAAGATAAGTTGTTACAGCACCAGCTAGCAATCCTGCTCCTGCTCCGATAACTGTTCCTAATCCAGGCACTACGGAACCGGCTAATGCTCCGGTAGCAACACTTGAGGCCAAACTTCCAATAGCTGTTGATCCTACCCCAAATGCAACCTCTGTTGTTAAATCTGCAGCAAAGTCAGTCGAACCAAATCCTTTGTTAACATTTTTTCCCCATCCGTAATCATATACGGTACCTGCCGAAGCCATAAGATAATTTACAGGTCCACTCATTTTTAAAATGTTGCTCTTAGCAAAGAAACTTTTATTAAATGCATTGCCATTAATCCAGTTTTTAGGATTGATAGCACCCTTTGTAAAAGGGTTCCACCCGTCATGTAAAGCAGTTTTAAGTGACTGTTTTACGTATCCGAGTATGCTTAAGTCAGTCGTTCGAAGATTTTTACTTTTCAAAAAAGAATTATATCTTGCTTCGCTAATTCTTCTGGAGTTTGGTCCAAGCGTCTTTTCCTCACCATTAAAATCATAGTTCTTGTATTTCTGGTAAAGCCGATCAAGAAGTTTATGATTTAATTTGTTTTTTCCATATACTTTATAATTTGAAGTTCCTTCTATTTTTTCAATCTTAAATCCTGCTATCCACGATAATGCGCCACCAGCCACTTTGCTATTTAAAAATAATCCAAGTCCGTAAGTTTTGAAGTCACTGATAAATCCTGATATGTGTCCAAAAATCCCTTTCTCGCCATCAGTTGACTTAAGAAAAACATTCAGTAAAGATGGGATTTTTTCTTCCTGTCCGGAATTTGCATTCGCTCCTTGGCCTCCGCTTATACCTTGACTGCTATTTGGTCCTTGACCACCATTTATTCCTTGGCCCCCATTTGGACCATGTCCTCCATTTACATCTTGACCACTATTTAGTCCTTGGCCGCGATTTGGTCCCTGACCTCCATTTATGCCTTGACCACCATTTATACTTTGACCACCGTTTGGTTCCTGGCCTCCATTTATGCCTTGACCACCATTTATACTTTGACCACCATTTGGTTCCTGGCCTCCATTTATATTTTTACCGCCGCTCGGACCTTGGCCGCCTGCAGAACTGTTTCCTCCATTTATAGGGGTTCCCCCTTTAAGAGCGCCATCTGTCTCTAGATTCTTTAATTGCCAATATAGTAATCCAGGTGGAACCGGCGGTGCGTTTGGAATGATAAATGTCCCATTTTGGTATGGGCTCTTCGGTAGTATCGGCCGGCCGGAAGCTCCCCCTGTTTTGCCTGGTAGCCCCGCTTCTCCCGGTGCAATTGCTTTTCCGGGATTATATACCTGACCCGGAATAATAAATTGACCTCCCTTGATCGGTTGTCCCGGAGTTAATGCTTTCCCCGGATTTATTGGCTTTCCAGGGGTAATAAAACTTCCTGCATAGCTGATGATCGGAAAAGAGTTCCAAAATAGAAGGACTGTAATCATCAAAAGAGCAGCTAGTCTGCTTAAGGTCCTTTCACTCATTTTTTCACCCCTTTACCGGGTATTTTGTTGGTACTTTTCTTCCAAAGCTTTTATTGCTTCTGCATAACTTTTTTCATTAAGTTTTTTCAATTCTTCTTTAAACTTACCAACTTCAGATAAGATCCAATCATGATATTCCTTATTTTTCTGATCTAAATATTGCTGAGAATCATCATCCATTTTTCCACTTTGCTCTAATATACTAATAATTAATTCAATCTCAGTCCTTTCAAATGAAGCATTGTATTCTTCACCTGTAATGTAGCCAAAGATATCAAGTTCATTTTGGATTTTTTTGCGTTCTATCTTTTGCATGTTTTTTTCTTTCCAATCTTTCCACGTTTCAGCCAAGTCTGTTATTTTCTCAAGCTCTTTTTTTAGTTCACTTTCATCATTTACTTTCTGATAGATACCCTCAGTTGCATCAGCAATTTGAATTAGTTGATTTTGACCTTCAGCATCTACATCAAATCCAATTACATTGATAATCGGAGAGATATTTGAATTGTATAAATCTTTTGCTGCTTGAACAGGATTGTCATCACATGTAGACACTCCATCACTTACAAGGTAAACAATATTTGTGTTATTCGTTCCCTCAAATTGATCCAAATCTTTCTTTGCTTCTCTAAGAGCCAATCCGATTGGCGTCCAACCGGTCGGCTTAATTTTATTAAGAGCAGATTGAAATTTTCCTTCATTATATGGTGAAATTGGATACATAATTTCACTGCTGCTACAAGATAGTTTCTTATCTGAATCTGCATTGCTGCCTTTATGCCCGTAAACTCGAAGCCCGACTTTCGCTCCTTCAGGAAGCTGGTTCACAAAATCTAGAATCGAATCTTTTGCCGCATCCATTTTCACCTTTCCGCCGGTTGATTGGGCCATACTTCCGGAAGCATCCAAAATAATTTCTACATTCAGATTTTCTTTGAACTGATATCTTGAATCTTCAACATCGGGATTTCCAATTGATTGGAACCTCAACTGCCTAATAAGGTCTTCCGGCCCTTTAAAATCTTTCTGCACCATTTTTAACAATTCTCTATAAAAATGGTCCAACTCTTTTTTTGAAGGATTAGATGAAATATCAGGCAAACCTTTAAAGGCCTCAAGGGTCTTTTCAGGTTCGCCCAATTTGGGATTAAAATTAACGTGTTCACCAACTGGAAGAGCAGCTAACTCCTCATATGTGCTCGGAAGTGGTTCTGGTTCAATACTCTCATCCTCATGTCTATTTTTGTTTTCATATTCTTTTTCAGATACTTGTTTTGTTGGTTGGTCAGCCGCTTGCTGTTTTACTTGGCCATCCATTTCTTTCTCTTCCTTGTTACATGCTGATAAAACGGTTAGTATTATAAGAAATAAAAATAGGGATTTTAATAATGTCTTCACTTTTCAACCAGCCTTTCAATATGAATGGGTAAATCCCCCTTTTTATCCAACCATTTGATTAATTTTATTTAAAATATTTTCAATTACTTTTCCAATTCCATCTTTTTGGCCATCAACAGCCTGTGAAATAATCCCAAGAACCAAAATCAACAACGCCGCCAATCCAAGCCACTCTAAAGACTGAGCACCTTTTTCATTTTTCACCGGATACATCATTTTCGTCCAAACTTTCATCATCATTTTTTTCATGTCAATCTCTCCTTTTAAATTTTTTTATTTAAATAAATTAAATAGATTACGATTGTCTTGAAACATATTGATCACCATTAAGCCGCCAATTAAGATGAGGGCGGAAGGCATGACGATGAACGTCGTGATCAATGTTACTTTCGGAGATGCTTTCGCTGCCTGCTCTTTTATTTTTTCTTTTTTGATTTTCCTCATTTCTTCAGCCTGTTGTTTAAACGTCCGGGAAATCGGAACCCCGAGTCTCTCTCCCTGGATAAGCGATTTAATGAGCATTTGAAATTCCCGGCTGTCATTTCGGTCAAGGAGTGACCGGTATGCTTCTGTCCTCGGAACACCAACATCCGTTTCCTGGATAAATCGTCCAAATTCATCCTTGATCGGTCCTTCAAAATAAGGAACGATATCCCTCAAAGCTTGATCCAAGCCGACACCCGCCTGGAGGGTGACACTCATTGTGTCCAAAAAATCAGGCAGCTGAAACGATAATTCTTCCTGACGGTTTTTCGCCTTCTGTTTTAACCAGAAAATCGCCCCCATGTAACCGGCAACAGGGAACAGAATGACGGCAATCTCTGCAAAAGGCAGCCTTAATACGAGTGAAATTCCCCCAATGATTAGACCGACTACGAGAAGGAATATTTTTAATCCTTGGAATCTCTCTACTGTTAATTGATAAGGAAAGCCTGCCTGCATCAGCAATTTTTGAACATCGTGATTCTCACTGAAGAAATTAATCCTCTGGCCTATTGCGGTAAAGTCATCGGCATATTGCAGCATTTTCGAAATAGCCTTATCTTTTCTCGTGACTTTCTTTTCAAAAGCATTGTAGATTAACGTTTTTTCCTTAATTTCCTCTTTCAGTTCTTCTTTCAATACCAAATAGTTATAAAAACTTCTCAAGGAAAGGGCTAAAAAAATGAGGGACAAGCAAATGATAATGACAATTAATCCATCCATCTTTTCACACCCTTATATTGGTTACCTTTCTAACAAGAATGAACGTTAAAACAGTCCCTCCCAAGAAAAATATCAAAAGAATAATCCCAATACCGGAAAATAAAGGATCCAAAAATCCATCTACCACATTGTTCATCATTAAAACTAGAAAAATAGGGATAGCTGGAACAAGATACGAAATATATCTTTGCTCGGCTGTCATCGTTTTA
The DNA here is from genome assembly GCF_028888695.1 of Bacillus methanolicus. Taxonomy (NCBI): domain Bacteria; kingdom Bacillati; phylum Bacillota; class Bacilli; order Caryophanales; family Bacillaceae; genus Bacillus; species Bacillus methanolicus. The sequence goes on along the minus strand of NZ_PNFF01000002.1, from coordinate 850,476 downwards.
ATTTCCTGCTGCAAAATTTTTCGTTCTTCGAGAGTCTGGCTCATTTCATCCAACACAGAGAAAAGGTTTCCTCCTGCTTTCTTTTGGATCAGCAAAGTGGCGACAAACAACTGAAATTCCCTGCTTTCAATTCGTTTTTCCATTGCTTTTAGTGCTGAATTAAAATCAATGCCTAAAGCAATTTCCTGTGCAAGCCTTTGAAATTCCCCTTTAGCCGGCTGACTTACTTCCTGGGCAACGAGATTAATTCCCTGGGTTAGCGTCATTCCTGACCGGGTAGCATTTGCAAGAGTCCGGCAAATTTCCGGGAGCTGCTCAACAATCCGCTGCTTCATCCGATTCTTTCTCACTAGAAAAAGCACCCTTTTTCCAGCCTCTAGCACGAGCCCTGCAACAACAAAGTTAATTGGAAAATTAATACTGAAAAAATTTTGCAAGATAATGATGATACCCATATAGGAAACGATCAACGCGCCTATATATTCGGAAGGCGTGAACGGTATGTTTGCTGCCCGCAGCTTTTCATAAATCGGCTGGGCCGCTTCCGTTCGATCAAACCGGTCGCCCATTAAAACGATGATGCTTTTTCGCTTTTTTCCTCCATGATAAAAATCGTTTACGTTCTTTCTCCATTCCCGCTTATCTTTTCGATAATCCAAAAAGTAATAGATCGAGAGAATAAAAGAAAAAGCTGCTGCAGTGGCGAACATGAACGGTATCATGGATTCACCTCCTCATATACGGGAGTAAAGGCTGCCTCCGGAATTAAAATTCCGAACACTTTTAATCTGTCTAAGCATTCTGGGATGTAACCTGTCGGTGTAAAATATCCTTCAATCGTTCCATCCGATTTCATTCCTATCCTTTTAAAATGAAATATTTCTTTTATCTCATGGGAACCGTTTGATCTTTTAACTACCTCAGAAACGGAAATTATTTTCCGGGTTCCATCAGTAAGCCTTGCAGCCTGAATGATAATATCAAGTGCCCCAACGATATATTCCCGAATAATATGGCTTGGAAGTTCCATGCCGGCCATGACAACCATCGCTTCCACACGCCGGAGGGCATCATCAGGTGAATTAGCGTGAACCGTTGTAATCGATCCTTCATGACCAGTGTTCATGGCCTGAAGCATGTCAAATGCTTCACCGCTTCGCACCTCTCCAACGATGATCCTGTCCGGTCTCATCCGGAGTGCATTTTTCACAAGCTGACGGATGGTAACTTCCCCTCTACCCTCCACGTTTGCGGGTCTCGCTTCCAAGCCGACAACGTTTGGACGGTCCAGCCGCAGCTCTGCAGAGTCCTCAATCGTGATGACCCGTTCTCCGTATGGAATGGATGCAGCAAGAACATTTAAAATCGTTGTTTTCCCGCTTCCCGTACCGCCGGATATTAACGTATTCATCTTCGCCTTAACAATGCCGTCAAGAAAATCGGCCATCGCGGAGTTAAGAGTATGAAAGTTTAATAGATCCTCCATCTTAAACGGTTCTTTTCGGAATTTCCGGATGGAAACTAATGTGCCGTTTAAACTAATCGGTGGAATAACCGCGTTTACCCGGCTTCCATCAGGCAAGCGGGCATCAACCATCGGTGAACTTTCATCGATCCTTCTTCCAATCGGTGCGACAATCCGGTCGACGATATGGCGGACATGGTCATCGTCACGAAATGTCACTTCCGTTAGTTCAAGTTTTCCAAACCGCTCTACATACACTTCGTTCCAGCCGTTAATTAAGATCTCTGTAATTGACGGGTCATTGATTAAAGGCTCCAGGGGGCCATATCCCACTGATTCATCAAGAATGCGAGTAATCAAAATTTCTTTATCATGGCGGGAGATAATGACTTTTTCTTCCGCCATAAATTGGCTTACAAGCTGTTCAATCCTTAACCTCATCTCTCCCTGAGAAAGCTTAGTGAGCGCCTCAAGGTTTGTATCCCTCAGCAATCTTGCCTTATAGTGTTCTACCAGTTCATCGACAAGATGATTCTCATATTGATAGGATTGAAGCTTTGCTGAACCTATCATTTTCTCTTTGCGCTTTTCAAATAAAGATGCCATTAGCAAATCCCCCTATTTCAATACAGAAAGCGCCCATTTTTTCACATCTTTCGCAAAAGGAATGAGTCTTTTCTCATTTGCTGTTTTTCTTACCGGCTCCCCTTTATTCAGGAAAGGCTGAAGCCCTTTATGATCAAAACGAACGGATGCAGCAATCGGAAATCTGAGAACACTTTTTAAATCCTTTTCTTGGATTTCATTCTCTTTTCCGGTTTTGTTAAGGATAATCGACGTTCTTGAAGGAAGTTCAATTCCCAATCTGACTGCAAGTTCTTCAAATTGTTTTAATACTTTCAAAGCAGGAGTATCCGGAGTAAGGACATAGAAAATTTGATCTGATTCTTCCAGTGCGGTGACAACCTGGCTGTTGATATAGGATGGCAAATCTACAACGACAAAATCAAAACTTCGTCTGCATGTTCTAAGCAGTTTAGCGACAAATTCTTCAGTAATTATTTCTGCAGCTTCAGCATCACACGGACTGATAAGCACATCGAGCATAGAGGTTTCAAGTTTCTGCGAGACATTGCGGATATGGCTTTCGTTTAACTCATTAATCACCGGAGTTAAATCTGCAATAGAACGGTTGGATTCAATGGAAAGAAGGGTTTCAATCCCTCCGAATTGCAGATTCAAATCAATGAGAATGACCTCCGCCGTCGACTCGAGCTTGATGGTTTGCGCCAAGGCTGAAGCAAGATTCGATTTGCCGCTGCCGCCTTTTCCGCTAAAAATAGAGAGAATTTGGCCTCTTCCCCTCGTAAAAGATGAAAAAACCTCATCTTTTTTTATTTTCTGATTTTCATAGTTTTGAAAAATGGCAGGAAAGCGGCTCACAAACAGACTATGTTCTTCCGGATAGACAAAAAATTCAGCAGCTCCCGCTTTTGTAATGTTTCTCAGCTGGGTAAAATCGTAGCCTTTAGCAATAAAAATCACTAATGTGGACGGGCTTACCGACTTAATATACTGAATGCTTTCTACAGCAACATCACTTTCAGGCTGTACATAGATCACAATATCTTGAACATCCCTGTTCACTTCGCGAACCACATCTCCGGTGTTGATTAATTGAACAGTATAACTGCCTGAAACAGCATTTAAAATTTGATTGTGAATGACCTCATCATCACTGACTAATAAAATTTTAAGATTCGGTTCCATCGTATTCCCTCTTGCTTATTGTTTTGGCTTTTCGCTAGTTGCACGATTTATTTTTTGTTCAGAAGGATTTGCAGACGGTTTTGTTTGTGGTTGATTCGTATGAGAGTGTGTCTTTTCTGCCTTCTCCGTTGCAGCCGCTTGTTCAGCAGCTTCTTGCGATTCGTTGGTTATGTCTCCCGAATCATCCTTTCCTACATTTGCTTTTAGTACTCTAACTTTATCTGCATAATTTTGCATATGTATCAGTTTCGGAGCATCCTCCATACTGACTTCCAGGGCAACCCCTGCAAATTTCTCTCCTTCCCCTTGTGCAAATGCTACCGGAACATCTCTCATGAAAATTTCCGTTTTTGGCTTTCCGTTGTTTTCAGTGGAAACAATAATATCGACTCTGTCTAAAGTTTCGATCACCTGATCAAATTGGACTTTCTCAGATGGATACATGGCCACTAATCGATTGTTCTCATTACGTAAATTAGAAAAAGGTTTGAGCATGTTTTTTGTGATGATCTCTTCTTTAGATAAAGGAACAACCAGTACTTTGTTCACTAAATCATCTTTATCCGTCACATGAGCCTTATTCACAAACCTATTCGGTATCTCCATTGTGGTAATTTGACTTTCCTGAATAAGTGTCCGTGCCGGAATGTCTTCCTTGGCAACATAAATTTTTGTCATTCCTCCCAATTCAGCATTTAGATCCTTAACCTTCTGTAAAACTAAATATCCCGCCGTCAAAGCTAAAAGGAAGGCAAGACTTAAAAATATTGCGGATCTTCTCTTCGACTCCAACATCCTGCATCTTCTCTCCCAAAAAAGGTTTTTTTATGTATACAAAAAATGGAGATTAATTCTTTACAAAAACCAATATTTAGAAAAAATTTCTTGCTTTTTACTTAATTTACTACCATTTGTTTATAATGCTGTCAAACTTGCGAACGAGTTTGTCGAAGTTTGTCTGGTATGTTTTTCTTACAAAATCTAGAAATCAAGATATTTTTTAGGGAAAAAGTTAGATAGGGACGTAGGAGGATAAGAGAGGAAATTTCAAAATATTTTTTGTTTTTATTAATTTTTTGTAATTTATGTTACAAATGTTAAATTTTGTAGGACTTATTTCTCTTTTTTGGTGTGCAATAAAAAGATCGGCTGCGCTTGAAAAATCACTAAAAACAAGAAAGACATCCTTTTGAGTGCATGGTTTCCTTCCTTTTTAAAAAATAATGTTCCCAGCTTCATTAGACACTATTCGTTAAGGAATATATAAAACCAATTATGTTTAAATTACAATATATTCCTTTAATAACCATCATAATAAATGGCGAATAGCGTCTTTCTTTTTTGGGATTATAAAAAACGTGACCATACGTTGAGAAAGGGAGGTCGCAAAATGGATATATTGAAACTAGGGAGGACAATTATGGGAATATTAAGTGATAATCCACAAAATGAACCGATGCACTACGGTGAAGTTTTTGGTGTTTGGAGTTATCTATCAGGTACAAAAGGTTATTTAGCCGGGTACCAAACATTCATTAACCATACTGGTGATACTGACCTAAAAAAGTTTCTTGAGGATACTGTCCAAACCATGAAGCAAGAAATAGAACAAATAGAAGATTTGTTAAAAGCCAATGGTATTGGTCTACCACCTTCCCCACCTGAAAGACCATCAGCGGCATTAGAAAGTATTCCAGTTGGGGCAAGATTTAGTGATCCTGAAATTGCCGCGTCTGTAGCTAAAGATATAGCGGCTGGACTAGTTGCATGTAGTCAAGTTATGGGGCAATCGATAAGAGAAGACATTGGTATGATGTTTGGACAATTCCATATCACAAAAGCACAATATGGAGTAAGGTTATTACGGATCAATAAAGAAAAAGGGTGGTTAATTCCTCCACCACTTCACGTACAAATACCTGAACCTGCACACGTATAGAAAATTTCATTTAGCCTCCTCCACTTAGGGGGCTTTTTCTCTTTTATGAAAGGAATAAGCCTTTTTGAAAATTTTTATAACAAAAAAAAGACTACCTCCTTTTTTAGGAAGTAGTCTATACTTTGGAATAAAATCATCTACGTGACTAGTTCTCAGAAGAGAAGCCGGCTATATTACATCATGCCGCCCATGCATTAGGCAATAATTTTGAATAATATCGAATAATTTTTCCTTGTTTCTACCTATTTATATGTGCGTTTTCGTCTAAAGAAAATTCACTCAACGATATGGAATAATATTCAGACTGGCATCAATGTGGCACCAAAAACATTAAAAGATTATTGCCATCACTATTAGAAAGCCAGCCATTAGTACTAAATCCTTCTCTCCGTCAGAAAGAAACCTTGTTTGTACAAGGTACGTTCTATAGCTCCCCTTCACTTTAACCAATTTAATCTTTCTAGCCAATCCGAATTTTAATTATTCCACTAGCGGTTCAGATTTTGACAATTTAAAACTTTATTAAATATTAATGTTGATATTTTCAAAAAGAAAAAACTACTCCTAAATGAACAAACAAACCTCCAAGAATACTTGGAGGCTTTATCTTCTACATAAAAGATTATGCTAAATCTCTTGCTTGTATTTTTGATTTAAAAACCATTTCATCATTGGGGGAGTGACAATAGTAGTAACCAATATCACAACAACAATGACAGCAAACATATCTTGAGTTAACAGTTTAGATTCTAAACCAATTGTTGCAATAATTAATGCTACTTCTCCCCTGGACACCATAGATGAACCTATTCCTAATGAGCTATTCCAATTGAATCCAGCCAATTTTGCCCCAATTGATGCACCAATTAATTTTGTTAGAATAGCTATATTACTTAATAAAACAATTAGACCTAAATTTTGAGTAATACCTGAAAATTGGGCAGTGACACCAATGGAAGTAAAGAATACAGGAACAAAGATAGAATAACTAATCGTTTCAATCTTCTCAAATACCTTATTTTTGAAGTTTGTTACACTGATAGCCAGACCTGCTATATATGCTCCGATTATGGCAGCGACACCTGTGTATTCTGCTAGATATGCATAAACAAAACAAATAATTAGAGCAGACGAAATCACAGTTTCTGTAACTTTTAATGATGAAAACTTTTTCAAGAACCAAGGAACTACTTTCCAACCAACAAGAATGGCTGTTACGAAAAATAATATTTTCTTTAAAATCACTGTGGTTAAATTAACATCTCCCCCAGCAAAACTCACTAAAAATGCCAATGCGATAATAACAACTACATCATCAATGACCGCAGCTCCAAGGATAGTGGTTCCTTCACGAGTTTTTATTTGATTCATTTCTTTCAGTGCTTGTACAGATATACTGACACTGGTAGCGGAGAGTAATAATCCCAAAAACCAAGACTGTATTGTTGTAAGGTTAAGTATTATTCCTGCAAAATATCCTAAAACAAGAGGAACTATAATACCACCTAAACCCACATAGGTAGAAGCTTTTCCGGTTCGTTTAAACTCATCAACATCGGTTTCTAATCCAGCAATAAACATAAGCAAGATAACACCGATTTGACTAAATTCCGCTAGAGTTTCCGTTTCTGTTATTAATTCCAAAACCGATGGTCCAAGAATAATCCCGATCAAGAGTTTGCCTAGAACCGAAGGTTGCCCTAATCTAAGGCTTAGACTGCCAGCAATTTTTGATGCAATTAAAATAATGGCTAACTGAAGTATTATCACCTAAAAATACCCACCTTTCATTAATTATATTTTGCTTCAAACTTAAAAACTTAATAAATAGAAAAGAGCCTGTCACCAATGGGTATAATTATCCCTCGGTGACAGACTCCTCCTAAAATACATTAGTATTAATTTTAATATTTAACATATCATACTTTAGGTAAAATTTCACTCTTCATTTCTTTTTTCCTGTGTGAACTAATCTTTCTATTCAACTATAAAAGATTTCTTTCATTAGCAATTTACCAACGATTGCTAGCACAAATTTGATCAAACTTTATCTTAAACCAACACCATCTGAAAGAACTTTGTTGTTACTAAGTATGTTCCATAGGTACCCTTCACTTTAACAGGTCTAATCTCCCTACCCGATCCGTATTTTGATCCCTCCACCGGCAGTTCGGATTTTGACCGGAATCTCCCCTTCTCGTCCCGTAGTCTGCCCGAGACGTCTATCTTGCTGATTTTCTTTAGGCTACTTTCGTAATTTGTTATAATAAAAAATATGCAGAATAATTTTAGAAAATTAGGGGGAAAAAATGACTGAATTGAGTAAGATGCAGATTCGACATCAACGGTTATCTAAAGCTAAAATCATTAAAAGGGCAACTGCTATTTTTATCGGGGCTGTTCTAATGGCAGTAGGACTTGAAATTTTTTTAGTTCCTAATAACGTTATTGATGGAGGCATTACAGGTATTTCAATTATGCTTTCGCATATTACAGGGTTTCGGCTTGGGATCTTTATTTTTCTTTTAAACTTACCGTTTTTTTTATGGGTTATAAGCAAATTGGCAAAACATTTGCTATTTCCACATTGTTTGGGATTACCGTTTTATCCATTTTTACAACTTTGTTTCACCATGTACCTGCCTTCACAGAAGACATTTTATTAGCTACCATTTTCGGGGGGATGATTCTCGGGATGGGGGTAGGTCTTGTCATTCGATATGGTGGCGCATTAGATGGCACTGAAATACTCGCCATACTCATGAACAAAAAACTCCCTTTCTCCGTTGGCGAAATCATTATGTTTTTTAATATCTTCATTCTAGGTGCTGCTGGATTTGTCTTCGCTTGGGATCGAGCGATGTATTCAATTTTAGCCTATGTGATGTGACCGTCAAGTGAAATTTTACAATTTCCGATAATTAATTTTTTACACTTTTAATTAAATATAGAGGATCTATGTTTCATTCTATAACTATCTTCATTTAGGTGAATAATTTCAGCTTTATGAAGAATTCTATCTAAGATGGCAGTGGTAATCGCTGGATCACCTAATAATTCCCCCCATTCCTTTGGCGCTTTATTAGATGTTAGTATAATAGACGACTTATTATATAAATCGTTAATTAGGTGGAAGAATAAGTTAGCTTCATGTTGGTCCATGGCCATAAACATAAGATCATCTATAATAATCAAATCTGCACTTCGGATTCTTTTTATTTTTGTTTGAGATTTACGTGAAATTTCTTCTGTTTTCAATGTATGTATCAGCTCTCCCATTGTAATAAACATCACTTTATAGCCTTGATTTATAGCTACAAATCCTAAACCCACCGCCAAGTGGGTCTTTCCGACACCTGGCGGTCCAAGGAAAATGATGTTATACAATTGTTCAATCCATGTTAATTCCTTAAGTTGATTCAATTGCTTCCTGCTTAATGATTGTTGCTCCTCTAAATTAAATTCATCTATTGTTCTTTGAAACGGAAAATTTGCCCACTTTAGTCGCTTTTCTAACTGCTTTTCTTCCCTTCTTTTTTGCTCGTATTCTAAAATGCAATTAAGAAAAGTGAGATATGAGGAATCGTTCGTTTCGGCTTCTTTAACTAAAGTTGGCAAATAATGAGCCGTTTCCTTCAAACGAAGAGCTTTTAAAAGCTCTTGTGATTTTGATAATGAGTTCATTTTTGCCCCTCCAATACAGATATGTATTTATTCACATCACGTTTTTGCGTATTGATTTGGTTGATTTGATTTTTACGTTCCACAACTGGTATTACCACTTGTTCCTTATCCTTACTGCTGCTGTTTATTTGTTTTTGTTGTTGAAGGTACTGAGCCATATCGGTAAAGTCGGTTGCTGTATAAAGCTTTTTATTCATGCATTCCTCCAAAGCTTTATCCACTACGGACTGCTTTATTAATCGGATTTGCTTCAAAATAATTTGTAATTGGTCCCGTATATAACGAGGTTTCTTTTTTCGAATTTCTTGTAAATAGGATTTGGCAAGTTCAGAATTTGTGAAATAACGTGAGACCGTTTCAATATAAGCATCAATACCTTTTGTTCGGTCTCGTGTATGCTGACGATCTTGGATTAATTGTCCTTTGCCAGGGAATATTTTATGTTTAGCGATCAAAGGACCGTCTGCTTTTTCATAAATAAACAAGTATCCATCAGATTCAGTTATATAAACTTCTTTTTGTTTGTTATATGTTCCAAGAGGGACTGAATAACGATTTGATTGATATCGTATAGTGTTGTCTTTACGAACAGCCCTTGTTATACTAGAGTAAGGATTTAAGTTAGATAATTTGTTGAGGACTGGTCTTAAGTATTGCTTTTCTTTCTGAAATACTTCGACTGGTCTTTTTTTCGTTGTATTGTGTATTTTATAATTACCAGTGCGGTTCAGCCATTCCCAGCCAGCCTCATTCCATTCATCAATATTTGTGAATTCCCGATGTTTAGCAAAGTTATGTTTGATATATCCTACAACGTTTTCAATTTTCCCTTTGCTTTCCGGATCAGCTTTACGGCATACTCTCAATTTTAATTTTCTTTCTTGTCGATAGGATTCAAACTCCTTTGTTAATATGAGATCTCCACCATTTTCACTAACAAGTATTAATGAATCCTGGTCATAAACAATTTCACGAGGGATGCCCCCAAACCATTGAAATGCATTTTCGTGACAACGTATGACATCACGAGTAGTAAAAGGTCGATCTAACCATTCCATATATTTATATCGTGAATGGGAAAGTACAAACGCTATAAAATATAGTTTTACTTTTTTCTTCCCTCGCGTATATTGATGAGTCTCCCCAAAATCAACTTGTACTTGTTCTCCCATTTCTACTTCTGGAACAGCTTCATAAGATCTGGGGAGTGTTTCCTTTGGAATTCCGTAATTAATCCTCAGTTCACGAACATAGGACCTAACGGTACCTTCGGAAACTTCCAAACTTGAATATCTTTCCTTTAACCAATCTTCCACTTGGGCAGCTGACATGTCAGGATGCTCTTTAAGCCAAGTTAATATTTGGCTTTTATATGGATCTAACTTTTTAGATCTTGTATTAGTAGAGTCAATCCATTCAACCATCTCCTTAGGGTTTTGATTAAGATACCGGTACAGTGTGGGCCTAGAGATTCCTAACTTCTTAGCCACTTTAGCCTTACTGAATCCCAATTCCAATAATTGTCGTATCTCCACATACACTTCAAACTTGTCCACCTTTCAAATCCTCCATCACCGTTAATATCTCGACAATAAAAATACTAACAGCGATAGAAAACTAATTTAATAGTTTGAACATGAAATGTGTAAAATTTTATTTATCGGAAACTGTCAATTATATTTTATCGGTTACATGTGATCGCTTTTAAAACGATTGATGTTGTCATTAAAGGATTAGATGAAACGAAGTCAGCATGGATTATTAGTGATAATGCTAAAACCATTGGGGAGGCTATATTAAATCGATTAGGTCGTGGGGTTACATATTTGAGTGGAGAAGGAGCTTTCTCTGGTGACGATAAAAAAGTAATATTTTGTGTTATTACTCGTCTTGAGGAAGCTAAACTTAAAGAAATTGTCGAAGAAAATGACTCAAATGCTTTTTTAGCTATAGCAGATATGGCTGAAGTACGTGGTGGACGTTTTAAGAAAAGAGATATTCATTAAGATTCATCACCACATTTTGTGATTTAACCAATAAAAATGAAAACACTCACAGATTCCTGGCAATAATGTTAGCGCCTACTTAACATAACAGGAGGTTCTGTAAGTGTTTTTTGTATCACTAGATTTGCCAGAATTTGAAGTTGTTAAACAAGTATTTCTTGAAGATTGCAATCTGTTACATGTTGAGAAAAATACGATGGAAGAACGTTGTACTTTTTGCGGCTTTTTTACCAGTAATGTCCACGACTGGCGGACAAGAAAAGTTCGTGATCTATCTATATTAGGCAAACCCCTTTTCTTATTTGTCAGAGTGAACAGATACCGTTGTCACAACTGTAATGAGGTATTTTCCCAAACATTTGAATCGATTAGCCCTAAAAAACATCAGACCAATCGATACAGAGAATATCTGTATCAAATGTGCAATGGATCCACTATTCAAGAAGTAAGTCGAAAGGAAAAAGTTCCTTATACGACAGTAGAAAGAATTTTTTATTCCATCGCTAAAGAAAAAGAAATGGAGCATTTAGAACATCTTGATAGTGCTTTAGAAAACAATGAACTAGTCCTTAGCCTTGATGAGATCGCTGTTCGAAAGGGTCACCGATATGAAACCGTTCTAATGGATGCCCAATCCGGCAGTGTTCTTGGTATGGAACATCAACGTAGTTATGATTCTACTCTAACCTTACTCTCCAAGGAGATCCTGGCTAATAAGTGTGTTCAAACCGTTGTCATGGATATGTGGGATCCCTTTCATAAAGCTGTTAAATCCGTATTTCCAGAGGCCTGTATCGTCATTGATAAGTATCATGTAGTGCAAAAAGTTACCCAAGCACTTGATCAAGTAAGGAAGAATATTCCTGGCCTGAAAAAAGAACGGTTTAAGCTCTTGAAAGGTTCTGAAAAGCTAACGGCTAATGAAAAACAACAATTAGACGAAATGCTCGAAGAGCACCTAGAGTTGTCATATGCCTATTTTCTAAAAGAGCTATTTAGAGAAGTTTACCAAGCACCGGACTTTGATACAGCTGATTCACTCTTGGAAGAATGGATCCAACTTGCATGGAGCAGCCCATTTCCGTCATTCCATCAAGTAGCCAAGACCTTAGAAAATTGGAAAGCACAAATTTTGCAATACTTTCTTACACCCTTTACAAATGGCCGGATTGAAGGCACAAACAATAAAATCAAGAATATCAAAAGACGTGCATTTGGTTTTAGGAATTTAGACAGATTTAGACTCCGTGTATTTTTAGAATGTACAGGTAAAACTTATAAAAATCAGGCTGCCTGACCTTGTCCTTCATCAGCTTTCCACAGTGTAGTTGGTAGAAAGGAAGCCGTCAAGGAAAGCACTTGACAGCTTCCTTTCTACCAACTAAGTGGTCACTAAGCTGATGAAGGGGCTACTCTAGATTGAGTACCAATCTAGCTAACTTATTTCAGGAATTGTGTGGACATCACAGAATATGGTGAAGAGACTTCATTAATGTGTCTTTTTTCTAAATTACTAACAAAACTAATAATAAAACAACAAGTCACTAACCTTGGTATTCGTAGTTTTACGCTCCTATATAGAATCTTAAAGCCCCTTCAAAGTATTTTCAATTGGATATCCTCGTTTCTGGATAGACTGCTATATCAACAAAGTACATCCTAATAGCGACTTTTTTGTAGATATACCAAGGATTATTTATGAGAATTTAGAAGATCTTTAAATTCTCTAAGGTAAGTTTAAATGAAGTCATTAAATTTCTCGTAAGTAGTATGAGAATCTCATAGATATTGTGTATATTGATAGGTTTAACATAGTGAATTCCCTGATTCACAATGGAAACAAAACCAAATATATCCAAGACCAAAATCCTAAAGACACTGATTGAGCAGCAATGTTGCTGTTTGATTGGTGTCCTCTTTTTATTTGAAACGGGGATTTAATGAAAACACTTCAGAAAGGTTTATCCGAATGAGCTAAAAAGAACAATATCAAACGAAAAGATATACAACTAATAAATAATGAAGATTAAACTAACAATCCATCTTGATATCGAAGGCAATAAACTAATGCGATCCGGATACTTCACCGCTCGAAGAGAAGAAGATATTCCAGGAATCGCTCATGAATGGATCCGGCAGATTAAGAGGGAGACTGGGTACAGGAATACAGTCATTGAGAAGGTGGTTTACAACGGAGAACAGGATATTACAGAGAAGGTCCAGGCACTCGACAAGGAACATATCCCGGACATGGATATTTTTTGGAAAACTTTTCCTTAAAGGGAAGTTTTTTTCATTTTCAATTATCCATAAAAATGTAATAGAAATGAGGAAAGTTGCATTAGTATATCATGTACTTTTTATTTCAATAAACGCTACGCCCAAGTTATTAGAGAAAAATTAGGTGAATTGGATGAGCAGACTACGTGAGTCGCTGATCAAAGTTCAAAAAGAAGAAACCCTAAAAGAATTATTAAAGGATAAGTACCATATAACACCAGAAGATGAAAAACAACGTTTATTAGCTCTGTTGGGCGATACTATTGAGCGTGATGTTGATAAAATGATTCGAGAAGAAATTGATGCATATAATGAAAATACTCCCATAAGGAAGAAAAATAAAAAATTAAGTCTTTTTATTGGTATTATTAATGTAATATTAACAATCTTAATTTCTTATGCTGTTAACGAATGTAACTGCTAAATTATAATCAACAGTTTCCGCCAAATAAGATTGAACACTTTTTTACCAATTTTCCTCTCGGCTAAGATATGATAGTTTTAATCATTTGTTTAGCTGGAGGACATGAAAGGTGGAAAAATTACTATTGTTTGTGGAAATACAACAACTAAAGAAACAAGGCTTTAAAGTCGCAGCCATCGCAAAAAAATTAGAGATTTCTAGAAACACAGTTTACAAGTATTTGGATATGAGCTTAGAGGAGGCCTCTGAGTGGATTACATCTTTAGGAAGCAGGAGAAAAAAATTAGACCCGTATCATAATCAGATATTAAGCTGGCTAAAGGAACATCCAGACCTATCTTCTGCTCAAGTGGAGGACTGGTTAAAAGAACGATATCCAACATTGGACGTTGGTGGAAGTACCGTTCGCTCTTATGTAAGTGAAATGAGAGATATCTATCATATCCCTAAAGTAATTTAGAAATGATAATTTAAATATGTACACAAATGCTTGAATAATAATGTACAAAATTGACTTTAGATTTCATACTAATCATGAGGTGGTTAGTATGTACATATCGATTAATGTCGAATCTGATTTTGAGATTAAGAGTCTTAAAGACTTACCAAAATTAAAACAACTAATGGAGCATTTGAAGATGAAAATTAATAAAAGTCAATTAGCTAGAGATCTAGGTGTAGATCGTAGAACCATTGATAAATATTTAAATGGATTTATTCCTAAACGTACACGAAAGAAGCATTCCAAAATTGATGAATACTATGAAATCATTGCGGCACTACTTTCGGAAGATGCTAAGCAGAAGTTTTATTATCGACGTGTGCTATGGCAGTATTTAAAGGATAATCATGGACTGGATTGTGCAGCATCGACGTTTCGAGCGTATATTGCAAAAACGCCCGAATTTAATGCTTACTTTGAAGAGGATAAACGGATTCCTTCTCCTAAAGGCACAGTACGTTTTGAAACGCCTATAGGAAAACAAGCACAATTGGATTGGAAAGAGAGTATTCCTTTTGAAACAAAGGATGGTCAGAACGTTGAAATCAATGTTGCAATACTGATTCTATCTCATTCACGTTTCAGAACCTTCCTAATGAGTATTTCTAAATCACAAAGTGTCCTGTTTTCCTTCTTAACAGAAACATTCGAAGCTCTTGGAGGGGTGCCGGCTGAAATAATCACGGATAATATGAAAACCGTTATGGATGAGGCAAGAACAGAACATTCCCCAGGAAGAGTAAATGCCAAGTTTGCACAATTCGCTAAGGATTTTGGTTTTGAGGTGAAGCCATGCATTGCTGGACGTCCACGGACAAAAGGAAAAGTCGAAACCACAATGAAAATATTAGATGAAATTCATGCTTATCAAGGTCAGTTGACCTTGGAAGAATTACATCAATTTGTGCAAGACTTATCTCATCGGGTGAACCATGAGGTCCACCAAGGAACTGGAAAAATTCCTGCGATAGAATTCAAAAAAGAAAGGAATCACCTACTCCAGTTACCAGCCGAGAAAGTAAGAGATTCCTATCGGATCAAACATACGCTTGTAAAAGTCAATGCATCCAACATGATTTCCTACAAATCAAACCAATACTCGGTACCAGCACAATACCAAGGAAAGAAAGTAGGCTTACAAGTGTATGATAATCATTTATGGATTTATTATAACACGGAACTGATTGCGCAACACCCTATAAGTAACAAGAAATTAAATTATCAGGAAGCACATTATCAAGAAGCCTTGGGCGTTTCCATGCCCAATTATCCGGATATTGATGATCTAGCAAAACGGAATTTAGCAACGATTGGGGAAGTGTATAAATAATGAATCCTCCAACAAACTATCAACAACTCATACAAAACTTAGATTATTTGAAGCTCAAGCAAATGTCCTTGCATTTAAATGAAGTCTTAGACTTCAGCGTTAACCATCAATTGTCACTGGTAGATACGCTAGTGAAACTGACGAATTACGAAATTGATGTACGTGAACAAAATATGATTCAATCGATGGTGAAGGTTGCGGCTTTTCCGCATTTGAAAGAAATAAAAGATTTTGATTTTAGTTTTCAACCGTCAATAAATCAAAAACAAATTTTAGATTTTTTAACGCTTCGATTTATCGAGGCAAATGAAAACATAGTTTTTCTAGGGCCAAGTGGCGTAGGAAAAACACATTTAGCCACTTCCATTGGGATTGAGGCAGCGAAGAAACGTACAAGCACTTATTTCATTAAGTGCCATGATTTAATTCAAAATCTGAAGAAAGCACGTTTAGAAAATCGGTTAGAGAGCAGATTAAAACACTATACAAAATATAAACTATTAATTATTGATGAGATCGGTTATTTACCGATTGATGCCGAGGACGCAAAGCTTTTCTTCCAACTCATCGATATGCGTTATGAGAAGCGTAGTACGATTCTTACAACGAATGTGAATTTTAAAGCATGGGATGAAATCTTTCAAGAACCCAAGCTGGCCAATGCGATTTTAGACCGCATTTTACATCACGCAACCGTTGTCTCTATCATTGGAGATTCTTATCGTTTAAAGGATCATTTGGCGAAAGAAAACGAGTGATTTTGTACATCCTTAAACAAGCAAAAGTGTACATATTTGTGTTGACATTTATAGTAATTCGTGTTCGAACGCATGAAGCTGTGGAAGAATTACCAATGGGGCAACAAGTTCAAGTGGATTGGGGGGAAATCATCATAAAGAATTCTGAAAATAAAGATGTGAAACTATACTTTATTACTTTTGTTCTCTCCCACTCTCGCTATAAATATGTAGAATGGCTTGATCGACCTTTTACAACGAGAGATACGATCAGATGTCATGAAAAAGCGTTCCAGTTTTTTGGGGAATGCCAGAGGAAATCGTATATGATCAAGATCATCTTATAACTGTAAGTGAAAATGCGGGTGATATCATCCTAACTAGTGAATTTCAGGCTTACAAGCAAGAACGCGGATTTCGAATCTACCTATGCAGAAAAGCAGATCCGCAGAGTAAGGGTAAAGTGGAAAATGTTGTAAAATTTGTAAAGAAGAACTTTGCGAAAAATAGAGTATATGCCAATCTAGAGGCTTGGAATGAAAAGTGTTTAGCATGGCTAGAAAGAACAGGAAATTACAATGTACATCATACAACTAAAAAGAGACCGGTAGAAGTGCACGCCCTCGAAAAGCAACACTTAATACCAGTCTCTTCCCTGCTCTCTTTCGAGAACACTCATGTATCAAGTATACCAAGAACGGTTCATAAGGACAACGTCATAAAATATAAATCCAATCGTTATTCTCTTCCATTAGGGACATATCGCCCAAGGGGAGACAATACGGTGTATGTAGAAATCCAAGAGGAAGAGCTCATCATAAGAAGAGAACCACATGGAGAAGTCTTGGCCAGACACCCACTATGCCACGGAAAAGGAGAATTGATAAAGAACCGTCAACATACAAGAGATCGCTCAAAAGGAATTCAAGCATACAAAGAAACCGTAATTCGGCAGTTTAAGGATCAAGAAAAAGCAGAGCAGTTTATCCATGAGGTTGGAATCCGTTATCCAAGATACATTCGGGACCAATTACAAGTCATTCAATGTGCCATCACCCAATATCGACAAGATATAGATAAAGCCCTAGCTGTTTGTATCAAAGATCAGTTATGGAGTGCCAATGATCTTCGGGATATTGCCCAACATTTTACTCGATTAAAAGAAACAAAAACTTCGAAAGCATCTTCGATTCAAGAACCTAAAAATATCAACCCCGCAATAAAAGCCACAGCAGCAACTAGGGACATGGATGATTATATCAAGATATTAGGAGGCGCTTTATAATGACGAAAACGGTACAAATCCTTCAAGAAAATTTCCGCCATCTGCGGATGACGGAAACGGCTAATGAACTGCCAGTGTTACTTCGGAATGCAGAAAAAATGTCGTGGACCTATCAAGAGTTTCTACAGGAGCTCCTAATGTATGAGTTAAAACGAAGAGAAGAAAAGAATGTGGAAAAGAGATTGAAATGGGCACAGTTCCCTTATCAAAAGACATTAGATGAATTTTATATCGAAGAGCAGAAATCTCTTAGTAAGCGTCAATTAAACCAATTAAGAGAACTCAATTGGCTAGAGCAACAATACAATCTGATTCTATTAGGCCCTCAAGGGGCGGGTAAAACTCATATTGGAATTGGATTAGGGATAGAAGCCATTCATAAGGGTTATAAGGTTGCTTTTTCAACTATGGGAGAGCTTGTACACCAATTAAAAACGGAAGAGTATATAAGGAAGTCGCAAATCCAGCTTAAAAGAATAAGAGAATCAGATTTAGTCATCATTGATGATTTAATGTACATGGCTATCGATCAAAGGGAAGCAAATTTGTTCTTTCATCTAGTAAACCATCTATACGAACGTAGCTCCATTATTCTAACCTCTAACAAAGGACCAGAAGAATGGAGTGAATTGATGGGAGACCAAGGGATCATGATGGCTATTTTGGATCGTTTGCTTCATCGAGTAGAGGTCATTCAGCTAAATGAAAATGACAGTTACAAAACGAAGCATCGAACTACCATTTTTGAGAAACAAAGTGTTCAAAATTAACGAGCAAAAAGTGTTCAAAACTACTTGACGGTTACAACGAAAAAGCATAGCCATTTGTGTGGGGTATTGGAATTATTATGGCTTTAACTTTATTTTTACCATATATTATTGAGGACTAGAAAAGGACTGAGAACAAAGTGAAAAAATATAGGCATTTTAAAGGGAACATTTACGAATTTATTTGTATTGCTATACATTCTGAAACTGGCGAAAAATTAGTTATTTATAAAGATGATAAAGGCAAAATCTTTGCTAGACCTTACGAAATGTTCTTTGATGAAGTAGAGCATGAAGGTAAATTAGTTCCAAGATTTGAATCGGCTACACTTAACTGGACAAAAAAATTAAGGTCAGGTAGACTAACCATCCAATCTGGGTATACTGCTAACAAGCGTAAGAGATCCCATACCAGCAACTTTACTAGGAGAGGCGGGTATGCTAGCCTGTTTGGCAAGCCAGATGTTTTCATCATCTGGTTTCCTGGCTGGGAAAGCATGCCCGTAGAGGCTCCTTGTCAAGTTGCGGTGGTTACCCACTACATTTGGAAGTCTACTTCATCTCATTCAGTTAATGGAGGTGCACCGATATAACAAGAGTTAGAAGAACATTTACTCATGAATTTAAAGCTCAAATGGTCAAACTATATGAAAATGGAAAGCCTAGAAAAGACATTTTAAGTGAATACAATTTAACTCCTTCTGCATTGGACAAATGGGTGAAACAGAGCCAAACCTCTGGTTCATTTAAAGAGAAGGATAACCGAACACCTGAAGAAGAAGAGTTGATCAAACTCCGTAAAGAAAATCAGCGTTTACTGATGGAGAATGATATTTTAAAGCAAGCTGCGCTGATACTAGGACGAAAGTAAATGTGATCAAAAATAATCGTCACAAATACTCGATATCAGCAATGTGCGACGTCCTACAACTCCCAAGAAGCACTTATTATTATGAAGCAAAAGAACAATCCAAATCAGATGATGAACTTACGGTTACCATCGTCGATATTTTTCATAAAAGCCGCCAGAACTATGGCACTCGTAAGATAAAACATGAGTTGAAAAAACTCGGTAAAATTGCATCCAGAAGACGTATTGGCCGAATCATGAAAGAAAATGGGCTAGTATCAAAATATACAGTTGCCCAGTTTAAGCCACATGTGGATAAATGTAATGAATCTAAAGTTGAAAATGTGTTGAATAGGGAATTTGATCAACAAAAAGAATTGACAGTTGTAGTCAGCGACTTAACATACGTGAGAGTGGAAAAAAGCTGGCATTATATCTGTTTATTTGTCGATCTTTATAATCGAGAAATTGTTGGGCATAGTGCCGGTCCTAATAAAGATGCTGGACTAGTCTACCAAGCGTTATCAATGATTAAAGCTGATTTAAGACAAATTCAATTATTTCACACAGACCGAGGAAACGAGTTTAAAAACAAGACAATCGATGAAGCTTTAGAAACATTCGAGATTAAACGGTCGTTAAGCATGAAAGGTTGCCCATATGATAACGCAGTAGCCGAAGCCACATTTAAAATTATCAAGACAGAATTTGTAAAAGGAAAATATTTTGAAAGTTTAGAGCAATTAAAATTGGAATTAGATGATTATGTACATTGGTTTAATCATATAAGAATTCACGGAACACTCGGGTATTTAAGCCCTATTGAATACAAAAAGGAACACCTTAAAAAAATTGTCTAGTTTAGTGTTGACATACCAGCTTTCAGATCTTTTTTCAAGAACATGAACCGGCATGAGTAAATCCTTTAAAACAGGAATTTTTTTAAACGATCTTCTTTAATTACGCAGAATTAATAAAGAAATTACTTGCAATCTCATAGCATGAAGTTTATTTAGCGATCAGCTATACACTCAAACTTCTCCTTGTAAATAAAAGAAGGGGCAACACCAAAGAAAAGGCATGTACACTCTTGTTTGTACATGCCTTTGCCTTGTACTATTAGAACGTTACCTCTTTTTCTTGCAGGACCTCAGAATTGACCTTGGCTGGAAAAACTTCAATTCGTTTTATATGGTGTTCTTCTCTTTCAAGTACCTTAAACTCATATCCGCCAAACACCACAGATTCACCTTTTTCGAGATCGAAGTTCTGGGTGAGTATCCAGCCGCCAATCGTATCCATATCTTCTTTTTCAATATTTGTTCCTAATAAATCATTCACTTCATCAATTAAGACTTTGGAGTCAAAGATATAGTGATTTTCTTGTACTTTTTGAATTTCAGGTACTTCATCCATGTCGAATTCATCTTGGATTTCACCTACGATTTCCTCCAAAATGTCCTCAACGGTTACAAGCCCGGCTGTTCCACCATATTCATCCATCAAGATAGCCATGTGAATTCTTTCTTTTTGCATTTTTAGTAATAAATTATGGATGGGAATGGATTCAATTACCTGGATGATTGGCTTCGTATAGGATTCAATTGTTTTTTGGTTCTTATCCATCCCATGGACACAGTCTGTTAATACTTCCTTTATGTTGACCAATCCAATGACGTGGTCTTTGTCGCCTTCCAATACAACAGGATAACGAGTAAATTTTTCATGTTTTGCCATTTTTAAGAAGTCCTCAATGGTGTCATCCTTTGAAACACTGACGATTTCTGTACGGGGAACCATAATCTCTTTGGCAAGCCGGTCATCGAATTCAAAAATGTTATTTACATATTTGAATTCAGACTGATTGATTTCACCTCTCTTATAACTTTCCGAAAGGATGATACGCAGTTCTTCTTCACTGTGAGCCACTTCATGTTCCGATACCGGCTTAAAGCCAAACAATTTTGTAAATGCACGTGCTGAACCATTTAATGCCCAAATAAATGGGTACATGACTTTATAGAAGAACATTAAAGGACGTGCACATAACATTGTAATGGATTCTGCTTTCTGAATGGCAAACGTTTTTGGAGCCAACTCACCGACTACGACGTGTAAAAACGTAATCAATACAAAGGCAAAAGTAAAAGAAAGAATGCTTACAAGAGACTCATCTAAATTTAGCTTTTCGAACAAAGGATGCAACAGGTGTTCAACGGTTGGTTCACCTAACCATCCTAATCCCAATGCTGTCACTGTAATACCTAACTGGCAGGCGGACAAGTATTCATCTAAGTTCGAAATAATTTTTTTGGCGGCAATCGCATTTTTATTTCCTTCTGCGACTAATTGATCGATTCGTGTCGATCTGATTTTTACCATGGCAAATTCGGAAGCAACGAAAAATGCCGTAAGTCCGATTAAAATGGCAACTAATATCAGGTTAACTATTTCCACTGATTATCCTTGACTCGTATAGACGAAACGAGTCAGGAGCACCTCCTATTAAATGAAAAATGGTTAAAAATCTTGTTTTACTCTTCTTCTGTTTGTCCTTGTCCCTGGAAGAAAATCATGACATATTTGATTAACTCTAAGACGGAAATTAAAGCAGCGGCTACATATGTTAAAGCAGCAGCATTTAACACTTTATTAACGCCTTTTTCCTCTTCATTATACATAATTCCTTCAGCCAACATTAAATTTTTAGCCCTTGAGCTGGCATTAAACTCAACAGGCAGAGTAATTAATTGGAAGGCAACAGCTGCTGAGAAAAAGATAATTCCAATACCGATCAGTGAGAGGCTTTGGAATAAAAATCCGCCTAACAACAAAAATGGAGCAATTCCGGATGTAAAGTTCACTAACGGGAACATACGGTGGCGTAAGACTAATGCTCCGTAAGATTGCTGGTGTTGAATCGCATGACCAACTTCGTGAGCAGCAACAGAAATCGAAGCAATGGATGATCCGTAGTAAACGGGTTCAGATAAACGAACAACACGACTAAGCGGATCATAATGGTCTGTTAAAGTACCTGGAACTACTTCAACAGGAACATGATGCAAGCCATTCCGATCGAGAATGCGTCTTGCCACCTCAGCACCGGTTAACCCAGAACGTGTTGGTACCTCTGACCACTTATTGAAATTTCCTTTTACTTTGAATTGTGCCCAAATCGAAAGTCCAAATGCAATAAGAATCAAGAAATCCATTGGATGAAAAAACATGTTTGGTTCCTCCTTTTTAACCTAATAACATGAGTAAAGTTTGAATGAGTGTTATACTTTCAGGTGACAGCCTTTTTGTAATGTGTTTTCGTTCTTTTTCATTAAGATTTTCAATTAAAGGCAATAAATCTTCAATTTTTTCTTTTAAGTGATGAATTTGATTTGCTATATCATTTGCTTGATTAACAATGTCAGTCTGCTTTCCTTGTTTTCTCCTTACAAGTGCTTCTTTGATTTCCTGCAAGGTTAGTTGTTGCTTTTTACAGGCTTCGATAAACCTTAAATCTTCTAATGCTTCTTGAGAGTAATAACGATAATTAGAAGCAGTACGTTCTGCTTTTAGTAATCCTAAATTTGTGTAATAATCGATGGTACGCTTTGTAACATTCGCCAATTCTGCAAGTTCGCCAATTCGGTATTTTTTAGCCCCATCGAATCACCCCCTTAAAATAATCAAAGTATAACGTGATGGTTTGACAAAAAGTAAAACCAATTTGTTATGTTATACGTAAGATGTAACAAAAGGTTTCAAAATTCTAAGCTATTATTATTATTATACAACACATTATATCGAAAATCTGGTTTTCATTTAAAGTGACAATTTAATGAACATTTGTTGATTATAATATCTTTTGTGTAGAGATCTCATTAAAATTTAAAAATGAGTGAGATGGAATGAAAAATAAAATATAAACAATCTTGAGTTGATCATCCGGTTTTTTATTCCTAATTTAAATTATAAAATTAAGTATAGACTGAAAGGAGATAAGAGAATGCTCAAAAAATTTTGGTTCTCCGTCAAATGTTGGGGTGATGACTTTGTGTCCTCACCCCTATCCAATGTGAACCCCAATTCCTTTATACTGATGTGATAATAAAATTTTAGCCCTGAAGCGTTTGAAGCTTCTGAAGCCAAAGGCATTCCGTTTTAGTACTTTGGTTAAATTATTGATCCCTTCCAAAAATCCGTTGGAACAGTCATAAACAAAACTGTTAAGAATTTCTGTCCGCCAGTTTTGAAAGGTCTTTATGGCTTTCTCCATCTCTGGGATTTCCGAAGCTTCAACCAATCGGTAAAACGCTTTTAACTCCTCTTTCACCACGGCAATTTGATCCCTGCCAATCTCTTTGGCACGTGTAAACCATTCTCGATAGGCCTCTTTGAGTTCGTATGCCTTCCTGAGCTCCTCGGACATCTCCGGATAACGCTCTAAATACCAGCGTTCCTCTTCTGTAAGGCGGTCACTGGCCCTGTGGAAGACATGTTTCATTCGCTTGCACTTTTTACGGTCATAGTCGTGAAAATCCTGTTGGACTCGCCTTCTCACCGCATCAAGCGCCCAGTAGATATATCGGCAGAAGTGAAATCGATCTGCGATAATAACCGGACGGCCCAGCGCTGCCTGGACGGCTGCTTTAAACGATTGGTTCATATCCATAATGACCACTTGGACCTGGCTTCCGTGCTTTTGAAGGTATTGCTTAATGGTTTTTTTATACCGATTGGGGAGGATATCCAATGGCTTTTTTGTCACCCCGTCGGCTATGATTAATTGGTATTTGCCTTCCTTCGTATCGCCTTTGTATTCGTCAATGGCAATGATTTTCGGCAATTCCTCAACCGCACGGATTTCACTGCTCGCCAAGCGGTCAAACCGACGGACTACCGTCGACGCAGAAGTGCCATAGTTCTCAGCGGTTTCCTTGAAGGTCTTTCCTTTGATGGCCCGGATGGATACGGCCTGGTTCCACTCAATGGAAGTGCGTTGGTAGCGCTCGACTATGGAGTTTTTCTCAGAGAAACGTTTCCCGCAGCTGCATACATATCTCCGCCGTCTATAAAAAATCTGGGTCTTTCGCTCAAACCATTTCAAATGCTGGATTTTCTGGATCCGGT
Source organism: Bacillus methanolicus (assembly GCF_028888695.1). Classification (NCBI taxonomy): domain Bacteria; kingdom Bacillati; phylum Bacillota; class Bacilli; order Caryophanales; family Bacillaceae; genus Bacillus; species Bacillus methanolicus. The sequence goes on along the minus strand of NZ_PNFF01000002.1, from coordinate 826,310 downwards.
AATCATGAACACGGCTTGTCTTTCTGTTACAACGGGGGCAACGATGCATCTTTCGTTCCATCTCCACATGAAACTGTACAACTTCCCCAACTTGTTCCACTTTGGTCAGGACAACCTCTTTTAAACCAGGAATATTCATGATAAGATTCATATACACGCAACTCCATTCTTTAAACTTGTTTCTGGACAATTCAAGTATAAAGGAATTGGATGTTTGCGTGTATTTTTTATGCAAACGAAAGTGTGTTTAAACCCCAACAAATATTATAGAGCCAAAATTTTTAGCGAAATTAGGTAAGGGAGCTGCGACAGTAGATTTACAAATTGAAAATCGTCCTTATCAGATTAATGAGGTTGTACAAGGAGAGGTTATTTTAAAAGGAAGCGAAGTAGATCAAAAGATCAATCAGCTTGCAGTTAAGTTTATGATGACTGTCACAACAAAGAATGGCCAGTCTATTTCACGTGAAGTTGAAATGGTGCCATTAACGGGATCGTTTGTTATTTCAAAAAAAGAAGAAAAACGCTTTCTTTTTCATTATCGTATACCACCAACTCTTCCGTTATCAAGAGGGCCTGTTTCTTATTACTTTGATACCCATCTTGATATTGAGGGAGGCGTTGACCGGACAGATATTGATTATATTACAATTGGAGAATCGAAAGAAATTCAATCCATTTTTAATGCTCTTTCCCGTTTAGGTTTCCGAGAAAAATCTACTACAGGAAAACTTGATGCATATGGCCAGGAGTTTGAGTTTTTTCCTACGCAGTTGTTTGCGGGCCAAATCAATGAATTAGAAATCCGTTTTGCTTATGTTGAAACAGGAATCCAGATTTGGATGGAAGTTGATTGTCGATCTGGCTACGGAGAAATTGAAGCAAAACGAGAGTTTGTTTTGTCAAAAGAATTACTAGAGAATGAAGATAAGCTGGTATCCTCTATCAAACAGTATATTGCAGAAACAGTCCAGCAACCGGAATTGTATAGACAACCTTTTTCCTATCATGCTTATCAACCTCATCATAAAGGCGGTATAGCAGGTGGCATTGGAAGCATGGTCGGAGGACTGGCGATGGGTGTTTTAGGTGGTATGTTATTAAATGAAATAATGGATAACCTTGGTGCAGATGAAATGTTAGAAGATGTAGCAGAGTCCGTAGGTTTAGATGAAGAGGATATTGATTTAGCTGGTATGGATTTTGGTGATTTTTCTGATAATGAGGACTAAGAATATAGATGATCATCTATTTTAAAAAATAATGGAGAAACCCCATTTTACTTTTTTTGCAACGTAAAAAAACTTGGATTCATACAAAACCCAAGCTTTTTTCCAATACATATGTTAACTGGAAATATTTAGAGTATTCAGACTATAATAAATTTTTTTATAATTCCAGATAGTGAACTTGCTCTATATAAGTTAATTTAATAGAAAACAGCAATCCGAGATTTATACATCTTATTTGGCTGTCTGTAAAGGAGAAAAAATGAATTTGTGGGAAATTTTTGTCGCAACTATCTTGGGAATCGTTGAAGGACTAACTGAATTTGCACCGGTATCATCAACCGGTCACATGATTATCGTCGATGACATCATGTTTAAATCAAAAGAATTATTTTCACCAGAAGTGGCAAATACATTTAAAGTGGTGATTCAATTAGGCTCCATTTTAGCCGTAGTCATTCTATTTAAAGATCGGTTTATAAGTTTACTTGGATTACAGAAAAAACCAACCGGAAACCAAAAGCGTGAGCATAAATTAGAATTGAAACAAGTAATAGTTGGCCTATTGCCGGCAACTATACTTGGTTTATTATTTGAAGACTATATCGATGAACATTTATTTTCTATAAATACAGTGCTCATAGGATTAGTCGTAGGGGCGATTTTAATGTAAGCGTCAAATAATCCCCACCTATAAGTAGATGGGGATTTAGTTATGATTTAAGTATTCTTTTTAAACACTCGACAAACTAATGGGATCGTTGATGACCAAGGCATTAATTGATCCAAGGCATCTTTATCTTTAGTATCCATGTTTGGTAGTTTCTCAAAAAGATAGGTAAATGGATTCAAGTCATTCTCTTTAGCTGTCTCAATAATACTGTAAATCGTTGCACTGGCTTGAGCGCCCCGTGTGGTGTTGGCAAACAACCAATTTTTGCAGCCAATTACAAATGGTTTGATTGAACGTTCGCTACGGTTATTATCGATTTCTAACCGACCATCTTTTATAAAGCCCACTAATTTATCCCATTGGTTCAGGCAATATTGGATTGCCTGGCCAAGGGCGTTTTTTGGGAGGACTTTTGACCTTTGCGTTTTTAGCCATGCTGAAAAAGCATCCAGCACTGGCTGGCTGCGTTCCAAACGACTTTTATGGCGTTCTTCAGGAGTTGAATCCTTTAAGTCACGCTCAATCGCAAAAAGTTGGTTACAGAAATTGAGCCCTTCCTTGGCAGCTACCGAAGCGGATTGTTTTGAAGCCGGCAAAACCTTTAAGGCCTCATCAAACTTACGCCTTGCATGCGCCCAGCAACCTACTAGGGTCACATGAGGCATCCCTTGATAACCAGAGTAGCCATCCACATGAAGGTAGCCCTTGAAACCAGTCAGAAACTTGCGAGGATGTTCCTTTCCCCGTGTCTGTTGGTAATCATAAAGAGTAATCGGCGGACCTTCTCTTCCAGTGCGATAAAGCCACATATAAGAAGTGGATGTTGCCTTTCGACCTGGTTTATGGAGCACCTGCAAAGTGGTTTCATCCGCATGGAGAATCTCCTGTTTAAGTAAATGATCCTTCATCCGATCATAAATTAAACGTAACCACTGATCTGCGCCATAGATCATCCAGTTCGCCATCGTCTGCCGGGATAATGTAAACCCAAATCGCTCAAACTGCTTTTCCTGGCGATAAAGAGGCACCCTTCCACATATTTTTGACTCATCACATACGCCATACTTGAAGGAGAAGCTAAACTGCCCGGATAGACAGGTGCCGGCATAGACGCTGTGACAATCGGTGTATGGATCTCCTCACGTTCACAATGGCGACAGGCGTAGACATAACGGACATGCTTAACCACTTTTACTTCAGCTGGAATGACTTTGATTTCTTGACGCACTTCCGTGCTCATTTCATGTAAAGATCCACCGCAGCACGAACAGACCTGATCTTCTGCGGAAAGGCGGTATTCAACCGTTTCCGTAGGCAGGTCTTCTAGCATCGTTTCACGTTGACCACGTTTTTTACGACGACGGTAGGTAATGGTTTCAGAAGCAGGCTCCTCTAAATTGGAGGCTGCTTCTACCTCTGCTTCATTAAAGAGCGAAAGCTCTAGTTGATCGGAATGTGTTTTTTCACTTGAAGAGCCGAATCGTCTTTTTTGGCTGAGGCGAAACTGTTCCTCATACCCTTTTAGCTTCACCGTCAGTTCAGCGACTTGCTTTTCAAGGGATTCACATCGTTTTTGAAGATTTTCAGTTGGTTGGGTGGGTGGGTGTTTTTGTTGTCTTTTTCATACTTTATCTATTCGACAAATGTTGATCAATCCCTTTTAAAAATTGGTGTGTAAATAAAAAATATGATTTTATATGACTGTCCTCGCAGTAACTTCAGGATGAGCCTGGCGCTGTTCAAGTGGAAGTCCATCAAGTAACCAACGGAACTGGCGTCGGCTTTATTTTAGCGGTACATCACTTTCTTCCGTTGGCCATTGAAATTTTCCGCGCTCTAAACGTCTATAATAGAGCCAAAAGCCATTGTGCTCCCAATGAAGGATTTTCAGTTTATCCCGATTACGATTACAAAAGACAAAGTAGCTAGGCGAAAAGGTGTCTAGATCAAACCCTTCTTTCACCAACGCAGCCAATCCATCAATGGATTTGCGCAAATCTGTACTCCCTCGGGCGAGGTAAACATTCGCGATCATTGTTTCGTTTAACATAGCGATCTTAACGTCCTGACGACTTCCGCAAGGAAAGATGGGTCGAAACCTGGTTTAACCTCTATGGATGCTTGACCTATTTTAATCTGTAAGGATAATGAAGAGTCTTTTGATTCGGCATATTGTTCATCCATTGTGATTGAGACCCAATTAGTTGATGGTGTTGAGATCCGATTTGTGTTTTCAATTTTCTTAAGCCAATATTTTAATTGATGGAGCTTCACATTATTGTCAGCACACCATTTGGATTGGGTCTGTCCACTTGCCCTAAACTCAGCGATCCGAAGTTCCCATTCTTTTCGCAATTCTGCTCGAGACATCAAAAAACCTCCTCAAATATTGATTTGAAGAGATTATCTCAAAGTATCATCTAGGTTAATAGGTGGGAACTATTTTACGGTTACGTCGGTTTCACATCTCGTTTTTTATCTGATCGGGTACGTCTCCCCTTCTCTTTTATCATCATTTTCCCCTCCAAAAATCCAAACTTAAGTTCGGGACACTGTCTTTTTGTTCCTAGTGAAGATTGATAAAAAGAAATTTGGATAAACTAGGGAAGGAGAATAAAGAATGAAAAAAAGAGGTTTCAGCAATAGCAAAAAAAATAATCGATAATGCAAACAAATATGGAATCCCACTTAAAAAGAAGAAGAAAAAAAACGCCTAATGTATGGCGTTTTTTGAAATATATGACAATTCAAAACTGTCCTATACTTATACACTTTGTTACGGATATAAAAATAGACTCTTATTTTTATATCATTATCTTGATTTTATAAAGAGGTTCCGCCTGTGTAGTTCAACTAGCATTAAAATGTTTTGCATTACCTTTTGCCATAGTTAGAGGTAAAAACTTATAGTTACTTGGAAAAAAGTATTATTTCAACCTTCTGTAACTTCAATTTTTTTCTTTTTCGGTTCTTTACTCCATTTAAAAATCTTGTTTAAATACTTGTAAATTTTCTTGCTTTCTTTCGTCATAAGTGGTCCTGCAGTTGCCAAAATAAGAACATAAAGGGCAGTAAAAGGTGTTAAAATTGGATTTAATCCTGCTGTAATCCCCAAATTGGCTACAATGATTGAAAATTCTCCACGAGCCATGATTGTTAAACCAATATTAGTTGATGCTTTATGAGATAACCCAGCTTTTCTTCCGGAAATCATGCCGGCAACAAAGTTTCCGACAATTGTTAATATAACAGCGCCTAATGCCAACCAAATCGCATCAGCTAATGTAGACGGATCAATGCTTAGTCCAAAGCTGAAGAAGAAAATAGCTCCGAAGAAATCTCTGAACGGAACGACCAAATGTTCAATACGATCTCGATGCTCAGTTTCAGAAAAAACTAATCCTAATAGTAAGGCGCCAATCGCTTCTGCCACATGAAGCGTTTCTGAAAATCCAGCAACAAAGAATAATGTAGCAAATATAACAATAATGAAAATCTCATCGGATTTTATATTTAACCATTTATTAAATAAAGGAGCACCTTTTCGTGCAATAATAAAAAACATTAACATATAACCAACCGAAATAAGAACGGAAGTGATGATATCGAGGGAGGAAGTAGAGCCGGCAAGCAAAACACCTGACATTGTCGTTAAAAATAAAGCTAGGAAGATATCGTCAAATAAAATCATCCCAAGAATCAGCTCTGTTTCCGGATTTGCTGTTCTTTTTAAATCGACAAGAACTTTCGCTACAATTGCAGAAGAGGACACGCTAAAGAGTCCGGCAATAATAAGGGTTTCCATCCATGGTATGCCTGCGATAAATCCATATAAAAAACCTAAAGCAAAATTGATGGCTACATAGATACTCCCACCTATTACAATATTCCGGCCTGATTTCATCAGTTTGCCAACTGAAAATTCTAATCCTAAGTAGAATAGTAAAAATAGTACACCCATACGCCCTAAAAATTGGATAATGTCGTTACTTTCAATAAAGGTTAAGTCAATAATCCCAATCTGTGGGGCGTGTGGTCCAACTAGCATACCTAGAATAATCAGAAATGGGATAATTGAAAACTTTAGTTTGTTCGCAATAATTGATCCGATGGCAATAAGGACAAATGCAGTGCCGACTTCAAATACTAAATGACCCATCTATATCCCTCACCCCCTGCTCGATAATAAATTTTTTATTAAGTCTTTTAATTGGTTTCTTTCTCCCGAGATAACTAATGTGTCACCTGCTTCAATAACTGTATCTGGACCTGGTGTGTGGGACTTTTTTGTATTTTTTTTCTTTATAGCGATGACATTAACTCCAAAGTTATTTCTAATATCAATCTCACCAATCGTTTTATTAACAGCAGGTGCATTAGGTTCTACTTGATACCATTCAATTATTAAATCATCAAATGCGAAGTCCACTGTTTCTAATGCTTTAGGTTTATATGCCATCCCACCTAAAATTCCTGCAATTTGTCTGGCTTCTGAATCGTTTAATGTAACATTACTGATCACTTCATCATGATCATCTGAATTGAAATGATAGATTTCTCTCCGTCCATCATCATGAATAACGATAACCAGTTTATCTTGATTTTTTGTAATGATTTCAAACTTCCATCCAATTCCAGGAAGTTCGCTTTCTCTAATATTCATTTCTCAGATTTCCTCCTTTAAATTGTTCATGGATTAAGGTTTTTTTATCTCAAAGGTTTACATCAATTTCCGTTCTAATTTTTTCATTTTTAGAAATTCCAAGATATTTAAGAGTTTCAGAAGGCGTAGAATGATTAAAATGTTTCTGAAGCAGAGAAATGGCAACTCCCCGTTTATAGGCATGATACCCAAAAGTTTTGCGCATAGAATTAGTGCCAATTTTCCCCTGTACGCCAACAGCTTCTGCAGCATGATGAATAATACGATAAGCTTGTTGACGCGTGATTGGTTTTTTTGTTTTAGTTGACTGAAATAAATAGTCATCACTGTTCAAATGATTAGCTTGGATATAGTTTAGAGTAGCCTTTTTTACTTTATGATTGAGATACACTTCCTTAGTGATTCTAGATTCTTTAGAAGGAAGCAAAAAGAAATCACTTATGCAGCCTTCTTTTTCCAAAACATCTCTTACTTTAATATCCAACATTTCCGTGATCTTTAATCCGGTATTTATCCCAAAAACAAAGAGAACATAGTCTCTTTCAGAATGTTTTTTTAAATATCTTTTCATGGAATTAATTTGTTTTATATCTCTTAAAGCTTCTACATATTCCATATGTGTTCTCCTTAATCCATGTCACTTAATACTATATTATATTATTGTTATGTAACATGCAAATATGAATCGGCTACACTTAACTGGACAAAAAAATTAAGGTCAGGTAGACTAACCATCCAATCTGGGTATACTGCTAATCAAGCATAAGAGATCCCATACCAGCAACTTTACTAGGAGAGGCGGGTATGCTAGCCTGTTTGGCAAGCCAGATATTTTCATCATCTGGTTTCCTGGCTGGGAAAGCATGCCCGTAGAGGCTCCTTGTCAAGTTGCGGTGGTTACCCACTACATTTGGAAGTCTACTTCATCTCATTCAGTTAATGGAGGTGCACCGATATAACAAGAGTTAGAAGAACATTTACTCATGAATTTAAAGCTCAAATGGTCAAACTATATGAAAATGGAAAGCCTAGAAAAGACATGAATCGGCTACACTTAACTGGACAAAAAAATTAAGTCTCTTCACCATATTCTGTGATGTCCACACAATTCCTGAAATAAGTTAGCAAGATTGGTACTCAATCTAGAGTAGCCCCTTCGTCAGCTTAGTGACCACTTAGTTGGTAGAAAGGAAGCTGTCAAGTGCTTTCCTTGACGGCTTCCTTTCTACCAACTACACTGTGGAAAGCTGATGAAGGACAAGGTCAGGCAGCCTGATTTTTATAAGTTTTACCTGTACATTCTAAAAATACACGGAGTCTAAATCTGTCTAAATTCTTAAAACCAAATGCACGTCTTTTGATATTCTTGATTTTATTGTTTGTGCCTTCAATCCGGCCATTTGTGAAGGGTGTAAGAAAGTATTGCAAAATTTGTGCTTTCCAATTTTCTAAGGTCTTGGCTACTTGATGGAATGACGGAAATGGGCTGCTCCATGCAAGTTGGATCCATTCTTCCAAGAGTGAATCAGCTGTATCAAAGTCCGGTGCTTGGTAAACTTCTCTAAATAGCTCTTTTAGAAAATAGGCATATGACAACTCTAGGTGCTCTTCGAGCATTTCGTCTAATTGTTGTTTTTCATTAGCCGTTAGCTTTTCAGAACCTTTCAAGAGCTTAAACCGTTCTTTTTTCAGGCCAGGAATATTCTTCCTTACTTGATCAAGTGCTTGGGTAACTTTTTGCACTACATGATACTTATCAATGACGATACAGGCCTCTGGAAATACGGATTTAACAGCTTTATGAAAGGGATCCCACATATCCATGACAACGGTTTGAACACACTTATTAGCCAGGATCTCCTTGGAGAGTAAGGTTAGAGTAGAATCATAACTACGTTGATGTTCCATACCAAGAACACTGCCGGATTGGGCATCCATTAGAACGGTTTCATATCGGTGACCCTTTCAAACAGCGACTTCATCAAGGCTAAGGACTAGTTCATTGTTTTCTAAAGCACTATCAAGATGTTCTAAATGCTCCATTTCTTTTTCTTTAGCGATGGAATAAAAAATTCTTTCTACTGTCGTATAAGGAACTTTTTCCTTTCGACTTACTTCTTGAATAGTGGATCCATTGCACATTTGATACAGATATTCTCTGTATCGATTGGTCTGATGTTTTTTAGGGCTAATCGATTCAAATGTTTGGGAAAATACCTCATTACAGTTGTGACAACGGTATCTGTTCACTCTGACAAATAAAAAAAGGGGTTTGCCTAATATAGATAGATCACGAACTTTTCTTGTCCGCCAGTCGTGGACATTACTGGTAAAAAAGCCGCAAAAAGTACAACGTTCTTCCATCGTATTTTTCTCAACATGTAACAGATTGCAATCTTCAAGAAATACTTGTTTAACAACTTCAAATTCTGGCAAATCTAGTGATACAGAAAACACTTACAGAACCTCCTGTTATGTTAAGTAGGCGCTAACATTATTGCCAGGAATCTGTGAGTGTTTTCATTTTTATTAGTTAAATCACAAAATGTGGTGATGAATCAAAAAATTAATTGGAATCTTTGCTTCTGTTTGTCTAATTTTAGGCTTATCTGTTATCCCTAGCCATGACACAGAAGCTGCAGCAAAGAAATTCAAAAACTGCACAGAGCTTAATAAATCATACAAAGGCGGGGTTGCTCGTTCTTCTTCTGCTAAAAACAAAGGTGGAAAAACGAAATACAAGCCTTATGTTTCAAAAGAACTCTATGACGCCAATAAAAAACTGGATCGAGATAAAGACTATATCGCTTGTGAACGATAGATTGTTTCAATAGCCCTTTTAGGGCTTTTCTTTCAAACATAAAACCGAACGTATATTCGTATAATTGAGGTGCTCATCATGAAAACAACATATACTCAAACATATTTAGAAGAATTCATCTCAAATCTTTACAAAAGCCTTGGCATTTTTAAGCCTCACCAGATATCAGAAGAAGATATTGCAGCAAAACTTGGAATCTTGTTTTTCCGGAATAATGGTCCTGCTTTTCACACTCGCGTTTGTGGAGTCGATGCAAACTATGTAGATGCACGTGACAGTCCTAAAAAACAGCGTGAACAATTTTTTCATGAATTGTGTCATGTTCTTCGGCATGTTGGAAGTCAATCAATTGTTCCCTTTTCTTTTCGTGAATGGCAGGAACTTGATGCTAAACGTTTTGTGAAGTGTGCAGCTATTCCGTTTGATATGGTGAAGGATTGGGATTTGGACGATCCTGAAATAATAAAAAAAGCATCAAAAACATTCTGTGTTACTCAGGAACTTTGCCAGGAAAGGCTTTTACAAATAAGAAATCGAATTTACATCAACAAACTAATTAGTTGAGGAGGAATAAGAATGGCACGGTTTCAAAAGTATGAAACAAAAAAAGGCGAACGATGGATGTTTGTCATTGAAAATGGCATTGATCCGCAAACCGGGAACCGGCGGAGAGTCGTTCGTCGAGGGTTTTTAAAACAAAAAGACGCGAAGGATGCAGCTAAGGAACTGGAATATCAGTTAGGTTTAAGAAAGTTAGATACTAAAGGGAATATTACCTTCGAAGAAATGGCCGAAGAGTGATTATCCGTCTACGGATCGGCCGATGTAAAAATAAGCACAATTAGGGTAAGACGTCATGAAATCGGTCATTTAAACAGCTACTTTGCCCGATACAAGCTAAAAGACATCACAAAAAATATGTATCAGAATGCTCTTATCGATCTTAAAAATAAGAAAGGACTTTCATACAGGACAATATCTGGCATTCACGGTACGGCACGGATGATATTTAAGAGAGCGATGGAACAAGACTTGCTGCTTGTTGATCCTTCTGAATATGCTATTATCCCTAAAGACAAGAAAACGGTCGAGGATATTGAAAACACAAAAATCGAAGAGAAATATCTCGCAAAACACGAATTGAAGCTATTTTTGGACAAGGCAAAAGAAATGGACGAAGAAACCTATACCATGCTTTTTGTTTTAGCATGGACCGGGTTGCGTGCTGGAGAATTGGTTGCATTGAAGTGGAAGGACATCGATTTTGAAGAGAAAACAATTAACATTACAAAGACTTATTACAATCCAACTAACAATACAAAGAAATTTCAGTTACTTCCACCAAAAACAGAGGGATCCATCCGCAAGATTACTGTGGAGGATGAAGTCATCAGCGTTTTGAAGAAACATCAAATCCGTCAGAAAGCAGTGAAACTGGAAGTCGGCCGGGATTATTATGATCAAGATTTTGTATTCGCTCGAATGAAACCGCCATATTACGGTTATCCACATTTTATTAAGACTGTTGAAAATCGTATGGAAGCCGTATTAAAAAAATTGCCTTCTATTAAGAAACACCTTACTCCGCATTCCCTACGACACACTCATACTTCGTTACTTGCTGAAGCTGGGGTAGACTTGTTGCAGATCATGGATCGTCTCGGTCATACAGACGATGAAACAACAACTCAAGTATACTTGCACATTACCAAAGACAGAAAAAAAGGGTTCTCCGTCAAATGTTTGGGTGATGACTTTGTGTCCTCACCCCTATCCAATGTGAACCCCAATTCCTTTATACTGATGTGATAATAAAATTTTAGCCCTGAAGCGTTTGAAGCTTCTGAAGCCAAAGGCATTCCGTTTTAGTACTTTGGTTAAATTATTGATCCCTTCCAAAAATCCGTTGGAACAGTCATAAACAAAACTGTTAAGGATTTCTGTCTGCCAGTTTTGAAAGGTCTTTATGGCCTTCTCCATCTCTGGGATTTCCGAAGCTTCAACCAATCGGTAAAACGCTTTTAACTCCTCTTTCACCACGGCAATTTGATCCCTGCCAATCTCTTTGGCACGTGTAAACCAATCTCGATAGGCTTCTTTGAGTTCGTATGCCTTCCTGAGCTCCTCGGACATCTCCAGATAACGCTCTAAATACCAGCGTTCCTCTTCTGTAAGGCGGTCACTGGCCTTGTGGAAGACATGTTTCATTCGCTTGCACTTTTTACGGTCATAGTCGTGAAAATCCTGTTGGACTCGCCTTCTCACCGCATCAAGCGCCCAGTAGATATATCGGCAGAAGTGAAATCGATCTGCGATAATAACCGGACGGCCTAGTGCTGCCTGGACGGCTGCTTTAAACGATTGGTTCATATCCATAATGACCACTTGGACCTGGCTTCCGTGCTTTTGAGGGTATTGCTTAATGGTTTTTTTATACCGATTGGGGAGGATATCCAATGGCTTTTTTGTCACCCCGTCGGCTATGATTAATTGGTATTTGCCTTCCTTCGTATCGCCTTTGTATTCGTCAATGGCAATGATTTTCGGCAATTCCTCAACCGCACGGATTTCACTGCTCGCCAAGCGGTCAAACCGACGGACTACCGTCGACGCAGAAGTGCCATAGTTCTCAGCGGTTTCCTTGAAGGTCTTTCCTTTGATGGCCCGCGGATGGATACGGCCTGGTTCCACTCAATGGAAGTGCGTTGGTAGCGCTCGACTATGGAGTTTTTCTCAGAGAAACGTTTCCCGCAGCTGCATACATATCTCCGCCGTCTATAAAAAATCTGGGTCTTTCGCTCAAACCATTTCAAATGCTGGATTTTCTGGATCCGGTAATCATGAACACGGCTTGTCTTTCTGTTACAACGGGGGCAACGATGCATCTTTCGTTCCATCTCCACATGAAACTGTACAACTTCCCCAACTTGTTCCACTTTGGTCAGGACAACCTCTTTTAAACCAGGAATATTCATGATAAGATTCATATACACGCAACTCCATTCTTTAAACTTGTTTCTGGACAATTCAAGTATAAAGGAATTGGATGTTTGCGTGTATTTTTTATGCAAACGAAAGTGTGTTTAAACCCCAACAAATATTATAGAGCCAAAAAAAGAAGCTTCCCAAAAGTTCGGCGAACTTATGAGAAGCCTCTGATTTTTTGGTTTATGGCATTATTTTTTCAATTTCGGCACCAAAACGGCATCAAAAATGGCATAGTAATGAATAAAACCCCTTGATTTCAAGGGGTTTTATTCATTAATTACATCATGCCGCCCATTCCGCCCATGTCAGGCATTGCAGGACCTTTGTCTTCTTCCGGCTTGTCAGCAACAACTGCTTCTGTTGTTAAGAACATAGCCGCAACAGATGCTGCGTTTTGAAGAGCTGAACGAGTTACTTTTGTTGGGTCAACAATACCAGCTTCGATCATGTTTACCCATTCGCCAGTAGCCGCGTTGAAGCCTGTTCCAACTGCTTCGCCTTTTAAGCGTTCAACGATCACAGAACCTTCAAGGCCGGCGTTTTGAGCGATTTGACGTACAGGCTCTTCCATTGCACGTAATACAATGTTAACACCAGTAGCTTCATCGCCTTCAGCTTGAATAGAAGCAACTTTGTTGTATACGTTAAGAAGTGCAGTACCACCACCGGCTACAATACCTTCTTCAACTGCAGCACGAGTTGCGTTTAATGCGTCTTCGATACGAAGTTTGCGCTCTTTTAGCTCAGTTTCAGTAGCAGCACCAACTTTGATTACCGCTACACCGCCGGCTAATTTTGCTAAGCGCTCTTGTAATTTTTCACGATCGAATTCAGAAGTAGTTTCTTCTAATTGAGCACGGATTTGGTTAACGCGAGAAGCAATTTGTGCAGAATCGCCGGCACCTTCTACGATTGTTGTATTTTCTTTTGATACGACAACTTTAGCAGCGCGTCCTAAAGAATTGATTGTTGCAGATTTAAGGTCACGGCCAAGCTCTTCAGTGATTACTTCACCGCCAGTCAAGATTGCAATGTCTTCAAGCATTGCTTTACGACGGTCACCGAAGCCAGGAGCCTTAACAGCTACTGCATTGAATGTTCCACGAAGTTTGTTCACTACTAATGTAGCAAGTGCTTCACCTTCAACATCTTCAGCAACAATCAATAACGATTTGCCTTGTTGAACAACTTGCTCAAGAACAGGCAGGATTTCTTGAATGTTGGAGATTTTCTTGTCAGTGATTAAGATATAAGGATTTTCAAGAACTGCTTCCATTTTGTCAGAATCAGTTACCATGTAAGGAGATAGATATCCACGGTCGAATTGCATACCTTCTACAACATCTAACTCAGTTGTAAAGCCTTTAGATTCTTCGATTGTGATAACGCCGTCTTTGCCAACGCGCTCCATTGCTTCAGCAATTAATTCACCGACTTCTTCGTCAGCAGCAGAAATAGAAGCAACTTGTGCGATAGATTCTTTTGCTTCGATTGGCTTGGAAATAGCTTTCAATTCTTCAACAGCAGTAGCTACCGCCTTTTCGATACCTTTGCGGATACCCATTGGGTTTGCTCCGGCTGTTACGTTTTTAAGCCCTTCACGGATCATTGCTTGAGCTAGAACAGTAGCAGTAGTTGTACCGTCACCGGCAATATCATTTGTTTTGCTTGCTACTTCTGCAACAAGCTTAGCGCCCATGTTTTCAAATGGATCTTCTAATTCAATTTCTTTCGCAATTGTAACACCGTCATTTGTAATTAACGGAGAACCGAATTTTTTCTCAAGAACCACGTTGCGTCCTTTTGGTCCAAGAGTTACTTTTACTGCATTTGCAAGAGCATCTACACCGCGAAGCATCGCACGACGCGCATCTTCACTAAATTTAATCTCTTTTGCCATGATGAAAAACCTCCCCTAATTTTTATCATATCGTTATTCTAGCCGAGTAGTTTGATCTGGCCTCCATGAGTTGGAACGGCTATCTCATTTTACTCTACTACAGCAAGGATGTCGTTTTCGCGCAAAATTAAATATTCCTTACCATCATACTTTACTTCTGTACCAGCGTATTTTGAGAAGATAATGCGATCGCCTACAGATACCTCAAGTGCTACACGCTCGCCGCTGTCAAGAACACGGCCGGTTCCAACAGCTACTACTTTACCTTCTTGAGGCTTTTCTTTTGCTGTGTCCGGTAAAACGATACCGCTTGCAGTTTTTTCTTCGGATTCGACAAGCTCAATTACAATGCGATCACCTAGTGGCTTTAACAAGGGAAACAACCTCCTCAAATTTAAATATATTATTATCATTATTAGCACTCGCACCCGTTGAGTGCTAACACAATTATTATATTAAATAAATCAAATCTCTTTTGCAAGCCTAAAGAAAAAAATTTTTGATATTGGAATCCCGATTTTCTTCATCGATTTTTGCTGCATATAAGATTATGCTTCAATGATTCTAAATTATTCCTTTAATCCATAGAATTTGAAACAGCCTGCCGTCAATAGTAGAATGGTACAGAGTCCATTAGTTTTTAACAAAAGGAGTAAAATGCTGTTGAAAAAAGAATATTGGTTCATATTAATAACGTATATTGCCATGCATCTGTCCGGTCTGTTTGGGATTCCGCTTATCACTTTTTTAGGAGCTTTCTTCGGCAAAAGTATCAAGGAAATGGAAGTGCTCGCAGTCCCTTATTGGCTGGTTTTCAGTTTTACTTTTACATTCATTATTGTTCTTTTACTTTTGAGAAAAGAAATCAAAGCGGGTTCAAATAAAAGGAATGCAGCCTCCGCGATTTCATCTGTCTATTGGTCTGTGGGCGGCGTCTTCATGGCCCTTTTTGCCCAATACATTGCAGCCAATATTGAAAGAATCGTCGGAATTGAAATGGGTTCGGAAAATACTCAGCAAATTATTAATATTATTGAGTCTTTTCCCTTTGTTATTTTAGTAAGTTCAGTAATTGGTCCGATTTTAGAGGAAATTGTTTTTCGCAAAATTATTTTCGGAGCGCTCCATAAGCGGCTGAACTTCTTTCTATCCGCACTGATCAGTTCTTTAATATTCGCTCTGGCCCATGCTGAACCTGAGCATATCATTTTATATTCTGCAATGGGCTTTACATTTGCTTTTCTTTATGTTAAAACCAAACGGATTATCGTTCCTATCATTG
Source organism: Bacillus methanolicus (assembly GCF_028888695.1). NCBI lineage: Bacteria > Bacillati > Bacillota > Bacilli > Caryophanales > Bacillaceae > Bacillus > Bacillus methanolicus. Next base: position 810,754 of record NZ_PNFF01000002.1, on the reverse strand, counting down.
CCCATGTGGCAATGAATACATTCGTCGTATTAATTCAGTCCGTATACAGGGAAGATATAGAGAGAATTCTGCGCGAAGCGGAAAAAATTCAAAGTTTTATTGGAGGATTTTAGATGAGGCAGTCTCCCTTGATTTCAGGCATCTTTTATATTCTGCTGGGCACTTTGTTCACTTTTTTTGCCATCCGACATGTGAATGAAACCGGCTGGGGATTTTTTACTTACTTGCTCGTGTTATTAGCAACATTTGATATTGGATCAGGAATCAGAATGATTACTTTTCATTTTAAGATCAAAAATGCAAATAAATTATAAAAATCTTAGCCAAACAGTGGCGCAACTACAAGGGGTCTGATCTTCAGACCCCTTATTTTGCATTGGCATTATTATTAAGAACAATTTCTTCGCTAATCTTCTTCCGGCGGATAATGCTTTAAGAAATAAACTAATGACTGTAATTCGACCAGTAAATCGATATGATGGACACGGACCGATGACGGAACATTTAATCTTGCCGGTGTAAAGTTTAAAATACCTTTTACATTCGCATTAACAAGCCGGTCTGTAACTGATTGAGCTTCCGGTACAGGAACGGTTAAGATGGCAACCTGTATATCCGTTTCCATCATTATTTTTTCAAGATCATCCATATGATAGACAGGTACTTGCCCTATCTTTTTTCCCACTTTGTTTTGATCAATGTCAAAAGCGATTTCAATTTTCGTGTTATTGTTTTTAAGAATATTATAATTTAAGAATGCGGTTCCTAAATTCCCGACTCCGACTAAAGCAACCTTTGTCAACTCATCCTGATCAAGCGCTTTGCGAAAAAAAGACAGCAGATAGTTCACATTGTAGCCGTAACCTTTTTTTCCTAAAGCGCCAAAATAAGAAAAATCCCTGCGGATCGTTGCTGAATCTACTTTTACTGCTTCACTCAGTTCAGCAGATGAAACCTTTTGTTTTCCGGAAGAATGAAGGTTTTTCAAAAAGCGATAATATAAAGGCAGCCTTTTGGCCGTTGCTTGGGGTATTTTCACCATTTCGTTTGACATCTTTCATTCACCGCCTTTTTGTTTATTTACGTCCTTTCTCCCTAAAATAATCTCCGTTTATTCCGCCTGTTTTTTCAACCAAATACGTTTCTCCAATAACCATGCCTTTGTCAACGGCTTTACACATATCGTAAATCGTTAGAGCACAAACGGAAGCTGCGGTTAATGCTTCCATCTCTACTCCTGTACTCCCCTTTGTTTTAACCGAGGCTTCAATATTTAGAATATAGTTTTCCTGATCATTCTCCCAGAAAAATGAAATATCTACTCCAGTAAGAGGAATAGGATGGCACATCGGAATGATTTCCCATGTTTTTTTTGCTGCCATTACCCCGGCAACTTGAGCAACTGACAGAACATCCCCTTTTTTTATCTTATTATTCGTAATTTTTTCATATAACTCTCTATTTACAGTAATACTCGAACGTGCTAATGCAGTTCGCACCGTTTCCGGCTTACTGCTGACATCTACCATTTTCGCTCTGCCTTCTTCGTTGAAATGAGTAAACTCAGCCATAAAAAACACCTCACAACAAATCATACACTATTTTGACATTTCTGTGTGATAACTTTGTAACATTGTTCACAAAATCACATGTATTGCCGACACAATGTGAATAAGATACACTAGTTTTATGGTAACCTGAGGTGAGAGCAAATGATTTTATTACAAGTTAATCAATTAACGAAATATTATGGTGCTGATCTTATTTTATCGAATATAAAGCTTGAAGTTCAAAACCGTGACAGAATTGCCCTTGTCGGAAGAAACGGCGCGGGTAAGTCTACTCTATTAAAAATCATTGCCGGGCACCTGTCGTATGATTCAGGCGAGATAATAAAACCAAAGGACGTTTCAATCGGGTATTTAGCACAAAATACCGGGCTTGAATCCGAATTGTCCATTTGGGATGAAATGATGACTGTTTTTGAACCGCTGCAAAAAATGGAAAAAGAGCTGCGAAAATTAGAAGAAAAAATGGCAGACCCGGCGGTGTTTGAAAATGCAGCTGCCTACGAACGCATTCTCAAAGAGTACGATCTTTTACAAGTTCAGTTTAAAGAGCAAGGCGGTTATCAATATGAAGCGGATATCCGTTCTGTCCTTCACGGGCTCAATTTTCATGAGTACGATTATTCCACTAAGATTTCAAGTCTGAGCGGAGGCCAGAAAACAAGACTTGCTCTCGGAAAGCTGCTCTTAACAAAGCCCGATATTTTAATTTTGGACGAGCCTACCAACCACCTTGATATTGAAACATTAACGTGGCTTGAGCAATATTTGCAGAACTATGATGGAGCGGTATTGATCGTTTCCCATGACCGATACTTTTTAGATAAGGTCGTGACACAAGTTTATGAAATTTCTCGGCATCAAATCCAAAAATATCATGGCAATTACAGTTCATACCTTCAGCAAAAAGCCGAAAACTTTGAACGAGAAATGAAGCAGTATGAAAAACAACAGGAAGAAATAGCCAAATTACAGGAATTTATTGCGCGAAATCTGGCCCGGGCTTCAACAACAAAGCGGGCGCAAAGCCGGCGTAAACAACTTGAAAAAATGGAGATCATGGACCGGCCTCTCGGCGATGAGAAATCTGCTTCTTTTTCTTTTGACATTGAACGGCAAAGCGGAAATGACGTCCTCAAAGTACATGAGCTGGCCGTAGGATACAAAGGGAATAAGGTATCAGACAACATCTCATTCCGGATCACCCGCGGGGAAAGCATCGCTTTAGTCGGTCCAAACGGAATCGGCAAATCTACTTTATTAAAAACGATCGTCAAAAAGCTTCCAGCGCTTTCAGGGGAAATACAGTACGGCTCAAATGTAACAATTGGCTACTATGACCAGGAACAAGCTGAGCTGACATCAAATAAGCGCGTTTTAAATGAATTATGGGATGAGTATCCGTTAAAAACTGAAAAAGAGATCCGTACAGTGCTCGGGAATTTCTTATTTTCCGGGGATGATGTACTAAAGCCCGTTTCTTCCTTGAGCGGAGGAGAAAAAGCAAGGCTCGCGCTGGCAAAATTAATGATGCAAAAAGCAAACTTTCTTGTTCTCGATGAGCCGACTAACCATCTAGACTTGGACAGTAAAGAAATTCTTGAGAATGCTTTAATTGACTATCCGGGAACCATTCTATTTGTATCCCATGACAGGTATTTCATTAACCGGATTGCAACGAAAGTTCTGGAGCTCAATCAAAATGGAGCCGTTGAGTATTTAGGCGATTATGATTATTTTTTAGAAAAGAAGCAGGAAAAAGAAGAAATTCGTGCGCTTGAACAACAGGAAACAGGCGCAGCTGAACCTATAAAACAAGAAAAAAACACGTACCAGCAAGACAAAGAAGCCAAAAAGCTTGAAAGGCAGCGCAAAAGGCGGATTGAGGAGATTGAAGCCCTGATTGAGTCGCTGGAAGAACAAATAGCAAAGAATGACCAGCTTCTCTGTGAACCTGAAATCTACGAAGATCATGAAAAAGTGATGGAAATCAATTTGCAAAACGAAAAAGCGAAGTCAGAGCTTGAAGCCCTATTGGAGGAATGGGCAGAGCTGGCCGAATAGAAAAATAGTGCCACGATCGTGCCCGATTACAAGGTGCTGACTTATAAGGGTCTGATTCCTTCCGACAATCACAATATTGGAGGGGTCTGACCTTTTTTATTTTTTCTGTTTTATATTTCTCAACAATTCTTGAATATTTATCCACAATTTTATCCACAATACGATTACTTATTTAAAAAGTTTTTATCATTTTTTCCACAATATCCACAATTTTTGATTTTTTTATCCACAAAACTAACAATTTTTAAAAAATTATCCACAAAAAAACTCCCTGTTTAAAGGGAGTTTTCCATATTAGTTGTGGATTGTTATATCTAAGCCCGGATTTGCATTTAAAGCCAAATCGGCCCGTATTCCTTTTTCAAACAACACGCTTCCTGCCGCCGCAATCATGGCAGCATTATCCGTGCAAAGCGAAAGCGGAGGTATTATTAATTCGATATGTGGCAATTCCTTAAATGCTTCCTCTAAAGCAGTCCTTAAGCCCTTGTTGGCGGCTACTCCGCCTGCTAATAGCACTTGTTTTACTTCGTATGCTTGCGCTGCTTTTACCGTTTTGGTTACAAGAACATCAATCACACTTGCCTGAAAACTGGATGCCAAATCTTCCTGTGCAATCGTTTCACCGCGCTGTTCCGCATTGTGAACCGTGTTAATAACAGCTGATTTCAATCCGCTGAAACTGAAATCATATGAGTCTTCTTCAAGCCAAGCTCGCGGCAGTTCGATTTTAGGTTCGCCTTCATGTGCAAGCCGGTCGATATGCGGCCCTCCCGGATAAGGCAAATTTAATGTTCTTGCCACTTTATCATATGCCTCGCCGGCAGCATCATCTCTCGTTTCTCCAATCACTTCAAAATGCCCGTGTTCTTTCATATAAACAAGTTCTGTATGGCCGCCCGATACAACAAGGGACAAAAGCGGGAACTTCATTTCAGCTACAAGCCGATTGGCATAAATATGTCCGGCAATATGGTGCACCCCAACAAGCGGAATTGAATGGGCAAAAGAAATAGCCTTTGCTGCATTTACTCCTATCAAAAGCGCTCCAACCAAGCCGGGCCCTTCCGTAACAGCGATCGCATCCAGATCTTTGTATGAAATGCCTGCCTGTTTCATCGCTTCTTCTAAGACGATGGTTATTTGTTCGACATGGTGGCGGGAAGCTATTTCAGGAACCACTCCGCCAAATCTCTTATGGCTGTCAATTTGCGATGCGACTACATTAGCCGCAATCTCCCGGCCGTTTTTAATAATCGCCACCGCTGTTTCATCACAGCTCGTTTCAATTCCCATAATCCATTGATCTTTATTCATCTAATTTCACCCACATTACTAATGCATCTTCCTGGTTATCTGTATAATAATTTTTTCGAATTGCTCCATTTTGAAACCCAAGCTTTCGGTATAATGATTGTGCAACATAATTCGTTACCCTGACTTCCAACGTCATCGTCTTAGCCCCCAGCTCCCTTGCAAGCTCCATTACCTTTCGCAATAAAGCTTCTCCAAGCTTTTTCCCTCTATATTCAGGAAGGAGAGCAATATTAGTAATGTGAGCCTCATCAACAACAACCCACACTCCGCAATAGCCAACGACTTTTTCATGATCTTCGAGAACGATATAAACAGCGAACTGATTTTTTGTTAGCTCATTATAAAATGCTTCGCGGCTCCAAGGGAGAGTAAAAGATGCATGTTCAATCTCCAATACCTGGTCAATATCTTTTTCTTCCATAAATCGAAAAGTTATAGATTCATTCATACAATTTTCTTCCTATCCAACTACCCGTTATTCGTTTTCTTCGATTCAAGCCATTTTGCCTCGGCTTCAGCCAGCCTGATATAATTCGGTACAAAAGAATGAATATCTTCTCCCGGCTGATCCTTTCCTAAAAACGCCAGCTCCGAAGGCCGCGGATTATGTTCCGTTATTTCGGCAAAAACAGCCTTTTCTTCAAGATTTGCTTGAATTGAATCCTTATGGAGAGGGAGGTCATTTCCTGCAAAAAGAATCGGTTTATCAAGTTCCCTTAATTGATTTACCCAATCCTCAGTTAAGATGATCCCGTCTTTTTTAATGGCAACTAGCTTCCCATTCTGATATTGATACAACCCGGTATAGATCTGCCCTCTTCTCGCATCAAAAATTGGTGATACGTACCCATTAAAATATCTGCCTACTCCTGAAGCAATCACCGCCAGGCTTGAAACTCCAACAAGCGGAATATTTAATGTCCATGCAAGTGTTTTAGCAATCGTCACTCCGATTCGAACTCCCGTATAAGACCCCGGTCCTTTTGCAACAACCACTTTTGTTAAGTCTGCGGGAGTTATATCACATTCCTTTACTAAAGCTTCAATTGCCGGCATTACTCTGATCGAATGGTTTTTCTTAACATTCGTAATATATTCGCCCATTACTTTCTCTTCATTGATAATGGCAATCCCTAAAGGATAATTAGATGTATCAATGGCCAGTACTTTCATGAAAAAATCTCCTTACATAATTCCTCGTAACGCTTCCCTTTTGGCTGTAAAACAATCCGCCTTTTTTCATTATCTTCCCTGAATATCGAAATCGTTAATAATTCAGATGGAAGCTGTTCTTCGATAAGATGAGCCCACTCAACAACGGTTACTCCATCGCCCTCAAAATACTCATCAAAACCCAAGTCTTCATTAGCGTCTTCGACCCGGTATACATCCATATGATAAAGAGGCAGCCTTCCATGGTATTCTTTTATTATTGTGAATGTTGGGCTATTTACATTTTTCTTTATTCCCAGTCCTTCTGCCAGCCCTTTTGTAAAAGTCGTTTTTCCGGCTCCTAAATCTCCTTCAAGAGCAAGAACATCACCTGGTTTTAAAAATGTTGAAAGCCGTTTGGAAAATTCCAGCGTTTCACTCGGTCCTCCGGAGAGGAATTCATATTGATTCATATGGTAATCACCTTTGCTACCTTTTGTTTACATGATTGTTTAGAACGGTTTATTTTTATACAAAAAAACCTTAGGAATCTTCCTAAGGAGCTTACTCTATATTAGTTTACATGATTTTATGAAGATGAGCAAAAATGTGCATACCGTATATGACATTTCCTGCTTGCTAAATAATTAGATGTGCCCCTCAATATTAATCTTTTCCGTATCTCAAAAAGAAACGTTATGAATAAAACTGCCGTATTCTATTGATTTATTTTTTTCTAAATTCACTCGCATTTATCCCAAATCGTTTTTTAAACGCCCTCTCAAAGCTTCCTAAGCTGCCAAACCCAACTTCATAGGCAATCATCGTGATGTCTTTTTTCGTATGCTTCAATAGGTGTAATGAATGGTCCAACCTTACCTTTGTTATATATTGGCTTGGTGTAAAGCCTGTTACTTCTTTAAACAAACGAAGGAAGTAATATTTACTGATTCCAGATTCCTCAGAAATTTGATCTAATGTAATTTCACTATTATATTGCTCATGAATGAAATCCACTGCTCGTTTTAACATTGGGTGATTCGGCAACGTAACCTCTTTCCTCCAAAGCTCATTGTGAGGGCCTTCATGTTGAGAAAATACTAAATTTGCTAATTCCCATTCTAATTGTTGGATTTCAATTTTATTTGTATTGCCAAAAAGATTTTGTCTGACTGCTGTTTCAGCAATTTTTATAAATAAATCAGATGAACCCACATTCATAGAAGAAAATGAAATTTCGTTTGATTGGCCGGCTAGACGTTCAATATACACTTTCTCCAAAAATTCCTTTTTTATATTAATTAAAAGAACTTTCCCCTCATCTTTATCCGTAAAATGAATATGTTTTTCTCCCGGGGCAGTTATAAATCGATGTTGTTTTTCTAAAATGCCGGTTTTGTTATTTATATCAATAAATGTAGACCCAAACAAAGGAATACTGATTTGAAAATCGTCTCCATGACTATGCTCTAAAGGATCAGATGAGTTTGGTTTAAGATGAATCATCATAAACTTACTGTTTTCTAACTTTAAATTAAGATACCTCATATGAAAAGACCCCATTCTAACTAGTGCTGTGTTTTGATTGTCGTTAAAAAATTGCTATTAAAGAAATCGCAATTAATGAACAGCAATATAAAGTACAGATTGTTAATCTTTATATAAAGTTCAATAAAAAATTAATTTCTCTTGAATACTACAGTGCTTGGAGGGTTTATTATGAAAAAATATTTTAAACCGATCTGATCTGGCTTATGTTCATAATATTAAGAAACTTATGTCACGCACAATCCTTAATCTCGTAATTTTGTAAATTTCATATTTACCGAAAACCCATACGGCTCCCTTATATAAGGAATAAAAAATAAATCCGAGGTGATTTTTGTGTTTTACAATGATTATATTATTAAAAAGATTCATGATTTACGTATGGCTGAATTAAATGAGAAGTTAAAACATGTGAATCATCTTCAAAGAAAAGAAAATATAGGTGAATCTAATGTCCTAAATCAAGAACTCAAAAAACAGAGCTTAATAGAGACTTCTTATTGAGGTGGAACGACATGTTGGAAAAGTTAAATGATAAATTGGAACTAAAAACCGTTATCTTGCTCTTTCCCATCATGTTTTTGATTCATGATTCTGAAGAAATTATTACTATGGGAAAATGGGTGGATAATAATATTGCCTATCTCTACTCTGTTGTGCCAACAAGGCTTCAGTTCGTTATTGAATCCGTTCATTTGGCAACCCCTCAGATTGCAATTGCAGTTTTTGTTGAGTTTATTATACTTTCTTTTGCAACATTTATGTTGCTTCGATCTCTACGTTCACGTGTAAGGATGACATTATTCACAGCACTATTAACCATGTTCTCAATGTTTTTACTCATCTAGGACAGTGCATAGCTTTTCGAGGATACACACCAGAAACTTTTATAACAGCTTAACAATGAAATAGGCATTCCATAAAGATTTTTTTAAAATGTTTGTTTTCATAAATCAAAATACCACAGCTTTAGAGGCTGTGGTAGATCCAGAATTTTATATCTTTGCTTTTAAAAAGAAACATCGTTTCGTTCAGTTATTCCAGCATCCTATAAACTGGCGGTCCCGACGGGAATCGAACCCGCGATCTCCTGCGTGACAGGCAGGCATGTTAACCGCTACACTACGGGACCTAACTTATGTATTCAAGAATATGGATTTATTGCGGGGGCAGGATTTGAACCTGCGACCTTCGGGTTATGAGCCCGACGAGCTACCGGACTGCTCCACCCCGCGGTAATATTATTTAATCTTGTTAGTCCATGCGCCTATTTTAGCTTTCGGACTGTCCCGACCTCAGTAAGCTAAACCGAGAAGCCGTTCGGTCGGTACAACTCGCAGTTATTCGGTGAAGTAATGCTTGTTGCTCCACCCCGCGTCGATAAATACAAAAGCCTGGCAACGTCATACTCTCGCAGGGGCAATGCCCCAACTACCATCGGCGCTGAGAAGCTTAACTTCCGTGTTCGGTATGGGAACGGGTGTGACCTTCTCGCCATCATCACCAAGCCTTCATCATTGAATCATCAACCCTGCTGGCTTGCGACGAGGTGAACAGTTTCACCTTCGAATATGCTATGCCGCAGGAGCAGGCTTAAATCAACAATGTTTTATATATTCATTATGTAGAAGAGAATTTTTTCATTCTCTCAAAACTAGATAATGCATGAAGAAGCATGAAGAACAATGAGTATCATTTTAATCAAGCGGGCTTCTTCCGCTTTTTCATTGGTTAAGTCCTCGATCGATTAGTATCTGTCAGCTCCACGTGTCGCCACGCTTCCACCTCAGACCTATCAACCTGATCATCTTTCAGGGATCTTACTAGCTTGACGCTATGGGAAATCTCATCTTGAGGGGGGCTTCATGCTTAGATGCTTTCAGCACTTATCCCTTCCGCACATAGCTACCCAGCGATGCCTTTGGCAAGACAACTGGTACACCAGCGGTGCGTCCATCCCGGTCCTCTCGTACTAAGGACAGCTCCTCTCAAATTTCCTGCGCCCGCGACGGATAGGGACCGAACTGTCTCACGACGTTCTGAACCCAGCTCGCGTACCGCTTTAATGGGCGAACAGCCCAACCCTTGGGACCGACTACAGCCCCAGGATGCGATGAGCCGACATCGAGGTGCCAAACCTCCCCGTCGATGTGGACTCTTGGGGGAGATAAGCCTGTTATCCCCGGGGTAGCTTTTATCCGTTGAGCGATGGCCCTTCCATGCGGAACCACCGGATCACTAAGCCCGACTTTCGTCCCTGCTCGACTTGTAGGTCTCGCAGTCAAGCTCCCTTCTGCCTTTACACTCTGCGAATGATTTCCAACCATTCTGAGGGAACCTTTGGGCGCCTCCGTTACCTTTTAGGAGGCGACCGCCCCAGTCAAACTGCCCACCTGACACTGTCTCCCGCCCCGATCAGGGGCGCGGGTTAGAATTTCAATACAGCCAGGGTAGTATCCCACCGACGCCTCCACACAAGCTGGCGCTCATGTCTCTCAGGCTCCTACCTATCCTGTACAAGCTGTACCAAAATTCAATATCAGGCTGCAGTAAAGCTCCACGGGGTCTTTCCGTCCTGTCGCGGGTAACCTGCATCTTCACAGGTACTATAATTTCACCGAGTCTCTCGTTGAGACAGTGCCCAGATCGTTACGCCTTTCGTGCGGGTCGGAACTTACCCGACAAGGAATTTCGCTACCTTAGGACCGTTATAGTTACGGCCGCCGTTTACTGGGGCTTCGATTCAGAGCTTCGCGTAAGCTAACCCCTCCTCTTAACCTTCCAGCACCGGGCAGGCGTCAGCCCCTATACTTCGCCTTGCGGCTTCGCAGAGACCTGTGTTTTTGCTAAACAGTCGCCTGGGCCTATTCACTGCGGCTTTTCCGGGCTATGCACCCAGAAAAGCACCCCTTCTCCCGAAGTTACGGGGTCATTTTGCCGAGTTCCTTAACGAGAGTTCTCTCGCTCACCTTAGGATTCTCTCCTCGCCTACCTGTGTCGGTTTGCGGTACGGGCACCTTTTTCCTCGCTAGAGGCTTTTCTTGGCAGTGTGGAATCAGGAACTTCGGTACTACATTTCCCTCGCCGTCACAGCTCCGCCTTATGCTAACGGGATTTGCCTCGTCAGCGGCCTAACTGCTTGGACGCGCTAATCCAGCAGCGCGCTTGCCCTATCCTCCTGCGTCCCCCCATTGCTCAAACGGAAAAGAGGTGGTACAGGAATATCAACCTGTTGTCCATCGCCTACGCCTTTCGGCCTCGGCTTAGGTCCCGACTAACCCTGAGCGGACGAGCCTTCCTCAGGAAACCTTAGGCATTCGGTGGATGGGATTCTCACCCATCTTTCGCTACTCATACCGGCATTCTCACTTCTAAGCGCTCCACCAGTCCTTGCGGTCTAGCTTCAACGCCCTTAGAACGCTCTCCTACCGCGGACACCAACGGTGTCCACCCACAGCTTCGGTGATACGTTTAGCCCCGGTACATTTTCGGCGCAGAGTCACTCGACCAGTGAGCTATTACGCACTCTTTAAATGGTGGCTGCTTCTAAGCCAACATCCTGGTTGTCTAAGCAACTCCACATCCTTTTCCACTTAACGTATACTTTGGGACCTTAGCTGGTGGTCTGGGCTGTTTCCCTTTTGACTACGGATCTTATCACTCGTAGTCTGACTCCCAAGGATAAGTCTTTGGCATTCGGAGTTTGTCTGAATTCGGTAACCCGATGAGGGCCCCTAGTCCAAACAGTGCTCTACCTCCAAGACTCTTACACTTGAGGCTAGCCCTAAAGCTATTTCGGAGAGAACCAGCTATCTCCAAGTTCGATTGGAATTTCTCCGCTACCCACACCTCATCCCCGCACTTTTCAACGTGCGTGGGTTCGGGCCTCCATCCAGTGTTACCTGGACTTCACCCTGGACATGGGTAGATCACCTGGTTTCGGGTCTACGACCACATACTCATTCGCCCTGTTCAGACTCGCTTTCGCTGCGGCTCCGTCTTTTCGACTTAACCTTGCATGTGATCGTAACTCGCCGGTTCATTCTACAAAAGGCACGCCATCACCCATGAACGGGCTCTGACTACTTGTAGGCACACGGTTTCAGGTTCTCTTTCACTCCCCTCCCGGGGTGCTTTTCACCTTTCCCTCACGGTACTGGTTCACTATCGGTCACTAGGGAGTATTTAGCCTTGGGAGATGGTCCTCCCTGCTTCCGACGGGATTTCACGTGTCCCGCCGTACTCAGGATCCACTCAGGAGGGAACGAAGTTTCGACTACAGGGTTGTTACCTTCTCTGACGGGCCTTTCCAGACCTCTTCGTCTACCCCGTTCCTTTGTAACTCCATACAGAGTGTCCTACAACCCCAAGAGGCAAGCCTCTTGGTTTGGGCTGTTCCCGTTTCGCTCGCCGCTACTCAGGGAATCGCGTTTGCTTTCTCTTCCTCCGGGTACTTAGATGTTTCAGTTCCCCGGGTCTGCCCTCCTAACCCTATGGATTCAGGTTAGGATCCTATCCCATTACGGATAGGGGGTTTCCCCATTCGGAAATCTCCGGATCAATGCTTACTTACAGCTCCCCGAAGCATATCGGTGTTAGTCCCGTCCTTCATCGGCTCCTAGTGCCAAGGCATCCACCGTGCGCCCTTTCTAACTTAACCTAAAAGGTTTGAAACTTAAAATGGCGATACTCGGTTCTTCTTTTGCCTTCTTCAATACGATTATCTAGTTTTCAAAGAACGAAGTTCTGAGGAATTGCTCCCTCAAAACTAAACAAACAAAAGCGATCAACTTCTCATGTTTAAATTCCTTAGAAAGGAGGTGATCCAGCCGCACCTTCCGATACGGCTACCTTGTTACGACTTCACCCCAATCATCTGTCCCACCTTAGGCGGCTGGCTCCTTAAAGGTTACCTCACCGACTTCGGGTGTTACAGACTCTCGTGGTGTGACGGGCGGTGTGTACAAGGCCCGGGAACGTATTCACCGCGGCATGCTGATCCGCGATTACTAGCGATTCCGGCTTCATGCAGGCGAGTTGCAGCCTGCAATCCGAACTGAGAATGGTTTTTTGGGATTGGCTCAACCTCGCGGTTTCGCAGCCCTTTGTACCATCCATTGTAGCACGTGTGTAGCCCAGGTCATAAGGGGCATGATGATTTGACGTCATCCCCACCTTCCTCCGGTTTGTCACCGGCAGTCACCTTAGAGTGCCCAACTGAATGCTGGCAACTAAGGTCAAGGGTTGCGCTCGTTGCGGGACTTAACCCAACATCTCACGACACGAGCTGACGACAACCATGCACCACCTGTCACTCTGTCCCCCGAAGGGGAACGTCCTGTCTCCAGGATTGTCAGAGGATGTCAAGACCTGGTAAGGTTCTTCGCGTTGCTTCGAATTAAACCACATGCTCCACCGCTTGTGCGGGCCCCCGTCAATTCCTTTGAGTTTCAGCCTTGCGGCCGTACTCCCCAGGCGGAGTGCTTAATGCGTTAGCTGCAGCACTAAAGGGCGGAAACCCTCTAACACTTAGCACTCATCGTTTACGGCGTGGACTACCAGGGTATCTAATCCTGTTTGCTCCCCACGCTTTCGCGCCTCAGCGTCAGTTACAGACCAGAGAGCCGCCTTCGCCACTGGTGTTCCTCCACATCTCTACGCATTTCACCGCTACACGTGGAATTCCGCTCTCCTCTTCTGCACTCAAGTTCCCCAGTTTCCAATGACCCTCCACGGTTGAGCCGTGGGCTTTCACATCAGACTTAAGGAACCGCCTGCGCGCGCTTTACGCCCAATAATTCCGGACAACGCTTGCCACCTACGTATTACCGCGGCTGCTGGCACGTAGTTAGCCGTGGCTTTCTGGTCAGGTACCGTCAAGGTACCGCCCTATTCGAACGGTACTTGTTCTTCCCTGACAACAGAGCTTTACGACCCGAAGGCCTTCTTCGCTCACGCGGCGTTGCTCCGTCAGACTTTCGTCCATTGCGGAAGATTCCCTACTGCTGCCTCCCGTAGGAGTCTGGGCCGTGTCTCAGTCCCAGTGTGGCCGATCACCCTCTCAGGTCGGCTACGCATCGTCGCCTTGGTGAGCCGTTACCTCACCAACTAGCTAATGCGCCGCGGGCCCATCTGTAAGTGATAGCCGAAGCCATCTTTCAGCTCTTTCCCATGCGGGAAAGAGGATTATCCGGTATTAGCTCCGGTTTCCCGAAGTTATCCCGGTCTTACAGGCAGGTTGCCCACGTGTTACTCACCCGTCCGCCGCTGACTTCAGGGAGCAAGCTCCCATCAGTCCGCTCGACTTGCATGTATTAGGCACGCCGCCAGCGTTCGTCCTGAGCCAGGATCAAACTCTCCAAAAAAGAGTAAGATATGCTCATAAATAATAGAATTAACTCTGGCTAGTTTCGGCTCCCAGCTAAATAGCTGCTTGAATTAGCTTCTTCGCAATTTTGCGCAAAGCATGACCTTTAGGTGATGGTTTAAGCAGCGAGGTCATTTCGCTTCTTCTGTCAAAGTCTTTAAGGACTTTTCCGCCAGAAGCTCCAATGCCCTTCGAAGCTAACCGGTCGCCTCCACTTTTAATTGTTGACGCTTTTGTTTGTTCAGTTTTCAAGGAACAATTTTTGGAGCGGGTGATGGGAATCGAACCCACGACAACAGCTTGGAAGGCTGTGGTTTTACCACTAAACTACACCCGCGTTTTCAATTGTGTACTCGAATGGTCGGGAAGACAGGATTCGAACCTGCGACCCCATGGTCCCAAACCATGTGCTCTACCAAGCTGAGCTACTTCCCGTTTAATATTAATGGCGCGCCCGACAGGAGTCGAACCCATAACCTTCTGATCCGTAGTCAGACGCTCTATCCAATTGAGCTACGGGCGCTTTTAAAAGCAACTATATTATAATATCATGACTTTAAGTTGTTGTCAACTATATTTTTGGTGCGGCCGAGAGGACTTGAACCTCCACGGGGTTGCCCCCACTAGGCCCTCAACCTAGCGCGTCTGCCATTCCGCCACGACCGCTTATTAAAACGACGAATTTTATATTACCATAAATCACTTCGATTTTCAACTAGTAAATTAATGGTGCGGGTGAAGGGAGTCGAACCCCCACGCCTTGCGGCGCCAGATCCTAAGTCTGGTGCGTCTGCCAATTCCGCCACACCCGCGCAAATATAATGGTGAGCCATGGAGGACTCGAACCTCCGACCCTCTGATTAAAAGTCAGATGCTCTACCGACTGAGCTAATGGCTCTTGTTTCTATTACACTCCATGTTTTTCTTCGATGTTACTTCTACGAAGCAACTCATCATTAGGTTCAACGACGTCCCGATCTCGGCAAGCTTATTCAAGCAGCGGCTCGATCGGTACGCTGACGCCGATTCAAGCAGCCTTTTCGGTCGTGCTCTACCGGCTGAGCTAATGGCTCTTTTAAATAACTGGGCTAGCTGGATTCGAACCAGCGCATCACGGAGTCAAAGTCCGTTGCCTTACCGCTTGGCTATAGCCCAATATGAAAACAACTGTAGTAGTTTATAACAAAAAAAAGAAAAAATACAACTAGTAAATACTGGCGGTCCCGACGGGAATCGAACCCGCGATCTCCTGCGTGACAGGCAGGCATGTTAACCGCTACACCACGGAACCTGACTCAAAGATAATAAACCATATGCGCCTTGCCACGAGAATAAGCAATAAGTGGCAAGGCGCTTTAGCACTTGTGATGACCCGTACGGGATTCGAACCCGTGTTACCGCCGTGAAAGGGCGGTGTCTTAACCACTTGACCAACGGGCCATATTGGAATATCTCTGGCGGAGAAGGAGGGATTTGAACCCTCGCGCCGCTTGCACGACCTACACCCTTAGCAGGGGCGCCTCTTCAGCCACTTGAGTACTTCCCCATAATGGCTCCGCAGGTAGGATTCGAACCTACGACCGTTCGGTTAACAGCCGAATGCTCTACCACTGAGCTACTGCGGAATAATTAGTATTACTTCCTAAAGTATGTGTTTAGCTTAGCCGAATGTCCCCATCTCAGTAAGCTCACTCAAGCTGCGGCTCGATGGGTACAACTCGCAGCTTTTTCACTGAAGCTTTGCTCGTTGCTCTACCACTGAGCTACTGCGGAATAATTAGTATTACTTCCTAAAGTATGTGTTTAGCTTAGCCGAATGTCCCCATCTCAGTATGCTTACTCAAGCTGCGGCTCGATGGGTACAACTCGCAGCTTTTTCACTGAAGCTTTGCTCGTTGCTCTACCACTGAGCTGCTGCGGAATATTCACCATCTTATCGACTCTTTATATTATAGAGACGTGTACTCAGAATGTCAAGATGATTTTTTATTGAAAAACACACTTTCAAACCTGTCACGATTCAATAATTTATCATGGTTTTACTCTGACGTCAACTCCTTTATTTTTATCAATTTACCTCTGCATTTTCCGCATACATATCTTGATATATTAATAGATCTTCTCCGCTTATAAACCTGGTTGCAGCTTTTACAGGAATAGATGATTATTTTGCTCGATTTTCTTCTTTTTCTATACTCAGGAAGGGGACTGCAAAAACGGGGAGCATCCACTTCTTTTAGCAGTTTTCGAAAGTCCGGATCACGATGGCGGTACCCTTTCCCCTCAAGGTGCAAATGATAATGGCAAAGTTCATGTTTAATTATGTCTACCAGTTCCTTTTCGCCAAATTGTTCATAATATTTTTTATTGATTTCAATGTTATGGGTATGGAGCAAATACCTCCCTCCCGTTGTCCGAAGCCGTGAGTTGAACAATGCGCGATGGCGGAATGGCTTATTGAAATAGATAAGGGACAATTCTTCTACAAGTTTTTGCAGTTCTGACTCTTTCATGTTTTTTCCGCTCCTCTTTCTGTAAACATGACAACCTATTATAGCATACATTATATATACCTATTTAGAAGATTTACTTTTCGGGAGGTTTTAGTATGCCAACCTGGTTTCAAAACCAAATGAAGAAAGCATTCTACGAAAAGGATCGATATCAAATAAAGATTTTAAATCAATGCTGGTTTTTTTACAGAAAAAAACACTGCTCATAGCAGTGTCTTCTTCACTCATTATTGATCGTTATTTTCAGAAGGCGCCAACATCGTTAACGCAATTCTTCCTTTATTTGTGTCCACGTTATCCACCCATACAGTCACGACATCGCCGACTGAAACAATATCTAAAGGATGTTTGACAAATTGCCGGCTGAGCTTTGATATATGAACAAGCCCATCCTGTTTTACCCCGATATCAACAAATGCACCAAAATCCACTACATTTCTGACCGTTCCCTGAAGCTCCATTCCCGGCTTTAAATCTTCAAGTTTTAAAATATCCTTCCTTAAAAGCGGTTTTGGAAGCTCGTCCCGTGGATCTCTTCCCGGCCGGATTAGGGCATCAATAATGTCTTTCAAAGTTAATTCCCCGATATCCAGTTGAGCAGCAGTTTCTTTCAAATCCAATCCAGTCAGAGCATTCTTTAAATCATCTGTTCCTATATCTACAGTTTTAAAGCCCAGATTTGCAAGCAGTTTTTTAACTTCCGGGTAATTTTCCGGATGAATGCCTGTCCGATCAAGCGGCTCATCTCCATCAATAATGCGCAAAAACCCTATCGCTTGTTCATAAGTTTTTGCACCAAGTCTCGGGATTTTTTTGAGCTGTGCTCTTGTTGTAAATTTCCCTTGCTCTTCCCGCTGTTTAACAATATTATTTGCAACTGTTTTAGACAAGCCTGCGACATATTGCAAGAGGGAGGAAGACGCAGTATTTACATTGACTCCTACCTGGTTAACAGCAGTTTCGACAACAAAGGTTAACGATTCAGAAAGCTTTTTTTGCGAAACATCGTGCTGATATTGTCCAACACCAACCGACTTAGGATCAATCTTAACAAGTTCCGCCAAAGGATCTTGCAATCTCCGGGCGATCGAAACGGCACTTCGCTCTTCTACCTGCAAATCAGGAAATTCCTCTCTCGCAAGATCTGATGCTGAATAAACACTTGCGCCTGCTTCATTGACAATTAAATAAAAAATCTCTTCATTTACTTCTTTTAAAGTTTCTGCAACAAATTGTTCTGTTTCTCTTGACGCGGTTCCATTTCCGATGGCAACCACCTCAATCTTGAAGTCTTTAAGAACTTTTATGAATTTTTCCCTCGCTTCTTTTGTTTTCGATACAGGCGGATGAGGATAGATTACGTCAATATGCAAAACTTTCCCTGTCTCATCCACTGCAGCAAGTTTGCATCCTGTTCGGTAAGCGGGATCTACACCAAGCACAATTTTTCCTTTTAAAGGAGGCTGCAGCAATAGGTTGCGTAAATTTTCAGAGAAGATATGAATGGCACGCTCTTCGGCTTTTTCCGTCAGTTCGTTTCGGATTTCCCGTTCGATTGACGGCTGAATAAGACGTTTGTATCCGTCTTCTACCGCTTCTGCCACAAGTGATGCTGTAATGGATTGCTGATCTTTAATCCATTTTTTATGTAAAAATTGAAGGATTTTCTGAATGTCAGGCTTGATTTGAACGCGAAGTACCTCTTCTTTCTCGCCTCGATTCAAGGCAAGGATGCGGTGAGGAACGATTTTTCCGATAGGCTCTTCGTATTCATAATACATTTCGTACACTTTTTTCTCGTCTTTTTCAGCTTCTTTTACCTCGGATACAATTGTTCCGGATTTTGCTGTTTCTCCACGGATCCATTTTCTGCTTTCCGGATCATCTGATACCCATTCAGCAATAATATCCTTTGCTCCGGCAAGTGCGTCTTCGATACTGTTCACTTCTTTTTCCCCTGATAAAAATTCGCTCGCTTTCTCTACAACAGATCCTGTTTTTAGAAAAGTCAGAAGCCATTCAGCTAACGGTTCAAGCCCTTTTTCCTTCGCGATTGTTGCTTTTGTCCGGCGTTTCTGTTTATAAGGGCGATAAAGGTCTTCAACTTCTTGAAGCTTAATTGCTTTTTCGATTTGGCTTTGAAGTTCGTCGGTTAGTTTGCCTTGTTCAGCGATTAATCGAATCACTTCTTCTTTTCGCTGTTCAAGGTTCTGAAGATATTGCCATCTTTCAATAATATTTCGCAGCTGCACCTCATCAAGCGCACCTGTTTGTTCTTTCCGATAGCGGGCAATGAATGGAACGGTATTTCCTTCATTAATTAAAGAAATGACATTTCGAACTTGTTTTAAAGATAAAGATTGCTCGGAAGCAATAAGTTTCATTAATTGCTCCTGTTTATTGATCGTCTGTTCCAAAAATATATCCTCCCTATTCCATCAGTTAGTTCTTACCTTCATTTTAACAAAATGTTTATACCGTTTGCACGAAACGGTACAAATCATAAGAAGCTTACCGTTATCCAAGTAAGCTTCCTACGATGAAAGTAGTGTCATCACTAGTCGTCACATGTTTTGTTAATATTTCATTCGCAATAGATTCAACGGGAAGATAGCCGTTTAGCAAAGTTTTTGTTCCTTGAAGATTCAGGCCATCTGAAAAAACGAGGAATTTTGAGTTTGGTTCATAGAAAAACCGCTGTGTCTGGAAAACTTGAGGCCTCCCAGAAAGATAACCTGTTACCGGAAGGGGATAAGTCAGCTTGCCGGAAGGAGAATAGAGGAAAAAACGAATATTGCCTACACAGCAATATTCAAATTCCATTGATTTAAAATAAACCTTAAAAATTGCTACAGCTGCACCCCTTTTTTGCATCAAAGAATTGTTGCACTCTTTCATAAGCGTTTCAACATCTTTGTGGTGGTTCTGCTCAACGACAGAGACAACTGCCTCAGAAGCTTCACGGGCATTAGGTCCGCTGCCAAGTCCATCTGCTAAGACACAGACAAAGTAGTCATCTGTAGCTGTAAAATAATAACTGTCTCCACATTCAGTCTTGCCCTGTTTAGAGGATTGGTGGACAATAAGCTCAATTTTTTCTTTAATACTATAAATCATGAAAGACACTCCGTGTTGTTTATATCAGTATGTACCGCTTCCTGAAGTTTTTTAATAGCTCTTCTCTGCAAGCGGGATACATGCATTTGTGAGATTCCTAATTTATCTCCAGCATCCTTTTGGCTCATATTCTCCAAAAAGGTATATTGGATAATTTTCTTTTCCCGATCTGTTAAGACAGGAAGAACCTTTTCTAAAACTAGTTTTTGGTTAATCTTTTCGTATCCCTCATCAACCGTACCTACGATATCCAGCAATGTAACGGTTCCGCCATCCGAGTCAGCTTCAATAGAATGGTCCACAGATAGAGCCTGATAACTTTTTCCTATTTCCATTGCTTCTAATACTTCTTCCTCAGAAACATCTAAGGCTTCTGCAATTTCTTTCACTTTAGGGGAGCGATGCAGCTTTGTTGTCAATTCTTCCACTTTCGTTTTTATTTTAGGCCCAAGTTCTTTAATCCGCCGCGGAACATGGACACTCCACGTTTTATCCCTCAAAAAACGTTTAATCTCACCGATTATAGTTGGAACCGCAAACGCTTCAAAGCTTTTGCCAAATGATTCATCATAACGGCGGATCGCGCACAACAACCCAATCACGCCGACTTGAACGATATCTTCATGATATAACCCGCCTTTTGAGTATTTACGGGCAATCGTTGCAACAAGGTTCTGGTAATGAAGCACAAGCTTATTTAGAGCTTCTTCATCCTTATGCTCTTGATATGCTTTAATCAAATCGTTAATTTCCTGATTCGATATTAGATTAGGTTGAGATTGTTTCTGCATCCCTCTCCACCTGCTCTCTTTCAAGGTATTTAGTCATAAATACCGTGACACCCTCTTTGTGATGGATTCTTACCTCATCCATCAGAGTTTCAATAAGGTAAAGTCCCAATCCTCCTTCTCGCAGGAATTCAACGGAATCATTTTCATTATATGGTCCAAGACCTTCTCGAGCGGTATAGAAATCAAAGCTCTGTCCACTGTCTGCAACCATGACTTCCAACCGATCTTTATACAGGCCAAAACCAAGTACCACTTCGCCTTTCCCCGTTTGTTTATAGGCATGCTGTACTGCATTTGTACAAGCTTCACTAGTGGCAATTTTTAAATCCTCAATGTCGTCATAAGAAAACCCCATTCGGCTTGCAATACCGGAAAGAGTTAAACGAATGACTCCAACGTATTCCGGCCTGGCCGGAATTTTCATTTCTATATAGTCAAATGGCTGATTCATTACACTCCACCCTCAATCTTGCTGTTTATCTCAATAATATCTGCAAGGCCTGTAATTTTAAATAGCCTCTTTAACCTGCCCGATAAACCTATAAGTTGAAACTTTCCATTGTTGGAGCGCACCTTTTTAAATACACCCACAAATACTCCGAGACCCGTACTGTCCATATAAGAGACTTCAGAAAGATCAACAATCATTTCAATTCCTGCTTTTTCAGAAATAGGAAAAAGTTTTTCCCGGAGTTGCGGAGCTGTATATGCATCTATTTCACCGCTAACTTTCACTTCCACTAAAGATTCTTTATCTTCCACTTCGATCGTCATATTCATTTGATCCACCTCTTTAAAAATCAATCGCTTTTAACTGGTACCCTTTTTAATAAAGTTCTAAACATCTTTTTTCAGTATGATTAAAGTAAAATCGTCTCGTAATTGAAAGTGCTGAAGTTTTTCAAGTTCTTTAAAAATATGATTGACGATTTCCTGTGCACGTAAGTGTAAATATTTTTTGACATATCCGATCAACGTTTCTCTTTCAACAAATCCTTCGGTTGTCCTGCATTCGGTCACACCGTCTGACAATAAAATAATCATGTCGCCGGGAGATATTTTTTGCTTGAATTGAAGGTATTTCGTGCGTTTATCAAACCCTAATAACAACCCTTTTGCTTCCAGTTCAGAGAATTCATCTTTTTCTGCGCAATAATAAATTCCCGGTTCATGACCGGCAGAAGCATAATAAAACATATCAGATTTCGGGTTATATTTTCCGTAAAACATCGTAATAAACATGCTGGGATCTACGTTTTGTTCAACAACTCTGTTAATGTTCTCGAGGATTTCACTCGGCTCGTTTCGATTTTCAGGAAGGCTGTCCATCGCATATTTAATCATTGACATACAAAGCGCCGCTGGTATGCCTTTCCCGATTACATCCGCAATGGCTACACTTAAGCAACCATTTTCATCCTGCACAAAATGGTAATAATCCCCGTTCATGTGTTTCGCAGGTACACTGATTGCACCGATATCCAGGTAATCTACTTTAGGGATTTTCGATCCGAGCAAAGATTGCTGCATGGAAGCAGCAATCTCCATCTCCGTCCGAAGTTCATTCTGTTTGTGCCTTAGGCTCAGATGCTCGCGGTATGCGATTCCGTACCCGATCATCACTTCAAGTAAAATATCAAATGAGTCCATAATTTCCGCTCGAAGGTCTGGATACATTTCATGAAGCAAATTTTTATGAATGCTGATAATTTCTTCCGGGGCAATTTTGTGTTCCATCAAAGTTCTGCTGAACATTTGCCCTGCATACAAAGCTTGTTCTGATTTATCATTAATATATTTTTGCAAAATATCCCGGTATTCTGACTGCATCACTTCACGAAAATCCATAACCTTCCCCCTAACGGAGCCATTTAGTTGCTTTTATATCTGTTCCTTTCCCTGGAACAGAGTCAATCTCAAATTCATCCATTAATCGTTTAACACCCGGCAAGCCGGCTCCTAATCCGCCAGATGTAGAAAATCCGTCTTCCATTACTTTGCGTATATCAGCAATTCCAGGACCGCTGTCAACTGCAACAATTCGCACTCCCTTTTTTCCGCCATCGTGTATCTTTTCGATACAAATTTGTCCTTTTCCGGCGTATAAATAAATGTTCCGTGCCAATTCACTTATGGCAGTTGTAATCCTGGCCTGGTCGACTGTTCCGAAACCAAGCTCTTTTGCAACATTGCGCCCAAGCTGGCGTGCTGCAACAATGTCCCACTCGTTCATGATTTTCACACAGGATTGGATTCCCATACAATTAGTCCTCCAATTCCTGATGAAGTTTCTCCAAACCCTTTTCTAAATCTAAAGCTGTCAAAACATCATTCAAACTTATTCCTAATTCAATTAGTGTAATGGCAACGGCCGGCTGAATCCCGGTAATAACTACTTTTGCCCCCATCAATTTGGACATATCGATGACATCACCTAAAACTTTTGCAATAAAAGAGTCAATAAAATCAATGGAGCTAAGGTCAATCAAAACTCCATTTGCACTTGTTTCATGTATTTTATGAAGCAAGTCCTCCTGAAATTGCAATGCCGTCTGGTCATCTAACTCCCATTGGATGGAGACGAGCAGACAATCGTGTAATTTTAATATCGGTATTCTCACTCTTCTCCCTCCAATTTGACAATTTTTCGATTCGTCAATTCCAACGCTGCTTCCATTCCTTTTCTTAAAGTACTTTTCGTCGTAATTTGATTTAAATCAATTCCTAAATTAACAATTGTCTGAGCAATTTCCGGACGGATTCCAACGATCATGCATTGTGCACCAAGCAGGCGAACAGCATCTGCTGCCTGGATAATATGATGAGCGACCATTGTATCAACCACCGGAACGCCGGTAATATCAATCAGCACTACTTCAGAACGATGCTTCACAACCCCGCTCAATAAATTTTCCATAATTTGTTTTGTCCGTTCCGTATCAATAGTACCGATCAGCGGCATAATCGTAATTCCTTCAAAAACTGGAATCACAGGCGCTGAAAGCTCTTGAAGAGCGATTTTTTGCATGGACACCGTTCTTTCCCAAGTAGGTGCATACATATTGACAATTTCATTTCGCATCGGGTTTAACCAACTGTCAAAGTCATAATGTTTTTCCTTTGTCACGATCCCTTTTTCAACCATTCCTTCAAACACAATATTCCCAAAGGTTTGAAGACCCTTTGTAGCAAAAGTTAAAGGCCATCCTAATCGAACAATTTTTTCAGCAAAATCAGACAATTTTTCTGTAAATGTTTCATTGGAATCCCTTATGTTTGAAATGACAAGATCAATAAATTCCCTGCTTGTCCCAACAAATGCATGATCAGAAACTACCTTAATCAGCCGTTCATCCGACAGTTTCTTAATTTCCTCAATCCATTTTTCGAGAATTGCGTCTCTATTCCTTTGTATATAGTCTACAATCGCTTTATTCATCTATCCTAATCCTCCTCATTTTTCACATTTGGTTACCGTTTTCAATTTTTATTCATACAATAAAAACAAAACTATGTGACGAAAGAATATTCGCAATTATCAATCTCCTATAACCATTTAATGATATCAGATTGTAGACAGTCAAATGATAACATTTAAGAACATAGTTAAATTTTCATAATAAAAAAAGACAAGCTACTATCCAGCTTGCCTTTGCAGAATCACGGTTGTATGAATATGAAATTATAGTGATGTTATGTAAAAGAAACTCACCGTTTACTGACATCAATAGCAACGGCAGTTTCAATCATGATAATCGCCTTTGTCCAGCCTTTAGTAAAAACACCTTATTTATGTTGTCTAGCTCCAGCGCCCAGGTCACTCGGGATTATAGGCTGCTTCCTCGCCGTTTTGCTTATACCCGTCAGGCCTAACCAAGGCGCTTGCGGCTTTTCTTTATAAAGAGCGTGCTTCGGCTAGAACTCTATGAGACCTAAACTGATTTGCAGGGCTTCATCCACTTTTTCCATCATTTCGTCATCGAGATGAGTAATCTTATCGGTTAATCGCTGTTTATCAATTGTACGAATTTGTTCCAATAGGATGACCGAGTCTCGTTCAAAACCGTAACGTTTCGCATCAATTTCAACGTGTGTGGGCAGCTTCGCTTTTTGGATTTGAGCAGTGATCGCTGCTACGATAACTGTGGGACTAAACCGATTCCCGATGTCGTTTTGGATGACTAGTACAGGACGGGTTCCGCCTTGTTCTGACCCAACAACTGGGGATAGGTCCGCAAAATAAACGTCACCACGTTTGACAATCAAAGGTTTATCCCCCGCTAACTAGACGTTCAACTGTGTGTTCTGCCTCATATTCTGCTTGGAATGCTTCTGATGCAATCGTCAGATTAATTTTGGCCATTTCCATATAGCCACGCCTCATTGATTCACGAATTTGTCTCTTTTTCCGTTCGCGCAAATACGCTTTTGTCGCTTGATAAATAAGTTCACTGCGGTTTACATTTTCTTGTTTTACAAAACAATCTAATTCGGTTAAAAGATGTTGCGGTAATTTTACCAAGATCTCCGTTGTTGCGCTGGACTCAGACACAAACATGCACCTCCACCATCACTACACACCTATTTTTTATTCCGTTCTAACCGTTCCCTGTCTCTCTAGTTGGGAGAAACGAACGCTAAGAAACCCGACGGCAGACAGAACGTCCTAGTCGGGCGAATGCCACTGGACAAAGAAAGCTTCGGCAACGACCATCGCACGAAAAAAACGATAGCTTTTCGAGGACGTGGCAATTATGAGCGCGATTGGTTCAACTTTCCATCAGCAGGGAAACTGATGGTGTTTCTTTTGTAATCCCTAACAGTTTTAATATTATCATTAATCAGCCTTAATGCAAAGACAATTTGGCAATTCTTCTGTATTATCGTCCAAATTTTTACCCTTTTATGCATCTGGCTTCATTATTAGTTAAATTTGTTTTTACAAAGTAAAAAAGATTCATATCAAATAGTACTCATTATTTCAGAAGAGAATTACTTATTTCGACCTTTTCTCCGTTCCATTTGTAAATTCTCGGAACCCTGGCCGAAATCATGCAAGGGATTTCGTAATTAATCGTTTCAAGCTTTTGAGCTATTTCATTGACAGAAATAAACTCTTCTTTTTGCCGGCCGATTAACGTACATGTTGTCCCCGGCGGTACATAATATGGCAACTTAATCATGCACTGATCCATGCATATGCGCCCGACAATCGGCGCCCGAATTCCTTCAACTAATACTTCCTGGCCCTGCAGTTTTCTTAACCAGCCGTCAGCATAGCCGATCGGGAGAGTACCGATCCATTCTTCCCCTGCTGCTTCATAAGTAGCGCCGTAGCTTACTTTATCGCCCTTTTGAAGTTTTTTGACATGAACAAGCTTTGAATGCAGTGAAAAAGCTTCCTTTAAAACGACAGGAAGATGCGGTTCTATCTCTAGAGACGGGGTTAAGCCGTACATCGTAATTCCGATCCGCACCGCATTAAATGAAGCAGCAGGAAACCGGAGTGCAGCGGCACTATTGCTCGAATGGACGTAACGCGGACGCACCTCCAACCATTCGATCATTTGATTGAATCGCTCGAGTTGTTTTTCAAAATAAGAATGGTCCAAATGATCCGCTGTCGCAAAATGAGTATAAACCCCTTCAAATAGAAAACGGTCATCTTTCTGGATCAAAGACTCTACAGCCTTTATCTCCTCTTTGCTGCGGATTCCGATTCTTCCCATTCCTGTATCAAGCTTCATGTGAACTTTTAATTTTGCATTTAGATCTAGAATGTCCTGCGCTTTCTTTAACCATTCTTCCTGAAAAACCGTCAGTGTAATCTTTTTTTCTGCAGCCAAGTTGACATCTTCAGGGCGGCTTGCTCCTAAAACAAGAATAGGCGCGGTGATCCCTTTCTTCCTTAATGCAATTGCTTCATCCAAAAATGCAACTGCGAGATAAGAAGCTCCTGCCCGAAGAGCTGTTTCGGCTACCTGCCTGTCTCCATGACCATAAGCATTTGCTTTAACAACTGCCATCATTTCTGTTCCGGAAGGCAAAATCTCTTTAATTGCCTTTAAATTATCGGTTATCTTATCTAAATCCACTTCAGCCCAGGTATCTCGAAAAAATAAAACTTGACCTTCCAACCTGTTTCCACTTCCTTCTGCATCCGTTCGAGTTATAACTGTGTTTGAAAAATTGTCCGCACTGTAGTTGCAGATATGATAATAGTTTGATTATTAAACTCCTTTGTGAACTTGTCAACAACATAAATTGGTATCGGCCAAGTTGTAAAGAAAAAAACAGACTCGGTTTACTGAGCCTGTTTCTCTGAAGTTTTTATTTATTTAACCATACTTTCGGATACGGAACGGGCTACTGATAATAATTCTTCAGGTGATAATTCGTTCGATGCAATCGTATAATTAACTCCTTGATGCGTCCAGGTCACCATTTTTTCTGATAATGCACCGACTGTAAATCCTAAATCAACAGGTTCTCCTTTTACATAGGTAGCAGAAGCTTGAGCCGGCATTACTTTCGCTTTCTCTTGGATAAGTGTATAAGATTTTTCCCCATCATATGTTAAGACAACGCGTTTCGCGTCTTCTGTTTTCACTACTTTCTCATCTACTAGACTTACGCCCGGAATTTCGGCAGTTGGATACTTCACAGTAAACTCCTTATCATCCGAATCTGCCATTACAGGAACGTTTAATTGCGCACCGGTCATATTCTTTTTCATATCAAAATCATTTTTATCAAAGGAAGCATTGAAATTTACTTCCGAAAACGTAACAGTTACGAGAGCATTCCGGTCCGTATCCATCACTTTTACACTAACCGGAGACAAATCTTTTTTGTTAAGAGTAATTTCTTGAAACGGTAGCATTCTGTTATTTTGATAACGTGTTTTTGTTTCAAATACATAATGATCTTTCGTTGCAGAAAACTTTGATTCTTTATCTTCCAAAATATCCTTTACCAAAGACTCATAAAGGTACGCTTGACTGCTGTTCTGCGGCCATTCACTTTGGAACCGGAAGCTTTTGTTAAGTGCAGGAGTCAGTACAAATACACCCTCATCATTTCGAAGAATCATTTGGCTTTGATCCTTCTTTTCATTTTTCAAGTTTACACGGTAGTAGTTCGGTTCCTTATGCCAAATTTGCACATCATACACTTGCGGCTCTGTACCCATTTGCAAAGTCATTTTTGCTTCAGCTTTGTAGCCTTTCATTCCCCCCACTTTACTGTCAAGCTCTTTAACAACATCTTCCTGTGATTTCGAACCGCAAGCGGTTAATGCAAAAATTACCATAAGCCCGGCGAGAAGCAGCAACAACTTTTTTTTCATTTTTCCCTTTCAGCCCCTTTTGTCTCATTTCAACACGGAAATAGAGAATAAGCGCAGGGTTAAGACATTGGCATCCGTGTCCGCTTATCTGTTCGAGATCGCCAATGTTCCCGCCGCCTGGCCTCGTCTCTCCTATTGCACTATGAATATATGAGACAACCTGAACGAATATGTCCACAGGATAACAAGCTTGTAAAAAATTTAACGCTCAGGGAGATGAAAGGCTGCTTTCGTCGTGGAACTGAGAAGCCATCACTTCAAGCGTTAGCTAAGTGATGGTAGTTCACTGATAATCTTCCTCTATGACCACTTGAGCAACCGCAAAATCTCGGCTGTGAGAGATGGATAAATGGACACCATCCTGATAAGGTTTGACAATATAAGGTTTCCCTTTAGCATCTGTCGCTATTTCAATATCTAAAAACGAAAGCTCATGTCCAATCCCCGTTCCGTGCGCTTTTGCAAAAGCTTCTTTTGCCGCAAATCGGCCTGCCAGAAACTCTGTTTTTCTTTTATCTGAAAGCTTTTTGTATTCAACCTTCTCTGTCTCAGTTAAAATCCGGTCGATAAATTTCTCCTGTTGTTCTGAGATTCTTTTTATTCGGTCTAACTCAACAATATCAATCCCAATGCCAGAAATCATTTTTCATCTTCCTTCTAATTATTTTTCCATATGCATATTCATGAGTGTACAAGTATGTTTTTTATGCAACGTTTCAGGCTATGATGTTTGTATCATCCAGTGGGAGGTTCAGTATGTTTACAAGAACGGAGAGCTTTCGTGAATTTATTCGGTACTATCCTGTTGTTTCCATTATTGTCGGAGTACATGTATTATTATATCTTCTCACGATTCTGCCTATCTTTCCAAATCGGCTTCTATTCGAAAAACTGGCAGGTGTTAATTTGTACATTGCAGACGGGGAATATTGGCGGCTGTTCACCCCAATCCTTTTGCACAGCGGGTTTCCCCATATGCTATTCAACAGTTTTTCTCTTGTTCTGTTTGGCCCCGCTCTTGAACGAATCATTGGCAAGAACAAATTCGTGCTTTTATATTTTTCAACAGGGATTGCCGCTAACATCGCCACTTTTCTCGCAAAGCCGCTTGTCTACATCCATGTTGGGTCAAGCGGTGCCATTTTCGGGCTATTCGGCTTCTACATTGCCATGACCCTATTTAAAAGGCATTTGCTTTCGAGGCAAAACACCCAAATTATTTTAACCATCTCTGCTATAAGCTTGATTATGACCTTTGTCCAGCCCAATATCAATGTTACCGCACATATTTTCGGAATGATTGTTGGTATTATCATAGGCGCTGTTTTTTCAAAGACCGAAAAGGCCGTATTTTAGCTGTAAAGAAGATAAAAAAGCGCCCGCGGGCGCTTGAAGAGTAAAAGTACCTTGAACGAGAGCAATCACCTGCCGAACGGGAGTGAACACCCGCTGAACGAGAGTAAGTACTCTTTTATTTTCCTTGATACCATCGATAAACATAATAACAATCTTCCTGTTGCAAATCGGCAACCGTTCCTCCAGAGCCTCCGGCGCCTGATTTTACAACCGCATCCAAGGTGGCAAGCTGTTTCTTTTTTTGAAAATAACTTTCTTTAACAGTTAATGATTGGATTTTGTTTTTTTTCATAAAAACAGTATTCCTGCTAATTCCCCGATACCTTAAGGTAAGCTGTTGATTGTCAATGCTCCAGCCGGCATCCTTATATTTGAGGAATGACCAAATAGAAATAACAGGAATAAGAAGCAAAGAAAAATATCCCCATGGACGAAAGAAAATGATCGGCAAAACCACGAAAGGAACAATGAACAACCAGCCCCTTATTAAATACCTTTTTAACGCTCTTTTCGGTGCAGGCTTAAAATCGGCTAAAAGGTTATAATCGGAAAAGAATGGTTGTAAAATTCCTGAAATTTTTCCCTTTCTTATTATCGGCAGCAAAACAACGCTTGCTCTCTCTTCATTCACTGCAGAGCCGCCGACGCTTTCAATGATGACAGTGGCATATTTTAGAGGCTGCCTAATAAGGTTTTCACTAATTTTAATTGCTTGGATCCGATGAAGAGACATGGTAATTTGCCGTTTTTCAAGCAATCCTCTTGAGATAATGATATCATCATTCACTTTTTTTACTGTAAAATCAGCATATGTCACCATCGTTCCGATCACAGCGATCAGCCAGGCTATTAAAAAGCCAAAAAACACAATTATCGCAACAAAGAGAATCCCACTTTTTATTAATTGTTCAAAT
Source organism: Bacillus methanolicus (assembly GCF_028888695.1). NCBI lineage: Bacteria > Bacillati > Bacillota > Bacilli > Caryophanales > Bacillaceae > Bacillus > Bacillus methanolicus. Next base: position 780,699 of record NZ_PNFF01000002.1, on the reverse strand, counting down.
CCTGAAAATATCTTTTCATATGGAATGAACTCTTCAAGCTGAGAAAGAAAAGCGAAAACTGCCGAAATCACAACTCCTGCTCCACCTGATGTGGAAGCAAGCAAAAACAATTCAGGAGGAGATATTTTATAAATAATTTCTTCTTCAATTTTTGTTTCTGCCCCGTTCTCCACCTTCTTGGAGTTTTTAACAGAGGTAAAAAATTCCTTAATGGCTTCTGCATCCGTTTTTGCGATGGCGGTTAATACAGCCTCCGCATCATTCAACCCCATACCGCCCGATCCGGCAGTCTCGACTGTTACTTTTACGAGACCAAGCGGGCGGTGCAATATACCTTCTGAAAAATCAATACTTTGGATGCGCTCAAATGGGATATAACGTTTTTTCCGAATAAAAAGCCCGTATTCAATTCGAAGTTCATCTTCTTCAATTCTGTAGGTAAACCTGAGCCATGATAAAATGCCGCCAATTAAAATAAGCAAAACGGCACCGACCGAAATAAATAAGGAAAATAGCTCTCCAGCGCTTCCTTTTCCGCTCAGGAAAAAAAATACAATAATCGGAATAATCATTTCTTTCAGCTGCTTAAGAAAATGATACACTGCTGAAATGGGGTGAAGCCGCTTCGGTTCAGACATCTTCATCAGCCACCCTTGCTAACCTTGAGATTGAAGAACGCAGTTCCTCCGCCTCCTCCATATCCAAAGCAGGAATTTCATGTACGGTTGCTGCTGTTGAGACGGTAACCGTAGCTAAATGATATTTTCTTAATAGTGGGCCTTGTTCTGTATCAACATGCTGGACACGAATCATCGGCACTAGCGTCCGTTTTATAATAAATACTCCATGCTGAAGTTCGATTTCCTGCTCCCTGACTTCGTATCTCCATCTTTTCCAGCGCAAAGTAGGAAGAAGAATGATTAACAAATAAGAACTAATGATTGAAATAATGAAAAGTATTATCGGGATCCAGATCGGCCAATGAAAAATAATTGTTAAAATTGTCACTCCGACAGCAAACATCCACATAAAAGCAGATAGAATAGCTCCTGAGATTCTCCAAACCTTTAATGCCCGCTCAGATATTCTTTTTTCCGGTTCTGAAATCATGACAAAATCCTCCTGTGTTTAATCACTAAAACACCTCACCTGGTATACAAAAGAGGCTGGTAATTGTAAGACGTATTTTTTTCAAAATGGTTTCATTTTTCGCTAACAAGTAAGAAAATCGTCTTCATCAAATAAATCGATCTTTTCGCTCCTAAGCCAGGAAAAAGGGGGCAAAAAAAGAGAGCACATCGCTCTCTTACCGGTAGCTTCTTGAATTTGAAGAACTATTTCTTTTTGCGCCGGAACGCGCTTTTAATGAGCCTTTTTTTCTTCCATAAGCTTCATGGCCGCCGAGTCTCTTATCACTTGAGCTTCGTTCACGATCACGCTTTGGCGGAAGAGGCGTTTCCTCCGTAAGCTTTACAGGAGTTGTATCCGGCTCTTTTGTCAACATTTTCAAAACGGCAGAAACAACCGTAACGGCATCTTGCTGTTCAAGCAGCTCCTCTGCAGCCTGTTTGTAAAACTGAAGATTGTTTGTTTCAATTGTTTGAATAATTTTTTCGATTGTCGCCTTTTGCTGTCCTTCCAATGCTTCATCCAGAGTTGGCGGCTTCATTTTGTCCATGCGTCTCTTGATCGTTTTTTCAACGATTTTCAAATACGCTTTTTCTCTCGGAGTGACAAATGTCATCGCCATACCGGTTTTTCCTGCACGTCCAGTCCGTCCAATCCGGTGAACATAGCTTTCAGGGTCTTGCGGGATATCAAAATTGTAAACATGAGTAACGCCTGAAATATCAAGCCCACGAGCCGCAACGTCCGTAGCTACAAGAACATCAATCGAACCTTCTTTAAATTTCCGCAAGACAGACATGCGTTTCGCCTGGCTTAAGTCACCATGTATTCCTTCTGCCATATAGCCTCTTAAATTTAACGCTTCAGATAGTTCATCAACACGGCGCTTTGTTCTTCCGAAAACAATCGCCAATTCAGGTGATTGAATATCCAATAATCTCGTCAGTACATCAAACTTGTTTTTCTCCTGTACTTCGAGGTAGAATTGTTCAATTTGCGGAACGGTCATTTCTTTTGACTGTACTCGGACAATTTGAGGATTTTTCATGAATTTCTCAGCCATTCTTTGAATCGGTGCCGGCATTGTTGCGGAGAATAGCAGCGTCTGGCGCTCTTCCGGAATCTGGGCGAGAATCGATTCAATATCATCGATAAATCCCATGTTCAGCATTTCGTCTGCTTCGTCAAGGACAGCCATTTTTACGTTGTCGAGGCGAATTGTTTTCCGGTTAATATGGTCCAAAATCCTTCCGGGAGTTCCCACAATAATGTGCGGGCGTTTTTTAAGCGCCTTAATTTGCCTGCTAATGTCCTGGCCGCCAAAAATCGCAAGGACACGAGCTTTCTTTCCATATCCGATTTTAAATAATTCTTCAGAAACTTGAATGGCAAGCTCCCTCGTAGGCGCTACTACAATCCCTTGAATAACGTCTTTGTCAATATCGATTTTTTCAATAAGCGGAATTCCGAAGGCCGCTGTTTTTCCTGTTCCGGTCTGCGCTTGGCCAATCAGATCTTTATTTTCCAAGCTTAACGGGATCGTTTGAGCTTGAATAGGGGTAGCTTCCTCAAATCCCATTTTTTTTATCGATTTCATCATTGCAGGGCTTAAACCCAAATCTTGAAACTTCGTCAATGTATCCATTCTCCTTACTAAATCAGTATATATGATCTTAAAAACAAGTGATAAACAGTGGCAAAAGTTAAATGAGTCGCAAAAAAAGACATTCTCCTTCTTGGAGGATGTCCGATTGTCAAAGACTTTCTCTCTTAGGCACTTTGAAGATTATCTTAACATTTAAGAAGTTTTATTGCAATAAAGTGAAAGTTTCATCAGTAAATTTTTCTTACTTCTAATGATTCATTGAACGTTCGTATATACCGGTGCCTGTTTCTGTTGATAAAAAGTCAAAAATATCGGTAAAAAGCTCATTATTTTCATCGCAATGACAAATCATATGCCCCGATTTCTTAATGTATTTAATTTTTTTATGATCAGTGCCAATCTTTTCATATATATATTTCGCGCTTTTAGGAGGAACAATCCCGTCTGCTTCTCCTTGGGCGATAAACGTTGGAATTTCTATTTTTTCCAGAATAGGACGGATATTTGAAACTAGGCTGCGAAATTGAAATGTTGCCGAAATAGGGGTATCCTTGATTTTTTTCTTATAGCGGAGATACAAGTCATTGTTTTGCAGTTCTCCCCGAAATGTATCTTTTACCATTTTTCTAATATCTGCTGCGAGCTGTTTTGGATTTACATAATAGGCTGCAGGACTAAGTAAAACCAGTTTTTTTACAGGATAGTTGACAGCAAGATAGGCCGCGATCAATCCTCCCATCGAAAAACCAATGACATAAACCGTCTCGCATTTCACCATCAGTTTCTTAAGTTCTTCTTCAGCGTGCTTAATCCAATCTTTATATCGGACGCCTTTTAACTGAAGTGTTTCTCCATGGCCCGGCAAAGTCGGTGCAGCAATCTCCCAATCTGTATGTTTTTTTAAAAAATCAACCAGCGGTTCCACTTCATACGGAGAACCGGTAAATCCATGTATGCATAAGCACCCTATCATACTTGTTCCTCCGTATATTTTCATTAAGCTCTTATCCTATTTTATACTTTTTTACACATATCATACAAAGGATTAAAACGGTTCTTCCTCGCCAATAAGAAAAGCGCAAGCGCCTTGGTTAGCCCCGACAGCTGCTTGCGGGCCTGCCAATGAAGTCGCTTTTTGACTTCATTGGCAGGCGTGAGGCGACCTCGAGGGGCTAGGCGCTGGAGCTAGACTGCGTATCTAATACAAAGACGCTTTCCTGCTTTAACAAAGTTAAACTTTCTTTAACAATAAGAAAATCCTTATGCTGATTTGTCCAGCATAAGGATTTTTGTTCTGCCTGTTTATTCATCCCGAAATTTGGCTGTCAGCTCATTGTTTAAGTTGTTCAGCTCCTCAGCCAGCCCCGCAACTTGGCTCGAAGCTACCGATATATCCTGAAAAGTCTTTTTGAAATCGGAAATAAATGCACTGAAGTTTGCGATTCTTTCACCGCTGTCTTTCATACCTGCAATGGAATTTTCAAGAACGGTAATAATGTTTTGATTCAATTCCCTGAATACACTAGTCTCTTCAACGATCATCTGAAAGCTATGTTCAAATTTTTCAATCGTATCACGAACAGTGCCGATCTGGTGCTGGATGTGGTCAAGGGCATCTTCGGTCTGTTTGGCCAATTTTCTTACTTCTTGGGCGACAATAGAAAAACCTCTTCCATGCTCTCCTGCCCGTGCTGCCTCAATAGCCGCATTTAGCGATAAAATATTTGTCTGAGTTGATATTCCGCGAATCGTTTTTACAACCTGTCCAATATTTGAAGAACTTTCAATCAATTCACGGGTTAAAGTTTTTGTATTTTCAATTAAATCTGCAACTTTATCCACCTTTGCTAACGCAGTGGAAACGTTATGTTTGCCTCTTTCGGAATTAAGGATAACTTCTTGCGATGAATTTTGTATCTGCAGTATTTCCTTAAGCATATGTTCAACCATTTTTTCTTTATCCATAATTGATGAAGTTGTTTCTTCAGCACTTGCTGCCAGTGTGGCGGCCGATTCGTTTAAGCGGTATTGCAGCTCTTTAATTTCATTCAGTTTCATCATCGAAGACGTATACGATTGAATATACGTATCGATCGCTATCTGCATATCAAATGAACAAAGGCGCTGAAATGATATATAACATTCCAATACTTCTTCCCAATGATCAAGTTCTTCGGCCAAAACTTTTAATATTTCAATTTGAAGCAAAGTAAATGATCCAATGTACCATTCCGGAAACAGCCCGATCCGATTATGAACATTTCCCACCGTTCTCCGGCGTTTTACATATTTATCACCGATTTCTCCTGATACCATTTCAATCAAGTATTGTTTAAAAGTTACTTTCAGCTTATCTACCGTTGAGTTGTTTTGAATAATCATTCTAAGGTTTGGAATTTCCAATACCCGCTGATAAAAGGCATCGACAATTTGTTCTTTATTTCTCTCGATAATCGGCCTGATTTTCACAAGATTTGCAATATCTTTTTCTTCCAGGCCAACAAATTTTATTTGTGAAGCTTCAATTCCTTCTACTTCAATTTAATATTAAAACCTGCATCGGCTTGTGGCTCTTTCTCTGAGAAGCTTGGTCCCTGATCATTTCCATGAAGCTTCTTAAATGGAAGGGTTTTCATACACGAACCTCCTACTTTTTTCCTGTTATAAAGTCAGTATAGCGCAAATTTTTTGCTTCGTTGCTTAAGTCATTTAACAATATTATGAATTTTCCCTATAAGAAAGATAAAAGGTTTTTATTTTTCTAACCGCTGAACACAATCAAACTTTTTTATATAGAAAAGAGGCTTGCTCAAAAACTAAGGGTCAGACCTCTCGAATGCAATATATAGACAAACAGTCATAAAGCCATTCTATATATTGTCATTTTGGAAAGTGTCAGACCCTTATGAGCCAGCCTCTTTTATTCTGTTCCTACGGATTTTTACTGCTCTTTCTTTTGCAATTCTGATACAACGTCCTCGAGCTTCATTCCTCTTGATGCTTTCACTAAAATTAATGTCTCATTGTTTGTGTGTTTCGATAATTCATTGATTAACGAATTTTTATCAAAGAAGGCAAATACTCTTTCTTCCGGAAGAACCGTTTTGGCACCTTCTGCAATATGGCTGCCCAGCTTTCCATACGTAAATACAAAATCAACCTTTTCAGGATGTAATTGGGCTCCGACATTGTAATGGAATTGCTCTTCTTGCGGTCCCAGCTCAAGCATATCGCCGAGCACTAATATTTTATTTATATAACCGGAAAGATTCGAAACGAGTTCAATCGCGGCATTCATGGAAGTTGGGCTGGCATTATAAGCGTCATTGATGATTTTCTCGCCATTTTTTCCTTCAACAATTTCCATGCGCATATTGGTCAGTTTTAAGCCTGAAAATCCTTCGTTCATTTTTTCAAATGAAATGCCGAAATATTCCGCTGCCAGCATAGCTGCAAGGGCATTTAACACATTATGGGTGCCAAGAACCGGCAAAGAGAAAACCTCTGCAGATGCATTGGTTTTAAACTCATTTCCCTTGTCGCTTTGCTGGATTTCAATCGGATACAAGTCATTCCTTTCGCTTCTTCCAAACGTTTTTAAAATCGCATTGCCGCTAAAATTTTTCAGGCGCTCCTTCAAAAGCGGTTCATCTCCGTGATAAACGATTAAACCGCCGTCCTCAAGACCTTTAATGATTTCTAATTTAGCGTCGGCAATGGCTTCTCTTGAACCGAGGTCTAAAAGATGTGACTCTCCGATATTGGTGATGATGACAGCGTTTGGCCTTGCGAGTTTTGTTAAAAATTCAATTTCGCCCCGACCGCTCATTCCCATCTCGAGTACGGCCATCTCTGTTTCCGGCTTTAAGCTTAAGACCGTCAACGGAAGACCGATATGGTTGTTAAAATTGCCTTCCGTTTTTTGAACTTTATATTTTACGGAAAGCAGATTGGCCGTCATGTCCTTTGTAGTCGTCTTCCCATTGCTGCCGGTAATTCCGACAATTTTAATGTTTAATTCATTACGGTAGCTTCGTGCCAGCTCCTGTAATGCTCTTAATGTATCTTCTACTATCAAAACAGGTAAATCGAGCGGCGGATTCGGCACATCTTTTTGCCAAAGTGCGGCAGCAGCACCTTTCTTAATTGCTTCTTCTACATAACGGTGCCCGTCTGTATTCTCCCCTTTGAAAGGAATAAACAGATTTCCTTTTGTAATTTTCCGGGAATCAATGGCAACACCATTAATCTCTATATTTTCAAAATTAGAAAGATCATTTTCGACCTTAATCATTTCTTTTATTTGTTTGATCGTTTTTTGAATCATCGTCTGCTCCCTTCTTTCCGTCTTATGGTGAAAAGGAATGACACGGCATGTTTCGCCGTGTCCAGGTGTAATCGTTATAGTGTATGTTTAATATTTTGTTTTTCAGCATGCCTTTCTTTTGCCAGTTTGACAAGGCGCTCGATCAGTTCAGGATATTCAACTCCAGAGTGTTTCCAAAGAAGAGGGAACATACTGAAAGGAGTGAACCCCGGCATCGTGTTTACCTCATTAATGTATAATTCGCCGTCTTTTGTTAAGAAAAAGTCTGCCCTGACAAGGCCTGAACAATCCAATGCTTTAAAAGCCTTAATTGCCATTTCTTTTAGTTTGGCGTATTCTTCTTCCGTTAAATCAGCCGGGATAATGAGGGCAGTATCGCCGTCTTCATATTTTGCTTTGTAATCATAGAATTCTTTCTTCGGAACGATTTCGCCGGCAACCGAACATTCCGGTTCGTCATTTCCAAGTACGCCGATTTCAATTTCTCTTGCCGTCACGCCTTCTTCAATAATGATTTTCCGGTCGAATTGGAACGCTTCCTGGAAAGCTGCTTCAAGCTCGCTTCTGTTTGTTGCTTTATTGATTCCGACGCTTGATCCAAGGTTTGCAGGTTTTACGAAGCATGGATAACCCAATTCTTTTTCAACTTTCTCATACGCTTGTTTCTTTGCTTTTTCCCACTCGCTTCGGATGAACCAGACATAATTTACTTGGTTAAGCCCGGCTTGGGCAAAAATATTTTTCATAATAACTTTGTCCATGCCTGCAGCCGAAGCAAGAACACCGTTTCCTACATACGGGAGATTTAATATTTCAAGCAGCCCCTGAACGGTTCCGTCTTCTCCGTTTGGACCGTGAAGCAAAGGAAAAATCACATCAAGCGGCTTTTGCTTTTCTCCTTCTGCCTGAAAAAGGGTTGGAGCTAAAGGAGCGCCAGCTTGAGGATCTTCCTTCGTGAACTCAAGCGCTTTGACATTTTCAACGGGTCCGGTAAGCTGCGGACCCTTAACCCATTGACCTTCTTCGGTTATGTAAATTGGATAAATATCAAATTTTTCAAGATCAAGGGCTTTGATAACAGCCATTGCTGTTTGCATTGACACTTTATGTTCAGCGGATTTTCCGCCATATAACAAACCGATTTTTGTTTTCATTATTGAACCTCCATTTTGTTGATTCCACACGTTTATTTTAACACTTTCAAAGAAAAGAAAGGGAGAAATAACAAAATGTTTCTAATGAAATTTTTCACATTCTTTCCGCCTATTCATCTATTCTATACGTATGAAACCCACAGCTTGCTTTATTCGCGGGCCAGACCCTCAATACGGTGACGCGTTAAAGCATTGGGGGTCTGGCCCTCAATGCTTTAACGTGATGAAGGATTATTCCTCATTAAGTTAAGTCGCTGTGCATCTCCTTCTCTTACAGTTAAATTGAATTTTATTTGTGGAAAGGCTCTTTCTCCTTTTTCGACTTCTACACGATTATAAAAATATAAACAAATGAAAATTAATAATAGGCTGCATAAAATGAAAATGATCATTTTTAATCCTCTTTTCCTTAGTATTTTTAAACATTTTAATCTCTTTCGCTATTTTCACATACTCCAAAGTATGTTGGTGTTTCAAAATTACCCGTAATAAAAATTAGCAAAACGGGTCTGTCCAAAAAGTCAGTTACCCTGATTTTTTGGACAGACCCTTGGAGGATTTGAAATGACGTTAAGAGAATTAATAGTAGAGATATAAAAATTAAGTTTGGCAGAAGAACAATTGTGAAAACCCTTCGATTAGAAAAAGATGTGGGTGATTAAGCAGGTTTATTAGAGAGAGCTTACTCATATGATTTTGAAAAATACTATCCTACTGGGGAAATTGAGATTCACATAGCAATTAAATAATTACAAAAGATGTTGAATTATTAGAGCTTTAGTTGAAGAAGAGGGATCGGCTTATAGAAAAACCCCCTTCTCAATAAGGGGGCCGTGTAAATAGATTACATGTTATAAATGAGCTTCCTGTTCTATATGGGCGAGGTCACCCTCTAATAAAAAGTTCTTTTTTCCATTGTCACATTCAACAACCGTCAAACTCGTTCCATGAATGAACGGCGGTGACCAAAAATCATCAAGGGGAAGTTGTTTCATCACCATATACATTGTTTTAATAACGACCGCATGGGTGACAATCAGCACATTTCCGGAAGAATACGTTTGTTCTATATCTTTCAAAACAGATAGCACCCTGTCCTGAATGTCTTGAAAACTTTCGCCTTCTGAATTTTGGTACAGGTGCGGCTTGTTCCAAAAACAATCAAATTGATGAGCATCTATTTCTTTAATCTCATCATGAGTTTTTCCTTCCCAGCTGCCAAAGTGAATTTCCATCAATCTTGAATCTTTTACAATCGGAATTTGCCGGTCTCCCTTAATGAGTTCTGCCGTTTGGACTGTTCTTCCGCTCGGGCTTGCGATTATAGCCGCAAATTCAGTATTCTTAAGCCTTTCACCTAATAATTGTGCATGCAGTTTGCCTTTATCCGTTAAACTCGAATCTAACCTTCCTTGCATTCTGTTTTCTGCATTCCATACCGTTTCCCCATGTCGCGTGATATATAAAGTTAGCATTTTCATTCATCCCTTTATTTTTTTGCCATACTATTTATTATTCTATTATAATACCATATTTTCCTGACAATTCTATTTTATCAATCTATTATCTTAATAGGGTGAAACAATTTTCCTGCTTTCCTGCGCAGTTTTTCTTCAACTTCCGGCCGGTAGACAACAAGAAAGCACGTTGCCGGGCCGGCTGATTTCAATAGATCCAAACTGCAAGAAACTTGTTTTTCTTCGATCACCCGATCATGAAAAAGCTGTTGAAGCTCGTACATAATTCCTTTTGATCCAACAGGGAGAATAGCCTCCACTTCTTCCTGTTCACAGAACCATTTGAACAGCGAAAGAGGTGCGATCCGTTCCTGATTGTTAATGACTTCTTCCCCTACAAGCGGGAACCCGATAACCGCTACATCCATTTCCCTCAGCAGCCAATCATGATCGTCATTTCGCGCCTTCCGTCCCACCACAACCATGCCGAGTGCCGATTGAAGGAGAGAAAAATTGCTTTCCGTACTTCCCGTTATGGAAATTCCATTGATCCCCAATTCACAAAGTCCTCTTTCCACTCCGATTTTGAGCAGCGGCCATACATCATCTCCGCAAAAATTTTGCATTGCAACCGCAACAGGTTTTGCTCCGGCCGCCATACACTCCATCACCGCGACCCGAAAAGAATAATACGAGAGAATGTCATATGGAACTTTCACATGATCACTGTCTTTCATCCCGATTCCGCCGCTGTTATCAGCCGCAATAACGAGTGATTCGTTTTCATTTATCGGAACGATCGCAACATCTCTCATCGGTTAGCCTCCAAAGAGTCTGTTTTGCCGCCTTTTAACCAAACGAGACGGGGAGCCATCAACAATGCAGCTGCTAAATTAAACAGAGATCCTATGAATAGCGAAGGCAGAATCGCAAAAAAGAATTCTTTTCCCATTATAAAAAGAAAAGGCAGGGGAGCGAGAAAAGCATTGCTAAATAAAAAAATAAAACCTGCCATTTTCTTCGATCCCGTCCGATAAATGTTTCCGAATATCCATACAAGAACCGCCATTTCAAGCGCAACAAGAAAATGTAAAGGACCTAACGGCATTCCACCGAGTAATGCAGACAGAATATGCCCCGATGCAGCTATCACTGCACCTGCTCCATTTCCTAAAAGTACAGAGGCCAAAAGTGCGGGGAAAGAATCAAGGGCGATGCTTCCTATGACGGCCGGTATTTTAATAGAGGCGCCAACAACCGACAAAGCAGTAAACAGTGCTGCCAAAACAATTTTTCTGCCAAACATTACTTTTCCTCCTTCCGTTTCCCTTCCCGAAATACATTCGCACTTCTAATGTATTCTACATCTTTTACACCGAGGCGAAAATTTACGATTCTCGCAAGCGCGAAAAAATAATCAGAAAGACGGTTCATATATTTCAATACAAGATCCGGAACTTCCGGATCTTTCTTCTTCAGTTTTACAATTAGTCTTTCAGCCCGCCGGGTTACTGTCCGGGCTATATGGATTGACGCGGAAGGTTTTGTTCCACCCGGAAGAATAAATTTCTCAAGTTTCGGCGCTTCATCGGTAAACTCGTCAATTCTTTTTTCAAGATGTTCAATAGCTTCTGCTGTAAGCTTTAATTGCCTTCTGGAGGAAATATTGGCGAGGTCTCCGCCGCAGTCAAAAAGCTCGTGTTGAATTTTTTCAAGATCTTCCAAAACGTCTTTGAAAAGACCGGGGTCTAGTTCCGCCATGGCCTGGCCGACAAAGCAATTCACTTCATCAACCGTTCCATAAGCTTCTACCCTGATATCATCTTTATCTACACGGCCCCCGATTAAACTCGTTTGTCCTTTATCACCTGTACGCGTATAAATTCTCATTATCATTTCCTCCCTATTTAAGTCTTTGACCAATTCCATACCAAATAAGGTCGATGCGGCCAGCAAGGTCGGTAATCTCTTGAAAAGCCCAGCCAGTGCAATCCCGCCAGTTTCGCTGCTCCTTTTCAACCGGTACAATCCCTTTTGTAATATCCGCTCCGATAATTACGAGTGTCCGATCCGGTCTTTCGTTTTCCCAAAGATACCAATTCCTTAATACATTCTTCCATTGCTCCCGGAAACCATTGGAATCAGACCGTGCCGAGATTTCTCTTATCCATTGTTCCGCTCCCTCCAGGACAACGAAATCTTTTCCTAAATCATGGAGCGTGATTGGAAGTGGCTGATGTTTATAAGCCGAAATCCATAGTACGTCTTCTCTCTCTTCAATATGATAAAAGCTCCTTACCCATTTTGCTTTTCCGTTAAAGGAACCTCCCGTAATAAAGTGCACCGTTCCCCCCTCCTAAAGGCATTGTTTTCCCATTCTAATTCGTAGCCATGCCCGTGCTTCACCTTCCATTCCCAAAAAGTCTGTTCATAAGGAGCGAACTTAGACAGCAAATACTTAATAACTCCTCCATGCGTCACGGCAATGGCCCTGTTCACACCGTTTTGTAACATTTCCTCCTTCAACTTATTCCAGCCTCGGTCAACTCTTTCGGCAAACTCGGGAAATAATTCACCTTCAGGCGGCCGGACGGATAAATAATCGTCCAACCAGCTTTGATAAACACCGTCCTTTTCAAGCTCTTGATGAGTTTTTCCTTCCCATATTCCAAAATTCAGTTCACGCAGATCAGGAATCAGAATTGGATCAGCTGCTGGAAACAGCAGTCTGGCAGTTTCCATACATCTTTGCAAATCACTGCTAAACACTTTCTCATACTCCGGAAGTTTATCCTTTATTTCCTTTAACTGCATCCGGCCGTCATGGCTCAGCTGAAAATCGGACCAGCCGATAATCGCTTTTCGCTGATTATATGCCGTTAAGCCATGGCGAAATAGTGCAACAACCACAGAATTGCCCATAATAAAAGCTCCACTCCTTCCACGGCGGACCCTAACACATCTCCTGTTACTCCGCCAAACCATTTCATTATTTTATACTTTAAAAAAATAACTGCGGCAACTGCAGAAAAAAGGATTACAGCAAAAAAAAGAAAGAGCTTAATAGATAAAAGAAAAGCCAGCCCGAGAAAAAACAGCAGATACAATGGGTATATCCATAATGAACGAACATCCGCTGCTTGCTGAAAGAAAAAGGCAAGCCCTTCTTTTCTCACAGACGGCAAGCCGGTAAGAAAATAACCCATCGCGCTTTTTCCCAAAAAAGGGATAAACATCATTAAGTAATATGAAAACAAATTAGCCATAACGGTAATTTCGTATAAAAATATGAATCTGCTGCTCAACAGAATGATAACCGAAATAACCCCGAATGCCCCTGTCCGGGGATCCTTCATAATTTCAAGCCGTTTCTCTCTATCCTGAAAAGAAAAATAAGCGTCACTAGCATCAATCCAACCGTCGAGATGAATCCCGCCTGTGAGAATAATAGTCAATAGCCAAAGAAAAAATGCAGCAGCAAGATCAGAAAAGGGCGTATAATGTTGCAACAAATACAATACTAGAGAAAAAACAAAGCCTTGAAAAATTCCTAATAAAGGAAAAGTTTGAATCGCTTTTTTCAAATGAGATTGATCCATTGGGAGTTTTAGCCGAACAGGAATAGACGTAAAAAATTGGAGGTTAATCAAGAACCCTTTTATCATTCGCTTCCCGCTCCCGTGAAAATAATGTTTTTCACTTGCTCCCAGTTTAAAAACGGCTTTATGCCGGTAGCCAATTCATCATATTTTGCATCCTTCAGCTCTCCAATAAAAACGGGATGACGAACAGAAAGCCCTTTTCTTTTCCTCAATCGATTCAACCACTCGCTCCGCCACTGATCATTATGAAAAAGGTGGTGCAAATACGTGCCAATGATCGAGCCATTGTCACTGCAATACCCCTCTTCCTCGCCGTTCTCAAGCAATAAAAACGGGCTTCTCTTTACGGAAGGTTCAAAATCAGTTTTCCCAAGGTGAATTTCGTAGCCATGTACCGGAATTTCTCCCACGCCGACATTAGGGTGAACCGTTCCCTTCGTTCGAACAGTCAGCTTTTCACTGTAAAAAAACGTATTTCCCGGAATCATTCCGAGACCTTCTTCGCTTATTCCGGCTTTCCCTGTATCAGATCCTGCCTCATCCACAAGCATACGGGTCAGCATTTGATATCCGCCGCAAATGCCAACGATTGTCCCTTTGTTGGCTGCGTATTTCTTAAGTGCTTCAGCCAGTCCATTATCTTTAAGGTATCGCAAATCTTCAATCGTACTTTTCGTGCCGGGAATGATCACAGCATCAGGATTCCCGAATCGTTCCGTGCTGCTCACCCATCGAACCGAAACATCCTCTTCATACAAGAACGGTTCCATGTCACTGTAGTTTGAAAGATACGGAAGTTTGATAACAGCAATATCAATGCTTTTTTGCAGGCGGTTTGAAAACCTGTCATGAAGGGAGAGAGAATCTTCTCCTTCTATCATATGCCGGTCTAAATAGGGAACAACCCCAAGAACCGGAATACCCGTTCGTTCCTCAAGCCACGTGATGCCATCTTGAAACAACTCGGGATCGCCGCGAAATTTATTAATAATCACACCCTTTACCCTGCTCCGTTCCTCTTCTTCCAGAAGCTCCAGTGTTCCGACGATACTGGCAAACACTCCGCCCCGGTCAATATCAGCTACTAAAACAACGGGTACATCGGCAAGTTCCGCAACTTTCATATTCACAAGTTCTCTGTCTTTTAAATTGATTTCCGCCGGGCTTCCCGCTCCTTCAATTACGATCAGTTCATATTCCTCTTGCAGTTTTTTTAGCGCAGTTTCAATTGTTTCCAATCCTTTTTGATAAAATGAATCTCGGTACTCCTTGCCGGAAACGGTTGTAAACGGCCGGCCTAATAAAACTACTTCAGATTGATGATCGGACCTCGGTTTTAATAATATCGGATTCATCCAGACCGTTGCCTCTGTCCCGGCTGCTTCCGCTTGAATACCTTGGGCACGGCCAATCTCTTTACCGTCCATCGTAACATAAGAATTATTGGACATATTTTGTGATTTAAAAGGGGCAACTTTGTATCCTTCCTTTGCGAGAATCCTGCAAATTGCGGTTGTGATCAAACTTTTTCCGACATCAGAAGCTGTCCCTTGAATCATAATGCCTTTCATGTGTCCGATCTCCTTTCATCAGCCGGGGAATACCTGCTTCAACTAAATAAGCAGCGCTTGATCTCTGGACGAGCCATTGATGAAGCTCGCCGAGAATTTTTCCATATGTAAACACGACAAGACTTTCATTAATCGGTTCATTGAGCACTTCATTACTGACTATAAGCAAATGGCCGCATGCTTTTTGAATCTCCAAAACCCTTTCTTTAATCGACCTTTTCACTTCCTCCTGGAAATCAAGCCGGACCCATGCTTCTCTATTTGAAAAAAGCTCATTATTTAATAATGTCGTTAAACAATCAAGCAAAACGACAGAATGTTTACTAAAATGAGAACTGGCCTGCTGAATATTTGTTGCAAATTCCCACGTATTCCACGGAATAGGGCTGTTTTCCCGGTCCATTTTATGCCTTTTTATCCGTTCACTCATTTCCGGGTCTGAGGATCGGCCGCATGCAAGATAATGAAGATCCCCGCCGGTTTTTTCCGCAATCGTAACAGCCGTTTTCTCAGCAAAGGAACTCTTCCCGCTCCGGACTCCGCCGGTAATAAACATTATTTTACCGAGCGCCATTTCGTTAATACCTCCATTAACCGGTCATTTTCATCCTCTCGTTTGATTGCCAGCCGGAGCCATCTGCCTTCAAGACCGGGAAAATGATAAGTATGCCTCGGAACAATCCCGTTCTCGAGCAAAAATCGGATAAGAGGAAGCTGCTCTCTATGATTTGGATCTCTTAACAAATAAAAATTCACGTTAGAATCGGAGGCTTCATAACCATTTTCTTGAAAAAACTTTACTAATCGAGAACGCTGCATGCCAATATATCGCCTCGTTTTCTGAACGTGCTCGTTCGCCTTTAAGCATTCTTCCCCGGCCATTAATGCTAAAGCATTGACGCTCCAGTGAGGCTGGAAAACAGCCATTTCCTTAAGAACATGCGGTTGTGCAATCGCGTACCCGAGCCTTATCCCCGGAATGCTGTACATTTTTGTCATCGACCGAAGAACCAGTAAGTTCGGATAGGTCTGAATAGAAGAAGCAAAAGAGTGCACTTCTTCAGGAAAATCATAAAAAGCTTCATCAATGATCACAAAACAATTCCTTGCAGCAGATTCTTCAAGCACAAGGGAAATGGCGTGCCGGGAAAAAGATGTTCCTGTCGGATTATTCGGATTGCAAAGAAAAAGAGCATCATAATCATCAAGTTTAGGTATGATACTTTCGCTCTTAAGTTCCCACTTTCCCTCTTCAAGAACGTGATAGCCGATCTGGCACCCGTTTGCTTTGCATGCTTCTTCATATTCGGAAAAGGCAGGCTGAACAATTAATACTCTTTTGCCGGCAAGCATTCTGGCAATTAACGCAATGAGTTCCGCTCCCCCATTGCCCGGAAGAATCCAGTTCACCGGAAGGCCTTCCTTTTCAGCTGCTTTAATAGAAAATTGATAAGCTTTTGGATCAGGATAATCGTTGATCAACTCAAAGGCTTGTCCCCATTTTTCTTTTAATGTAAGAGGCGGGCCAAGTGGATTGATATTGGCGCTAAAATCGATATAGTGGTCCGGAAGAGGAATTTCCATTGATTGATATAAATATTGCGGATTAGAACCATGCAACGGCCATTTCAAACGCCACCCCTCCAAGGCATAAAAACAATAAAAATAAAAAAGCTGATCGTTTCATAAGATTGATAGAATCGATGATATGGTTTGTTTGAAGCTCAAACTTAGGGTCGCCCATCTTTGCTCTGTGAGAAACAACACCGTTATAATAATTCGTTCCCCCGAGCTGAATGCCAAAAATAGCAGCAAATGCCGCCTCTCCCCAGCCGCTGTTAGGACTCGGATGTTTTTTAGCATCACGCAAAACAATAGAAACCGCCTTCTTCCGGCTTACTTTCTTCGGTTTCATGCTTAAGAGCATCGCTATAGCCGTCAGTCTGCTCGGAAGCCAGTTTAGCAAGTCATCGAGTTTTGCCGACGCAAAGCCAAATCTTTCGTATTTCTGATTGAGGTATCCTACCATGGAATCGCATGTATTGACTGCACGATAGGCAAGGGCGAAAACTGCCCCGCCAAGCATTCCCCAAAACAGCGGTGCAGTCACTCCGTCGCTTGTATTTTCTGCGACCGTTTCAACCGTACCTCTAACAATCTCTCTTTCCGGCAAATGATCCGTGTCTCTGCCAACAATATATGACAATTTCACCCTGGCTTCCGCTATATTGCCATTTTGTAACGGTTCGTAAACGGCCAATGCTGCTTCCCTTAAGCTTTTTTGTGCAATGGCAGTCGATATGAGGACACCTTCCCAGACAATGCCCGCCAAAGGATGAAGCTGATAGACAGCAAACACGCTTATGCCTGTCACCCCCATCACAATGAGAAGCACTGCAAAAAGCATGACAACCCCTTTTGCCAGGCGGTGATTGCCCTTATTTAATTTTTTATCTAAGAAAGCTATCAAAGCGCCCATCCACCTTACAGGGTGAGGCCACCCCGGCGGATCACCAATAATCAAATCAAGGAAAAAAGCAAGGATAACAGCCGCTAAATGGTGAATGATCATTGCTTTTTCCTCTTTTGATATTTGTGAATGGCTTCTGTCATGCACTCATATATTCCCTTGGCGATCAGCTTTCCAAGAGGTGTAATCGTGCCTGCAAAATCCAATAACCGGCCCTGCTGGGTAGCAGCAATTAAGATGCTGTCAGTTGAGGTTCCGGTCGCCAGCGTCCCGGTTTTTGAATCATAGATTTCCATGTCATGCAAAACCTTAACCTTTGCCTCCGTTGCCGTCATAATCCCTTGGATGAAAGCCTCTTCCGTCATGTTTCCGTTTACGAAGATCCATGTATTGATCGTTCCGGGAGTCGTTGTCATTTGGTGCGCTTTGCTTCTTGATGCATCCACTGCATGACCTACACCTGCAGTAACCACAATAAAGACAGAAAATCCGTCGCCTTTGAAAAGCCGGTAAGCGGCATCTTCCAGATTGACAGCCGTCATCATTCCAACAGTATCGACCGGTTCAAAACCGTTTTGTTTTAAGAAATCTTTCATTTCTCTCCGGTGGTCGCTGCAATCATAATCTTGACTGACATGCCTGTTTATGAACATTCGGTGCCAGCCTGTTCCCGAACCAGTCACCCCTGAGGACATCGTTCTGAGCGGGATCGGAGAGACAAGCCCGATAAATTCCTTTGAGATAGTCAAATATCGTTCATCAATCTGAAATGATTTTTGATTTTCTTCCTGATCAGGAAGCAAGACCATTTGCGGCTTAGCCACTTTCGGATGGGGCTGCTTTTGGATCGCCGTATGATAAACTTCCCGAATACGCTCTTCTTTTAATACTTCATTGGGAGTATCGTTAATACGGATTCTCCCCTTGTCCATCAGCATTAAACGGTCGCAATACAAGCTGGCAAGATTCAAGTCATGGAATATCGAGATGACGGTTAGTTTGCGTTCCTTCGTCCAACTCTTTAATAGATCTAGCAATTCTTTTTGATAAGACAAATCAAGGTGGTTAGTCGGTTCATCAAGAAGAAGAATTTCCGGCTCTTGGGCAAGCGCCTGAGCGAGAAATACCCTTTGCCGTTCCCCTCCGGACAGCTGATTGATTGGTTGATCATGAAAACGTCTTATTCCTGTCTGCTCCATTACGGTCCTGACAATGGCTTCATCTTCGTTTGTCCAAGTTTGAAACCAGTCTTTTTGATGTGCATATCTTCCAAGCGATACCGTTTCTTTTACCGTATAGGAAAAAGTGTCTCCGATCGCTTGAGGCAAAACGGCTATTACTTTCGCAAGCTCTTTAGAAGAAAACGCTGATAACGGACGATCTTTAATCGTTATATCTCCCTTTTTATAAGGTAAAATACCACTGATCATTTTTAATAAAGTCGTTTTCCCGCTGCCATTTGGGCCGAGAATGCCAAATAATTCCCCTTTCCCAACTGAAAAAGAAATGTCATTTATAATATTTTGGCTATCATAACCACCAGAAAGATTGCTGACAACTAGCATATTATCCATTTCTTACCCTTCTTCTTATTAAAATAACAGCAAACATCGGAGCTCCTATTAAAGCTGTAATCACGCCGATTGGAAGTTCTGATGGCGCAATAATCGTCCGTGAAACAAGGTCGGCAAGAATTAATAAACCCCCGCCTATCATCATCGATAGCGGCAATAAGTGGCGATGATCAGCCCCCCACAACAGTCTGACAAAGTGGGGAACAACAAGTCCGACAAACCCAATCGTCCCCGAAACAGCTACAGCCGCACCGGTAAGAACGGATCCTGAAATTAAAATAAGCAGTTTTCTCTGAAGTACATTAACACCTAAATGCTGCGCCCGTTCTTCACCGAAGGACAGCGCATTTAATTCATTCGTATTCATAATCAGCAAGCAAGAGCCAAGAATAAAAAAAGGAAAAATAATCTTAATATATTCCCAGCCTCGCATAGAAACACTTCCCAAGAGCCAGCCGATAATTTGCCGAAGCTCTTCCCCTGTGAGCGCAATCATTAAGGAAATAAGTGCACCGAGAAATGAGCTGAAAATAATTCCTGTTAAAATAATCGTTTCAACTTTCATGGTTCGTTCAATCTTTTGTGCGAAAAAAAGCACAAAAAAGACGGTGATAATAGACGCTGTTATACTTAACACCGGCAGCGTATACAAGCCGGCAATTGGAAGCGTGATTTGAAAAAACAGCGCGATCACCGCTCCAACAGATGCACCCGAAGATACCCCAAGAGTATAAGGATCAGCAAGCGGATTGCGCAAAAGGCCTTGAAAGGCAGCTCCTGCAATCGCAAGAGATGCCCCTACAAGACCAGCGAGGAGAACCCGCGGCAGACGGATATTCATCACAATATTTGAAAACATCGGATCAATTGGATCGATTGGCGGTAAACGGAAAATTTCAGCACCAATAATTTGAATAATCGTAAAGGCCGGAACTGAAACGGTCCCGAGTGCAATTCCGATCAGCATTGCCGAAAGGAAAAATAAGATTGCAAGAACATACGCAATCGTTTTGTTACTTAGCAAAAATTTCCGGATAAACAGCTTTCGCAAGTTCCTCTACTCCTTCGGCAAGACGCGGACCCGGACGGGAAACCAAATCTGAATGGACATCAAATACTTGTTTATTTTTTACGGCATTTATATTTTCCCAGCCCTTGCGGCTTGTGACGTTTCCGACAGGGTCTTTTTCATAAAAACCATATGTTGTCACAATCACATCCGGATTTTTTTCAATCACGGCTTCCTGATCAATTTTTGCCCATCCTTCTAATTCCCCGAAAGCATTTTTTGCATTGATGATTGTGAGCATTTCATCCATAAACGTGTTTTTTCCCGGTGTATAAATTTCGGGAGCAGGCGATATTTCAACAAATACTGTCTTTTGTTTGCTCTCTTCAATTTTAGAAGCTTTTTCTTTTATTTTTGAAATCCGTTCTTTCATATTTTGGATGATTTTTTCTGCTTCATCCATTTCACCTGTCGCAGTGCCGATCATTTCAATGGAGTCGTATACTTGTTCAAAATTTTGCGCATCATTAACAACGAGAACAGTTATTCCGGCATCTTTCAACTGCTGCAAGCCTTCCTTGGAACTTTGAGCAATTGATGGGCTGGCAAGAACAAGGTTTGGATTTAATGAAATAATTTTCTCAACGTTTATTTCCATGCCGCCAATTTTTTCTTTTTTTGTCGCCTCTTCGGGATAATTATCATGATCAGATACTCCAACCACTTCTTCTCCCAAACCTAAAGCAAACGCAATTTCGGTATTACTCGGAATAAGCGACACAATTCTTTCCGGTTTTGATTGAATGACAACCTCTTCGCCAGTTGCGTCTTTGATTGTCACCGGAAATTCAGTTTCTGATTTTTGCTCTTGCTTCGGTTCATTTGAAGATGTATTATTATCAGGTTTTTCTTCCCCGCCGCAACCGGCAAGGATGCCTGCTGCAAAAAGCATCGCCAATAATAATGAATATAATTTTTTCATTGTGTTTCTCCCCCTTTTTAATACAAATAAAAAAGCATCTCTAATAACAGGTATAGAGATGCAGTATTGGCCAATTATTCAGAAATGCAAAAAAGACATAATAAGGCCTTCCCACACCTCCCTATCCTCGTAGGTATTTGGTGCTAAAGAAACAGGCAGGTCTCCTGGCTTATGGTCATCACTTGCTGCACCTTCCCATACAATCTCTGTACAGTGGCTGATCGCAGCTCGCTCCCATTTACAGTGGCGGGACCGCGTTGGATTTTCACCAACTTCCCTTTTAAGTCTTAAAAATAAGACACCTGTTCCTTGTATGTATGAAATTTTCCGTCAAATCGTATTATACACTATTTGTCATAAGAAACAGTAAAATTTTTTGATAAAGGCTAAAGGTCTTATGTCGCAAAAAGCTGCCATTCTCTTGTTTTTTTATCAAAGACAAGCTTTGCATCACTTTTTTGCAATTTTACTTTTTCAAATTCTTCATACATATCATCCATATTGTCAAAATCTCCAATTGCCCATATAGGAATTTCCAGGCGGTTTCGGTTTTTTGCAAGATTTTTCAACGACAAAACAGCACCTTCCTTCATAAACCCTGACAACGACATCAGAAGTTCTTTCGTAACAGGAGGGTACGAGCGTTTTTTCTTGATTCCCAAAAGGGTCTTATCAATTTTCAATTGATTCAATTTCATGGCAATGACTTCACCAAGCATTCGGTAAAAATGGTTTAAATGGCGGTAATAAGTTTTATTAAACCATCCGTCATCATGAGCCAAGTACACAAATTGATTGCCGAGATGGTTATAAAACGGCGGCTTTAGATGCTGCTTTAGATGGCCAAGGTATAAGAGTTCAGCAATCTCCCTTCCTGACAGCTCGTCAAGGCTTTCCACTTCTGCAAAGTCGATCCAGCAAAAATCTCCGTATCCGTAGACATCGTCTTTTACCAATCTATTCAGCCTCTCCTTGGGAACATATTCTAAAAGCGTATGCATGTTAAAATCACCGTCATCAAAACGATGTTTCAACAATAATAAATTGTTCATTAAATCTGAAAGTGACCGGGCAAACTCAAAAAATTCGATTCCGTACGTAATAACATAACGGTCACTTTCATTTAAATGAACATAGATAAGATCGCGAAACTCTTGATTGTGCTTTTTCACTGGCGAAACCTCCGAGCGTAATGAATAAATATATTTTCCGATAAAATTCTGTTTTTAAATATAAAAAAAGCGGACTGCTGCCAGAAAAAAACGAATCCACCGGAAACACTGTTTATATAAACGATCAATCATCGTATCTAATATTTTAACAAAAATTGAAAAAAATATCTTATCTCATTCATGCAGTTTTCAAAAAACTTATTGTATTCAATGCCAATTATTTTCAAAAAGCGTGTACGGATATGAGCCATTCCTTTTCGAGCTCATAAACTGTAGATAAAGCAATCCATTATTTACTTTATATTATTCTTATACTATCGTTTCCATTAAAAGATAAATTCCTTATAATAACTAGGAAGCAGAAAAACCGGCGGAAGGAGCGTGAAAAGCATGATTAAAAACATGACAGAGGATCAAATTACTCTTCAAATCATCAAATCATTGAAAGAAAACAAGAAGAAAGTATTCGAAGCTATAATGGACGAACTCCAGCCATACGATATTGCTCAGTTATATGAAAATCTGCCGGAGAAGCATAGAACACGTTTTCTTCTTTATTTAAACATCGACCAGCTTGCTGATTTAATAGAAGAATTAAACAGAGAAAAACAAATCGAGGTTTTAAATAAACTTGGAATCGAGAAAACCGGAAAGGTTCTCGATTTAATGGACAATGATGATCTTGCTTCTCTTTTAGATGACCTGTCGCCAGAAAAAATTTCAGGCTTGCTGGCCGGAATGAAACAGGAAGAATCAAAGATTGTCCAGGACATTATGAAATACCCTCCTGAAACAGCTGGACGCTTAATGACAAACCGGTTTGTTTGGATCAGGAATAATTATACAGTAAGAGAAGCCGTAGAAAAACTTAAAGAATTTGCCGAATTTGCGGAAACCATTAACTACTTGTACGTAGTCGACCAGGAACGGAAACTTGTCGGTGTCGTATCTTACCGGGACTTGCTTCTCGCTGAACCTGATGAAATTATCCTCAACATTATGTACGAGCGCGTCATTTCAGTTAATGTTACGACTGACCAGGAAGAAGTTGCAAGGCTCATCGAGCGGTATGATTTTTTGGCCCTGCCTGTTGTAAACGAAGAAAACATATTAATCGGAATTGTTACTGTCGATGATATTATTGACGTTTTTATTAAAGAAGCGAATGAGGATATAGAAAAGCTGTCCGCAACAGGGAAATCAATTGATTTTGAGACGAAATCATTTACTGCAGCTTTTCGCCGCCTCCCATGGCTAATATTGCTTTTGTTTATTGGGCTTGTTTCAGGCAAAATCATTAGCGGCTTTGAAGAAACGCTTCAAAAAGTAGTAGCCCTTGCTTTTTTTATGCCCATGATTGCCGGAATGACCGGAAATACCGGAACACAGTCGCTTGCTGTTGTCGTAAGAGGTTTGATCTCGCACGACATTAATAAAAAAATCATCTTCCGTTTAATTATGCGTGAACTCGGAGTAGGATTTATCATTGGCATGATATGCGGCCTATTAATTTCGCTGATCGCTTTTGTCTGGCAAGGCAATGCGATTTTGGGACTTGTTGTCGGCTGCTCGCTGTTTCTTACTCTTATTATCGGAACGTTGGCCGGAACGATTATCCCATTGATCTTGTATCGATGCAAAGTTGACCCTGCTGTCGCTTCAGGCCCGCTGATTACGACATTGAACGATATCTTCTCGCTTATTACGTATTTTGGACTTGCCTCTATGTTTATCAATCATTTGATGTGAAAACGCAAGCTGCCTCTTGCAATCGTGTGCCACCGAAGCTCATATTGCAGGAGGCAGTTTTTTCACATCTCTGTATATTGTTTTGGAGGGGGCAGATCCTTTGCTTATGAGCAGGCCCCTTTTTTAATTAAGAGGGACAATGACTTCCTTTGTTTCATTTTTAGGAGAGTTAATTAATGTTGAAACTTCATATGTTTCCATCTCTCCGGCATCGTATGGGACAAGAAGGGATTTCAAGTATTCCGTATCTTCAATCGTTCGATCCAGCCAGGCGTCTTGATTTTCCCTCGTTAAAATAACTGGCATACGGTCGTGAACTTTTTCTGTTAACTCGTTGGGCCGAGTTGTGATAATCGTGCATGAATAGATGATTTCATTTCCTTTTTCCCAGCGGTCCCATAATCCCGCAAATGCAAACGGTTCCCTATTTTTTAGGACAAATCTGTATGGCTGCTTCGTTTTTCCGTCTTTTTTCCATTCATAAAAGCCGTCGGCTAAGATTAAACATCTTCGTTTTTTTAGAGAATGTTTAAAGCTAGCTTTTTCATCCACCGTTTCTGCTCTTGCATTGATCAGTTTATAGCCAATCTTTTCATCTTTCGCCCAGAACGGAATCAGACCCCATCGCAGTTGCTTCCCTACCCTTCCTTTATTTCCTTGTATTACGGTTAAAATATTCTGGCTCGGCGCAATATTATATCTTGGGTAAAATTCGCCTTCGTATTCAAACTGAAATTGCATCTGCAACCGATGAATATCCTCCGCCAAAGAAAATCGTCCGCACATACCAATCACCCTCTTCTCTGTTTATCTCTTTTATACCACAATTTCAGTCAAATCATTTTTCTTCTTCATTTATTTTTTTGATATTACAGCTATTCTTTGCATATATTTGCGATTTTTTATAGATAATTGCGATTTTTCAAATATAATTGCGTTAATTTGATTATTTTTGCGATTTTTTCAATATTACCGCGATTATTTTAATATTACTATAAAAAACCTTAAGTAAACGTATTAAGCAGCGCCTGGTTTTTATGGATACTTTTTTCATTGACTTTCTTGGGCTAAGCCTTTATTCTATTTCGTGGTAACTTCATAGATCGTTCCTCATCAGCTCAAGATGAGGTAGAGGTCGCGGTGTTTATTAGTAAATTGCCGGAGAGTCAGAGAAACTCAATGAAGCAATTGAAAGGAACCACCGCCGAAGCGCCATAATTTCTCTGGTTATGGAAGCTGGGGCTGTATCCGAACAGGTGCAGAACTGTCATAGCGGCTGCTATGATGAACTATCCATTTGTCTGATGCGGTTGTATACGGCACACCGGAACACCGACATCCGGTGTGTTTTTTTGTTTTCTTGCCGATCTGACAATTCGCGAATGCAGATAGTTCCCCTATTTTGAGCAAAGAGGACATTGACAACATGAGAGGAGAAGAAATATGGGGAAAAATAATCAATTAGGTTTATGGATCCTTACCGCTCTTGTAGTGGGCAATATGGTAGGTTCAGGTATATTTATGCTGCCTCGGACGTTATCAGAAGCAGCTAGTCCGGCAGGGGTTATTGGCGCCTGGATACTGACAGGTTTTGGAGTTCTCATGACTTCTTTAGTATTTGGAAATTTGGCCTTAAGAAAGCCAAACCTTACAGGCGGACCGCAAATTTACGCAAAAGAATTGTTTAAACCAGGCTCTAAAACATCTATTCTTTCCGGCTTTATGGCTTCATGGGGATACTGGATTGGGAATTTAGCCGGCAACATTGCGATTATTACGACTTTCGCCGGTTACTTGTCAACCTTTTTCCCTGTCCTGACAAATGAGGCAGAGCTGTTCACAATTGGTTCCTTTACTTTAAAAGTAGGCAACGCATTAACGTTTTTAATTTGTACGCTTCTTTTGTGGGGAACGCACTTTATTATTTTAAGAGGGTTAGAAAATGCCGGAAAGCTGAATTTCGCTGCGACATCCGCCAAAGTGCTCGGATTCTTTGTATTCATATTGGTTGGTCTTTTCGCATTCCAAAAAGCAAACATCGTTCCGTTTGTTGCACCGAGAATGGGTGAAAACGGTGAAACAATCGGGCTATTTGGACAAATTAACAATGCTGCCCTTTCAACATTATGGGCATTTGTAGGAGTAGAATCAGCTGTTGTATTTGCATCAAGAGCTAAAAAGCAAATTGATGTAAAACGGGCGACAATTCTTGGATTGTTTATCGCCCTTGCCCTTTATATCGGCATAAGCACACTTGTTATGGGAATGTTAAGCCAGGAAGCGCTGATCAAGTCTGAAAAACCGTTAATTGACGCCATTCAAACCGTTCTCGGACCAATTGGAGGCAAGTTTTTAGCCGGAGTCGGCTTAATCAGCCTTTTTGGATCTACGCTCGGCTGGGTAATGCTAAGTGCCGAAATTCCATACCAAGCAGCAAAACAAGGATTATTTATCCCAGCCTTTTTAAAAGAAAACAAAAACGGGCTTCCGATCTTTTCACTTATTGTCACAAACAGTATTGGCCAGTTGTTTATATTCTCAACGATCTCGAATTCCATTTCAGCAGCGTTTGATTTCGTGATTTACATCGCTACACTTTCATATCTTGTGCCATACTTTATTTCGTCAATCTTCCAGTTGAAGCTCGTAGTAACAGGCAAAACATACACGAACAAAAGAAGCAGAATAGTCGACGCTGTCATTGCTGTTCTCTCGACCATTTATTCAACATTTGTAATCGTTGCCGGAACAGCTGATATTAAAACCTTTACATTCGGAATGCTGCTCTTGGCAAGCGGTATCTTGTTTTATAACCAGCTTAAAAAACAACCTTCAGCATTAAGAAATAAGAATAAAATTCCAGCATAAAACAAATGGAGGCTGTCTCATAAAGGTTTGACCCTTAGGTTTGAGACAGCCTCTTTTTTGTTTCTCCACACTTATTTTCCCATCAATTCCCTTTGTAAATTCCCCCATACAAAAACAAGCTAATCATATAACAATAATAGGGGTGGAATTATGTCAAAAATTTCAAAACCATTACTTACCGTTTCAATTGTTATTCTTTTATTGATTGGATCAATTTTTCTGCTCCAGAATCGGAAAGATACCAATGGCCAATCAAACCTTGACCGATTTAATGCTTCTGCCAATATACAAAATGTTGAACATGGCAAGAATGTTCTTCAAATCAACAGCATTGCAATGGGGGAAACCATTAAAAGCCACTTGAGAAATGACCCTTCCATCTCTCTGATTAAACATAATAAAAAAAATGAAAGCCATTATAATCAAAGAGAAGTAACTGTTAAATTTACGCACCATCCCAGTGATTTGGAAATTGCCAAAATGACAAGTGACATTAAAGGAAATGTCGTTAAATATCTGGATTCGACGATCGTATTTCGATCAAATGAACTTAGCACTTCAGAGCTGATCCAGTATTTTAACAGCCAGCCGGATGTCATATATGCTGAACCGAATTATCTTTACCTGCAAAACAAAATTGATTTTCCAAATGATCTGCTCTATCGTGAGCAATATCAATGGAATTTGCCTGTTATTCAAACTGAAGCCGGCTGGGATGTTACGAGAGGCGACGAAAAGATCATCATTGCGGTTGTGGATACGGGAGTTGATTTGAATCATCCGGATTTGCGCAAGCGGCTGACAAAAGGTTACAATGTGCTGGAAAACAATGATTATCCGGATGATGATAATGGCCATGGCACCCACGTAGCAGGTATTATCGCTTCAGAAACAAATAACCGGGAAGGAGTCGCCGGCATCACCTGGTATAACAAAATCATGCCTATAAAAGCAATGGGAGCTGAAGGATACGGTACGACCTTTGATATAGCAAAAGGGATCATCTGGGCAGCAGACCATGGAGCCGACGTAATAAACTTGAGCTTGGGAAATTATCAGCCCTCTTCACTCATGAAAGAAGCGGTCAAATACGCTTATGAGAAAAATGCTGTCATTATTTCAGCTGCGGGCAATGATAACTCAAGCCAGCCCAGCTTTCCGGCTGCATATCCTGAAGTCCTTGGCGTATCAGCAGTCAGCTACACCGGCCAACGTGCACCTTTCTCGAATTATGGGGATTATATTGATGTATCTGCTCCGGGAGTGCAAATCCCTAGCACATACTTCAACCAGCAGTATGCGGCCTTGTCCGGTACTTCGATGGCATCTCCCCATGTCGCAGGGCTTGCAGGGCTGATCCTGTCTGCAAACCCTGAGTTAACAAACAAGGAAGTTATGGACATCATCAAAAATACTGCCTATGATTTGGGATCCCCGGGAAAGGATATTGATTTCGGCAGCGGATTAATTGATGTAAAAAAAGCACTTCAAGCTGTTAATAGCAAAATAGACGAAGGGGCTGGCCAATAAGGGGCTGGCCCCCTTTGTTAAACTGTTTTTTTAAGCAGTGTTTACAAATACCACATGAATCTCTCTCATAGCCAGTTTTATTGATTCTTCTCCATCCCCTTCTTCTCCCACAATGAGGATTCATCCTGATTTAAATTGAATAAAAATTCCCGTAAACAAAACATTATGAAAACAATTGTGTTTGTCACTCATGATATACAGGAAGCCCTAAAGCTTGGAGACCGGATTTGTGTTATGAAAGACGGAGAAATTGTACAAGTGGGAACGCCGGACGATATTCTTCATCACCCAGCTAATGATTTTGTAAAAGAATTTATTGGAATCCATGAAAATCGATACAATGAAAATATTACGGTTGAAAAAATTGTGCGCGAAATCTATTCAGAAGAGCTTTCCGGCAATTACAGCATAACGATTCCTTCCTCCCTACCTTTAAAAGAATTACTTGAATTGCTGGTTCAACATGATGAAGTGCCAGTAGAAAAAATGGCGAGATCATCGGAACAATAAACAGAAAAATGATAATTCAGCATTTTGCCGAAAGAATCGGAGAAAGAGAGGGAGGAAATGAATAATTTTGCTGAAATTCTAAAAAAAAGACAGTCGCAGCTTATAAGCGCTTTATTTGAACATATTCAAATTTCCTTTTATTGCTCTCTTTTTCGCAGTCATTATAGCCATTCCGCTCGGCATTTTCCTAACAAGAAATAAAAAACTAGCCGAAGGGATGATTGGTATTACAGCCGTGCTGCAAACAATCCCTTCCCTTGCCCTGCTGGGACTTTTAATTCCTTTATTTGGAATCGGAAAAGTGCCTGCCATAATTGCCCTTGTTGTTTATGCATTGCTTCCTATTTTAAGAAATACGTATACAGGCATCAAAGAAGTAGATCCCTCATTAATAGAAGCTGCTAAGGCAATGCGAATGAACGGCAGAAAAAGGTTGCTAAAGGTCGAACTTCCGCTGGCTATGCCTGTTCTAATGGCCGGAATCCGGACTGCCATGGTATTAATCATTGGTACAGCTACCATTGCTGCCCTTATCGGGGCAGGCGGTTTGGGAGACATCATTTTGCTGGGCATTGATCGAAATAACACATCCCTTATCGTGCTTGGGGCTATTCCCGCTGCTCTGTTAGCCATTCTCTTTGATGTTTTGCTGTGAAAGTTCGAACGAATTTCTTTCAAAAAGACTATCACAACGATGGGAGTATTGACAACCGCAGGCATCTTCTTCATGATTCTTCCGTTATTATCGGGAGAAGAAAAGAAAGATATCGTGATCGCAGGGAAGCTTGGTTCAGAGCCTGAAATTTTAATTAATATGTATAAGCTGCTCATTGAAGAACATACTGATTTGAATGTTGAACTGAAACCGGGTTTTGGAAAGACATCTTTTGTATTCAATGCATTGAAATCAGGCAGAATCGATATTTATCCTGAGTTTACCGGAACAGCCATATCAGAATTTTTAAAGGAAACAGCTGTAAGCACAGACAGAATGGAAGTTTATGAGCAAGCTAGAATCACTGACGACGAAATGCGTGAGATGAATTATAAAGTAAATGTTGAAGGTGTAAGTGCTGAAGAAGTTGCCAGAGAATATTTAGAAAGAACCGGTCTTCTGTAAACTCCTTATGATTTGGGCATCCGGCATAATGACTATTTGAACAGATTTTACGAGCAGGAGTCATTTCCTGCTCGATTATTATTTCAAAGTATTCCTTCACCATGAAAATTCACTTCAAATAAGGTTATAAACAGTATTATACAAATCCGAATTTCATAATTAAGTTTGAACCATTGAAGAAATAGATGAGAAATCAGGTGCCGTCAAAAATGTCATTACAGCCGCCAAGAACCGAAGATTAGCCTAAGAATGTTTTATAGCCACTATACCTTTGATTTTTCTATTTTGTTAATCAATTGCATAATGATACGGACAAACAATGATAGAAGAAAAACGGTAATAAACGAGTACATCCCAGTCCATTTATGGTATCTAATTAAATCTGTATATTTTTCGCAAAGAACCTCAATGACCGCTATAGCACCGGAATACAATGCACATTGTATAATAATGCCTGAAATTCTTGATTGATAAGTTGTTTGATAAAAGTATACACAAACAATTGGATATAAAAAGTATTCAAAAAGAAGACTTTGATCGAAATATTTACTTAAAAACCTTACAGGATATTCAATCATTTTTTCCTCTACAACAACTATGCCAAAAATTGATGAAAAATAGGCTTTCATTAAGAAAACTAAAATCGTATCTTTAATTAACGGTTTCCTTAAACTGAATATCAATAAAATAATTCCAATTATAAACAATACCCACAAAATAGTTTTATCCATGGATAAGTCTCCTATTAGTAATTCGCTTTTCACTTATTATGCCCCCAAAAAAACAAAATCTTTATTATTCCATAAAATTTAATGGGATACCAAGCTTCTTTCCTATCCAAAAAAATTTATGTATCAAGAATGTATATACGATAAGTTAGCATATTGGACACTATATTTTTTTATTCATATAACAAGTAAATATTGGGAATGATTAATGAAGACTATCTTGTTATGGAGGGTTTTTACATGCAACAGGAAAAGCAGATTAGACTCACATCAGCAGAAATAGCTCAGCTTTGGTCTCAATACTTAAATGATAGTGCAATCATGTGTATGTTAAGTTATTTCTTGGAAAAAGTTGAGGATGGAGAAATTAAGCCGATCATTGAATATGCATTACAGCTCTCAAATACACATTTACAAAAAATAAGCGAAATGCTTACTGAGGAAAAAAATATAGTCCCACAAGGTTTTCGACAAGAGGATAATGTTGATGTAACAGCTCCACGACTATTTTCTGATACATATGTATTACACCTTATTCATCAAATGTCTAAAATTGGTTTGACAGCCTATGCGAATAGCCTATCTTTATCAGTAAGGCAAGACATTACAGATCATTATAAACAATGTATGTCAGAGATCATGAAATTGTATGAGATGTCAAAAAATATGTTGTTGGAAAAAGGTCTGTATGTCAGGTCTCCATATTTCCCAAATCTTGAGCATGTTGATTTTGTGGTGAAGCAAAGCTTTATCATCGACTTCTTTGGAGAAAAAAGACCTCTTTCAGCTTTGGAAGTAAGTAACCTCTATGCCAATTCTCAAAGGAATGCGTTAGGAATTGCAACTTTAATTGGTTTTAGCCAAGTAGCTAAATCAAAGGAAGTTACACAATATTTTCTCAAGGGTATCGAAATTGCACAAAAGCATATTGAATTATTTGATCAAAAATTAAAACAAGAACACCTTCCTGTTTCTGTACCATTGGAAGCAGAGGTAACAAATACCACTGCCTATGTTTTTTCTGAAAAATTAATGATGTATTTTGTTTCTACTTTAATCTCTATCGGGTTAGGATTTTATGGCACTGCAATTTCCCAAAGTCCCAGATTAGATTTAGGGGTCATGTATAACAAAATGTTAGTGGAAATTCAGTTTTATTCTGAGGATGGAGCGAATATCATGATTAAAAACAAATGGCTGGAACAGCCCCCGCTTGCTTCTAACAGAAAAGATCTTGCAAAGAAGAATTTTGAATAAAATATTGTGTTTCGTCCTTCTGAATGAGCAGAAAGAGCTTTTATGCTACATATATGATTCATTACTCACCGTACCCATCAGAAAAAGGAGAGTAACTCACTCTCCTTTTCAAACCTATTTCAATTCGTCAAGAGCCATGTTTAATTTTAAAACGTTGACTCTAGGTTCACCGAAAATACCTAATTGGCGCCCTTCCGTATGTTCCTTAACTAATTTATAAAGTTCCTCTTCATCTACTCCTCTTATCTTGGCAATTCGCGGAACTTGAATTTCCGCTGCTAACGGAGAAATATGCGGATCAAGGCCCGAAGCAGAGTTTGTTAATAAATCTGCCGGAATATCTTCTTTTTTCACTTCAGGGTTGGCAGCGAGGAACGCCTCTATATCTTTCTTTGTCCGTTCAATCCATTCTTTATTGGAAGGGGCATAGTTGTTTGAACCCGATCCGGCAGCATCATATTCATATAGAAGAAACGCGGCCGCTGAAATATTTTGGATCTTTAAACATCTGGCCGATCAGTTCTGAACCAACCACTTTCCCATCTCGTTCAATTAAGCTTCCTTCTGCCTTTGCGGGCATTATCAGATTCGCAATGCCTGTAACAATGAGTGGATAGGCTAAACCGCAAACGACTAACAATACAAGGCTGATTCTTAAAGCTTTTAGCATTTTTTCGTCACCACTTTAACTTTAATTTTTTAAATAAACAAACTTAATAGCATATCAATCAGTTTGATGCCAACAAACGGCGCCAGCACCCCGCCCATACCATAAATAAACAAATTGCGGTTTAATAATTTCG
Organism: Bacillus methanolicus; assembly: GCF_028888695.1. Lineage (NCBI taxonomy): Bacteria > Bacillati > Bacillota > Bacilli > Caryophanales > Bacillaceae > Bacillus > Bacillus methanolicus. Next base: position 748,082 of record NZ_PNFF01000002.1, on the reverse strand, counting down.
TTGCACTCATCGGAACATACTTAACACCCTTCATGGCCAGCGGAATTAACAAAGGAATAATCACGGCGTTAAAGATAAGCGCTGAAAGGATCGCACTTTCAGGTGTTGCCAAATTCATAATGTTAAGCGCCTTCATTTGCGGAATCGCCATCATAAACATTGCCGGAATTATGGCAAAATATTTCGCTACATCATTTGCAATACTGAACGTAGTTAAGGCTCCTCTTGTCATTAAAAGCTGTTTTCCAATCGCTACAACTTCAATAATCTTGGTCGGATCAGAATCGAGATCTACCATGTTTGCTACTTCCTTGGCAGCAATCGTACCGCTATTCATGGCAAGACCGACATCCGCCTGTGCTAGCGCAGGGGCATCGTTCGTTCCGTCGCCTGTCATTGCGACAAGCTTCCCTTCGGCTTGTTCTTTGCGAATGATTACTATTTTATCTTCCGGCTTTGCTTCTGCGATAAAGTCATCCACACCCGCCTCTTTGGCAATGGTGGCTGCCGTCAGAGGGTTATCCCCCGTACACATGATTGTTTTGATCCCCATTTTTCTTAATTCGTCAAACCGTTTTCTCATTCCCGGTTTTACAGTATCTTTTAAATAAATTAACCCTAACAAGCAATTTCCGTCTGCTACGGCAAGCGGAGTACCGCCTTCCATTGCAATTTGTTCCGCTTTTTCCTCCAGATCGACCGGAACAGTACCGCCATGTTCCAGGGATATTCTTTAATCGCGTCTACAGCACCTTTTCGAACTTTACGGCCATCAGCAAAATCTGTTCCACTCATTCTGGTTTCCGCCCTAAATTCCACTCCCTCTGACCCGGTCGTTTTAAATTCACTTTCGGGAACACCTAAATTCTTCGCTAATTCAATAACGGAACTTCCTTCAGGCGTTTCATCATGGAGAGAACTATGAAGAACAACCCGGTTCAACTCTTCCTGGGAAGAATTTTTTACCGGGATAAAAGATGACGCCATTCGGTTCCCATGTGTAATCGTTCCTGTCTTATCAAGAATGATGGTATTAATATCTCCAGCTGCTTCTACTGCCTTCCCTGACTTTGCGATGACATTAAATTTCGTGACACGATCCATTCCCGCGATGCCGATAGCCGAAAGCAGCCCTCCAATCGTTGTCGGGATTAAACAAACAAGTAAAGCAATTAATGTTGCAACCAGCAACTCCGCACCTACATAGGAGGCAATCGGGACAATTGTGATGAACGGATGAATCAAAATCGTAACCGCAATTAGCTTCATTTCAAAGAATTTATATTTTTGTACATCATATTTCATTAATTAAACAAAAAAAGACTGTCTCTTAAGGGTCTGACCCTTATGAGACAGTCTCTTTGAAAATGCCAAGATTCGAACCTCTGCCACAAACACCACATACTAGTACTCTTCCAAGCTGAGTTTTTCCCGGACGGCCGCTCCATAAATCCCAATATCCTTTTTATCGCTCTTATTTTTTACAAAATGTGACATACAAGTTATTAATCAAACGTTTGATTAAAGATTGGAAAATTGCTTGGGTCTCTTACATTTTCCCGGGAAATAGGAGCGGAAATTGTCAAAAGCAGACGGCCTATTTTTCGACAATGATAGTACAGGCGCTTTGTTATTGCCAAAAACAAGCGAAAGACGGGTATTAAAAATTTTCAAAAGAAAAGTGCAAGCAAAAATTCAATTTAACTTTTCAATTCCATGATTTAAATCCATTTCCTTTGGAAAGCAGCAATGCTTTCATATTCTTCTCTTAAAAGTTGAGAAAGTCGTATATAGATAGGAATTAGCTCTTGATAGATTGCGGCATTTTCTTTATTCGGTCGATGGTGGTAAATAGCTCCTACCATATCAGAAACGACATTTAATGTATTTACTTCACCGAGACTGTATAAGCCAATGATAGCCGCTCCCAGACATGAGCTTTCGAAACTTTCGGGTACATAGACTTCCCGGTTAAAGATGTCTGCCATCATTTGTCTCCATAGTTCTGACCTTGCAAAGCCGCCGGTTGCTTGAATCTTCTCAGGCTCTCCGATTCGTTCTTTTATGGCAATAAGAACCGTATATAAATTGAAGATTACACCTTCCATAACAGCCCGAATCAGGTGCTCTTTTTTATGATACAAGCCTAATCCAAAAAAAGACCCTCGTGCGTTTGCATCCCATAAAGGAGCTCTTTCCCCCGCTAAATATGGATGGAATAATAAACCGTCCGAACCGTGTTTAACTCTTGCTGCCATTTCAGTAAGAACTTCATACGGATCTTTTCCCAAACGTAATGCAGTCTCCATTTCAGAAGAACAGAGCTGGTCGCGAACCCATCTAAAAATCATACCTCCATTATTAACCGGTCCGCCAATCACCCAATGATCTTCCGTTAAAGCATAACAAAAGATCCTTCCTTGTGGGTCTGTTACTGGCCGATCCGTTACCGTCCGAATGGCCCCGCTTGTTCCAAGGGTGACAGCCACTGCTCCAGGCTCTATCGCATTGACACCTAAATTTGACAATACTCCGTCACCGGCTCCTGCAACAAAAGGAATATCTGTTGGCAAATTCATTTCTCTTGCAAATGTTTCGTCCATTCCTGTCAAACGATATGTAGTTGGAACGGGCTCAGAAAGCTGTTTCTCTGTAACACCGGCAACAGCCAGTGCTTCCTCATCCCATTTTAAAGAAGTCAGGTTAAACATCCCGGTAGCGGAAGCAATGGAATAATCAATAATATATTTCTTAAAAAGTTTATAAAAGACATATTCTTTCATAGAAATAAATTTATAACTTCTTGAAAAAAGTTCTTGATGCTCATGTCGAAGCCAAGTTAGCTTTGAAAATGGGGACATCGGATGAATCGGCGTTCCCGTACGGAGATAGATTTGGTGTCCGTTCATCTCATTTTTTATTTTTTCAGCCCACATGGAACTTCTATTATCCGCCCATGTGATGCATTTCGTTAATGGCCTTCCCTTTTTGTCCACTGCAATGACACTATGCATAGCGGAACTAAAAGATACACATAGAATATCAGTTGGGGCCACATGACTTGATTGTATCGTTTGCTTAATGGATTTGATCACAGCTTGGAAAATTTCTTCCGGATCTTGCTCTGCAGCATCAGGAGCAGGCGATAACAGTGGATATTCAACTGAAGAACTTGATATAACTGTGCCATCAACTTGAAACAGAACTGATTTTGTGCTTGTTGTTCCAATGTCAACACCGATAACATATTTTGTACTCACTATTTCATTCTCCTTCTATTGATGAAAAATCTTATTACTTTTGTGGGCTAGTTTCAATGGTTTCAGTTTTTTATTTTAACTAAGGTTCTTTTTGAAAATTTTTAAAATTAATGATTACATCAGCTTAAAAAAAAGACCGGAGGATAAACCAGAATTATATCTGATATTCCTTCGATCCGGGGCTTAACTGTTTATTTTGTTTTAAATTTGTCTATCCAATAAAGCGATGATACAAGCTTTTCGCCTCTGCAATATCTTTTGTACCGTGGACAAGCACTCTCCCGTCTTTAAAAACGACTAGACGGTGATCGCCTTGTATAAACGAAACAAGGTATGGATTCTTCTCAACCTTTCCGCCTGAACGGGAAAGAGTTTCTGCCAACTGATTCAAATCTCTTTCAATTCGTTCTGCGGGCCTGATTTGCACCGTATTCCTTCCGCAAAGAACCGCTGTTTTCATTTGGTTTTCAGGTTGCAAATACGGATAGATGGGAGCTTCTCCGCACGAAGGACAATCTGCTTTTTTCATTTTATCAACATTCATCGCCACATAATGATTGTTCCAAAGATCAAACGAAACGAGCGTATTCCGTAATGCTTTTATGTCCTCTACTAAAATTTTTAACGCTTCTGACGTTTGATGGACTACAACCATTTGCACAGCAGGTGCGATAATTCCCGCTGTGTCGCAAGTTGCTCCACCCATAGGAACACTTTCAAGAAGACAGCCTAAACATGGCGTTTTTCCGGGTATGATTGTATAGCTTAAACCATAACTGCCGACGCATGCTCCATATATCCAAGGAATCTTTCGTTTTTGTGAAATGTCATTAATTAACAGGCGTATATCAAAGTTATCAGTAGCATCAAGAATAAGATCAACATCTTCAGTTAATTCTTCTATTTCTTGAATGCCTACGTCCATAATATACGATTCGATCTGAACGTCCGAGTTGATCTGCAGAAGCCGCTCCCTTGCCGCAATTGCTTTCGGCATTCGATTTTCCGCGTCTTTTTCGCTGAAAAGCTGTTGTCGTTGAAGATTGCTCCACTCAACATAGTCGCGGTCAACGATCGTTATTCTCCCGACACCTGCACGTGCCAGTATTTCAGCGTTGCCGGTACCGAGAGCGCCGGCGCCGATGATCAATACATGTTTAGACGAAAGCTTTTTCTGTCCTTCTTTTTGAATTCCGGCAAATAATTCTTGCCTGGAATACCGCTCGCTCATTAAACGATCATTCCCTCCAGCGGGCTCGAGGCGGTTGCATACCTTTTTTTCGGAATTCTGCCTGCTTCATATCCCATTCGTCCTGCTTCAATGGCCAGCTTCATTGCAAGAGCCATTTTCACCGGATCTTTGGCACCCGATACAGCAGTATTCAATAGAACACCATCTGCACCCATCTCCATTGCGAGAGCCGCATCTGACGGCGAACCGATTCCTGCATCAACAATGACAGGTACAGCTGCTTGCTCGATAATCAGGCTTAAATTTAACGGATTCACAATTCCTTGACCGGAACCAATCGGTGAAGCTCCGGGCATAATGGCATGCACGCCAAGCTCCTGCAATTTTCTTGCTAATATTACATCATCAGAAGTGTAAGGGAGAACGATAAATCCTTCCTCCAGAAGCATTTCAGATGCCTTTAACGTTTCAATCGGATCCGGAAGAAGTGTTTTATCATCACCAATAACTTCTACTTTTATCATATCACACAAACCGGACGCCTTTGCCAGTTTTGCAATTCTTACCGCTTCTTCCGCCGTTTTTGCTCCTGCCGTATTCGGCAGCAAAGTAAAATTTGCAACTTCCAGCTTTTCCAAAAAGTTCGGCTGGTTCGGCTCATAAATATTCATACGGCGAACCGCAAATGTTAGAATTTCAGCACCTGATACTTTTACCGCCTCTTTCTGTACATCAAAATCAGGAAACTTCCCTGTTCCAAGCAGCAACCTCGATTCAAACTGATAAGGACCAATTTTTAACATGTTAACCGCCTCCCACAAAATGAACAATTTCTATTTTATCGCCATCTGACAAATATGCTTCTGCATGTGCACTTTTCTCAAGAATTTCCCGATTCAGTTCAACAATGGCTCCTTTGTCTTGCAAGTTGAAGTGAGCCAACAAATCCTGAATCGTACGTACTTCATTAGACAGTTCGACTACATCTCCGTTTATAATGAGCTTCATTTTGTCACCTCGCTATCAGCGTTTTTGAAAACCGGTCTACCCGAAACGGCTGCAACGTCTCTTCCTGCCGATCGCCTTCGATCAGCTCTGTCATCCACTGTCCTGTGATCGGGCTAAGCAATATTCCGTTGCGAAAATGGCCCGCAGCAATAAATAGCCCTTCAATTTCAGGATGCTTGCCCATATAAGGCAATCCATCAGGAGTTTGGGGACGAAGGCCTGTCCAAGCTTTTTCCCATTCGCCCTCTACAATGTTCGGTAATATCGTTTCTGCCTTTGTTAAAAGGTCTCGAATTCCTTTTAGAGTCACCTTTTTATCGTATTGTCCTTCTGCCATAGTAGCGCCAACGATAAGACGGCCCCGTTGTTTTGGCACAATGTAGCATCCTTCCGAAATAACGGTAGCAGTAATCGGTGCTGCCGGATACAGTAAAGAAAAACATTCCCCTTTCACAGGATATAACGGAAGATGAAGACCGGTTTGCTGCAGCAAGGTTCCTGACCAGACACCTGATGCCACTACTACCGTATCACTGTAAAAATTACCGCCATTCGTTTCAACGCCAATAATCCGGTCTTTTTGAATAATGATTCCTGTTGTTGTTGTGTACTCTCGTAAACTCACACCTAAAATGGAGGCTGCCCTCGCAAAAGCAGAAGTTAATTCCGGAGCAAGCACATGTCCATCATCCGGCAGATACATAGCGCCTATAAGATCACGGGAAAGGTTCGGTTCTCTTTCAAGCAGCTCTGCATCAGACAACCATTCGGCTCTTTGTCCTTGCTTCTGGTAGAATGATTTGAGTCTCTTTAACTCGTTTCCTTCGTCTTCTGATCTAGCTACCTTTAATAACCCTTTATTTACTAGATGAACATCAATACCGGAACATTCTTTTAATTCCTCTGCTATGGCAGGAAACAGACTTCTGCTCTTTTGCGCCATGTCATAAAAAGGACCGGCTTCTGTTATTTCCGCCTGTGCACCAAGCATTCCCGCTGCCGCGCTTGATGCCTCGCATCCAATCCGGTCTTTTTCGACTAACAGGACCTTTCGTTTCTTTTTTGCCAAATGAAAGGCTATTGAACTGCCAATCACTCCGCCTCCGACAATAATAACGTCATAACTGGTTGTCATTTGAAACCCTCTTTCCATTTACAAACGTATATAATTCTTTTATTGCTTCTAACGGTGAATGAGCTTCCCATATTAATGACATGACGGCAATGCCGGCCGCACCTGTCGACAAAACTTCTTTCGCATTATTAGGTACTATACCTCCTATCGCGATTACCGGAATTGCCACCTCCTTTACTATTTGCCGCAATGAACCTAGACCTCTTGGGGCCAATCCAGGCTTTGAAGAAGTGGAGAAAATATGTCCGTACAAAAGGTAATCTGCTCCCTGCTCTTCAGCTTCAACAGCTTCTTGTATCGAGTGAACCGATTTCCCGATGCGCAATTCCGGAAAACTCGTTTTAACAAGTTGTACATCAAGGCTTTGGTATGTTAGTTGAACACCCTGTGCATGAACTGCTCTTGCAACGTCTGCACGGTCATTTACAACTACTTTTCCGGACGGGATTCCTTGATCGATCATTGCCTTAATGATGGTATAGACCTCTTTGGCTGTTGCAGTTTTTTCGCGAATGTGAATGGCGGTAACATACGGATGAATCTCAGAAGCTATCTTCACAAACTGATCGGTTTTCTGTATACCGTTCGAAATGACATGAATTTCTTTTTCCATCGTCCACACCTGCCCTTGGACGTAAACTTGGCAAAACAAAAACCACTCTCCAGCATAAAGAGTGGTTAAAGTACATAAAAATACCCTAGTCTAAAAAATAGTCTCCACTTCCCTACGCTGGTATAATCCAGATCAGGTTCAAAGGGTTTAGAACCGAAGTTCAATCTCAGCCTTTAAAAGGCTCCCCTAGTGTTGCGAATTATTTAATTTATTAAAATTTTAACACGAATCCGAAAAAGTGGAAACATTTTTTTAGGCTTGTTTGCGTTGGAATTGCCTTCCATCTTCAATGACGGTTAATTTTTTTTGAGGTTCATTTGATTTAAAGGATAAGATAATTACCATTGCCATCACGCACAGGGCGCCAAATGCTTGAAACACTCCAAAAGAAACATGAAGCCATATAATTGCTGAAATAACAGCGACGAGCGGTTCTGTGCAGCTTAGTAGACTTGTTTCTTTCGGGGTAATAAAACGAAGGCTTTCCAAATAAAGAAAAAATGCAATCAACGTTCCAAAAATAATGACAAAGCTAATGAGTGAAAGTGTATGTATAGACCAATCTTGAATTTCTATTTTCCAAGGGGGATGAATAAAACTCAATCCAATTCCTCCTATAATCATTCCCCATCCAACAACGACTATTGAACCCCATTTTTTTAGTAATCGAACGGGATATATTGTATAAAAAGCAAGGGCTATACCGGACAATATTCCCCATGCGACAGAGATATTGGAAACGGCGAAATTCTTAATTGAACCGTTCGTTAACAAAAGGAAAGTTCCTAAAAGTGCTAATAGAATTGCTGTTAGGTCAATACGACCAGGAAATACACGATGTCTCAAAATAAAATAGACAGTTATAAATATCGGAGCTAAGTATTGAAGTAATGTAGCAACCGCAGAGTTTCCTGTTTCGATCGAAGCGAAATATGTATACTGGACTCCTAACAATCCAAGAATTCCAAATAGTAATAACTGGAGTCGTGTCTTTCGATCTTTCCAAATCGCCCATACCTTTTCTTTATCTTTACTTAACAGACCTATTGCAATTAATGCTACACCCGAGAATAACAGCCGTATTGTCACTAGCCACCCAATCGGAACACCATAATTTTGAAAAAGCTGCTGGGCCGCGGTACCTGATAATCCCCATAATGTAGCTCCAAAAGTTACCATTAAAATACCTTTGTAACGATCTTGTCCTATGAAATTTCCCACATCTGTTCCCCCTCTTGGCTGATCCTATTTATATTGTACATTATATTGTGAGAATAATATAAACCTTTTATCGAATTCACAAAGAACACATCTTGTTTCTGCCGGGGGATTCGTTATATAGAAACCGGGACAAGTCTCGGATATTTTTTAGCGGAATGATGGTGATGGAAAGCTCATAAATGTGATCGACGGCTCATAAACGAAAATGAAGGCTCATTTTTTGGAATAAAAGCTCATATATTCGAATGAAGGCTCATATTTCAAAATAAAGACTCATTTATCTAAATAAAAGCTCATTTATCAAATTAAAGGCTGATATGAACGAAACTTTCAAGTCCCCCACAAAATTTCTTTAATCTTTATGTTTTTGGCCGACTTTAAGTAAAGAAGCGCTTTTTTGGCTTCTTTTAGGGAGTTAGCTTGGATAAGCTAGAGATGTTCCTTTTTCAGCTTGACTACCCTACCTCAATTCAAAGATTGACTGTCAAGTGCTTTCCTTGACGGTCGATCTTTGAATTGAGACGATATCAAAAGCTGAAAAGGGATGAATTTCCTCCTTTCTTTTTCATTCAGATTGGGCTAAGCGCACGGCACGAAGGCAAAAATCTCTCTACAACGGTAAGCATTCTGATATCCGTGGGTTCTCACATTTTATCTTTCCGTACTAAGGAGCTTCCACTAACTCATATCGTGCGTTAGTCTAATAGAGACATGGCACAAGCCTTTATCGTGGGTTCTCCTTACCGGATGTTTCCTTTGCCTCCGAGCCCTATTCTCAGTTTTTCTTTTATCCTTGATTCATAAAGCTAAATGTAGACCAGTTTTCAATAACCCTTCGATTAACTCGTTAATTTGGCTTGCAATCGATCGATTTCTTGAGTGATCGCCCAAATAAATCCTGCTAATTCTCGTGCAATGGCTGTCATCGCTTTTCCACTTGATTTTCCTCGTGCTAGTAGACGAAAATACTTTTTGTGAAGCCGATTTTGTGCCTTCCATGGCATGTCTAAAACACCGGGTGGTTGTCCCATTTGTCTTTTCTTTAATTTTCCCTTTACAGCTGGTTGATATCGATAACTCCATGCAGCTTCCACTAATAGGCGACGCACATGACGATTCCCTGTCTTGGTGATCTTCCCTTGTTTTCTAACTTCACCACTAGAACTTTCACTTGGAACCAGTCCCGCATATGCCATTAACTGCTTGGGTGACGCAAACCTTTCAAATGATCCAATTTCTGCGACTAGACTCGTAGCTGTAATCACGGCTACCCCTCTTAACGTTTGAAGGGCCTGAATCATCGGTGCATGGAAACCTTCAGTAGCCTGCCGTTCAATTTCCTCTTCAAGCCGTTTCAATCGCTGCTCAATCTCATGGAGTTGATACATATATTCTTGGTAGACAATTCTGGATGGAGTATGATCAAACTTTAGGGTATTCAACCAATTTCTATACGGTACTGTCCACTTTTTAACCCCTTTAGGAGGTCTAATATCGTGGCGCAAAAGAAATTTTGTCAATCGATGCTTTGCCCTTAACTCATCCTCTTTCGTATCTTCACGGGCTCGGACTAAATCTCGAAGCGCTTCATCTTCTTGGGTTGGTACATACACGGATGTTAGCTCTCCCGCACGGAAAAGCTGTGCGAGCCGTATAGCATCCCTCCGATCTGTTTTCACGCGCTCGCCAGGTTTTTTTGGAATCAAGGTAGGTGCAATCACTTCACATTCCACTCCTAAACTAAGTAAAAATCGGTGAAGTGGATAACCAGTAGGCCCTGCTTCATAACAAAATCGAAGGTTTGCAGGTTCTCCAAGTTTTCTGACCAGTTTCCTAACCGCTTCTGGAGTATGAGGGATGGTGCCCCAGTAAACAGGATCCTTTCTTCCTTCTTCAGCAATTGCCACAGCAATTTTTTCTTTTGAGACGTCTAAACCAACATATTTTATGGTATCCTTCATAATAACTAGCTCCTTCCGTAATGTAGCTCTGATTTGGTTTGTTTTTTCTTTCAATTAGTGTACCAAATTAATCTACGCTGTTACGAGTATGGGGCTAGTTTCGTTCATGATAACTCATAAATCCAAATGAAGGCTCATAACCTTGCCTTGATCATGGTTCAGAGCGAATACCCCTTATCTTCCAGCTAAAAATTCGATAAAATCTCTATTAAAATTTAAGATAAAACGAAGTTAATGGAGTAGTATAATAAAAAAAAGGCTATTTTAGGGAAGAAACTTTTTATGAACCTTAAAAGCATAGAAAGAAACTAAGGGGGGGGATAGCAATCAAATATATTATGGATGTAGTAATTGTCGGAGCAGCCGTATTGACATTTTCTCTTATGTGCTTTTACTGTCCATTATTCATTAATGGTTTACGAAAAAAGAAACGTAAGTTACCAATTAATGGTTTACAAAAAAGAAAACGTATGTTACCTGGAAAAAGAGTAAAGTATTCTCTTAAACATTTTTACTTTATCTCTATTGTTTTTATCTCGTTTTTACTGCTAACCTTCATTGATAACCTGCTCTTTGGAATGCCATTTGGTCATTTAAACCATTGGCTGATTATGGAGATCGGTGCTTACCTCGTATTGAGCTCTCTTTATTTCCTAAGTTTTATCTTTGGAGACATCACTGATCCACTCCCTTTATCTAGCTTTTGGAGTTTCTTTTTTGATGGTATGGGTGGAGGAGATGCTTCCGTAAGTGATTCTAGTGACGGAGGAGATGGTGGAGGCGGCGGAGACTAACTAAAACGCCTTACTAAAGGCGTTTTAAATTACCTAAAAATCAACGTTATGTTTTATCAATTTTACACAACTCCAATCTATCAAATGTAATCCTACCCGTTGTAGGATATTTTCGAGCAACTTCTGCAACAATATTTAGCATAATGCTGCCCGAATGTAACCGATAAAATATAATTGACAGTTTCCGATAAATAAAATTTTACACATTTCATGTTCAAACTATTAAAATAGTTTTCTATCGCTGTTAGTATTTTTATTGTCGAGATATTAACGGTGATGGAGGATTTGAAAGGTGGACAAGTTTGAAGTGTATGTAGAGATACGACAATTATTGGAATTGGGGTTCAGTAAGGCTAAAGTGGCTAAGAAGTTAGGAATCTCCAGGCCCACACTGTACCGGTATCTTAATCAAAACCCTAAGGAGATGGTTGAATGGATTGACTCTACTAATACAAGATCTAAAAAGTTAGATCCTTATAAAAGCCAAATATTAACTTGGCTTAATGAGCATCCTGACATGTCAGCTGCCCAAGTGGAAGATTGGTTAAAGGAAAGATATTCAAGTTTGGAAGTTTCCGAAGGTACCGTTAGGTCCTATGTTCGTGAACTGAGGATTCATTACGGAATTACAAAGGAAACACTCCCCAGATCTTATGAAGCTGTTCCAGAAGTAGAAATGGGAGAACAAGTCCAAGTTGATTTTGGGGAGACTCATCAATATACGCGAGGGAAGAAAAAAGTAAAACTATATTTTATAGCGTTTGTACTTTCCCATTCACGATATAAATATATGGAATGGTTAGATCGACCTTTTACTACTCGTGATGTCATACGTTGTCACGAAAATGCATTTCAATGGTTTGGGGGCATCCCTCGTGAAATTGTTTATGACCAGGATTCATTAATACTTGTTAGTGAAAATGGTGGAGATCTCATATTAACAAAGGAGTTTGAATCCTATCGACAAGAAAGAAAATTAAAATTGAGAGTTTGCCGTAAAGCTGATCCGGAAAGCAAAGGGAAAATTGAAAATGTTGTAGGATATATCAAACATAACTTTGCTAAACATCGGGAATTCACAAATATTGATGAATGGAATGAGGCGGGCTGGGAATGGCTGAACCGCACTGGTAATTATAAAATACACAATACAACGAAAAAAAGACCAGTCGAAGTATTTCAGAAAGAAAAGCAATACTTAAGACCAGTCCTCAACAAATTATCTAACTTAAATCCTTACTCCAGTATAACAAGGGCTGTTCGTAAAGACAACACTATACGATATCAATCAAATCGTTATTCAGTCCCTCTTGGGACATATAACAAACAAAAAGAAGTTTATATAACTGAATCTGATGGATACTTGTTTATTTATGAAAAAGCAGACGGTCCTTTGATAGCTAAACATAAAATATTCCCTGGCAAAGGACAATTAATCCAAGATCGTCAGCATACACGAGACCGAACAAAAGGTATTGATGCTTATATTGAAACGGTCTCACGTTATTTCACAAATTCTGAACTTGCCAAATCCTATTTACAAGAAATTCGAAAAAAGAAACCTCGTTATATACGGGACCAATTACAAATTATTTTGAAGCAAATCCGATTAATAAAGCAGTCCGTAGTGGATAAAGCTTTGGAGGAATGCATGAATAAAAAGCTTTATACAGCAACCGACTTTACCGATATGGCTCAGTACCTTCAACAACAAAAACAAATAAACAGCAGCAGTAAGGATAAGGAACAAGTGGTAATACCAGTTGTGGAACGTAAAAATCAAATCAACCAAATCAATACGCAAAAACGTGATGTGAATAAATACATATCTGTATTGGAGGGGCAAAAATGAACTCATTATCAAAATCACAAGAGCTTTTAAAAGCTCTTCGTTTGAAGGAAACGGCTCATTATTTGCCAACTTTAGTTAAAGAAGCCGAAACGAACGATTCCTCATATCTCACTTTTCTTAATTGCATTTTAGAATACGAGCAAAAAAGAAGGGAAGAAAAGCAGTTAGAAAAGCGACTAAAGTGGGCAAATTTTCCGTTTCAAAGAACAATAGATGAATTTAATTTAGAGGAGCAACAATCATTAAGCAGGAAGCAATTGAATCAACTTAAGGAATTAACATGGATTGAACAATTGTATAACATCATTTTCCTTGGACCGCCAGGTGTCGGAAAGACCCACTTGGCGGTGGGTTTAGGATTTGTAGCTATAAATCAAGGCTATAAAGTGATGTTTATTACAATGGGAGAGCTGATACATACATTGAAAACAGAAGAAATTTCACGTAAATCTCAAACAAAAATAAAAAGAATCCGAAGTGCAGATTTGATTATTATAGATGATCTTATGTTTATGGCCATGGACCAACATGAAGCTAACTTATTCTTCCACCTAATTAACGATTTATATAATAAGTCGTCTATTATACTAACATCTAATAAAGCGCCAAAGGAATGGGGGGAATTATTAGGTGATCCAGCGATTACCACTGCCATCTTAGATAGAATTCTTCATAAAGCTGAAATTATTCACCTAAATGAAGATAGTTATAGAATGAAACATAGATCCTCTATATTTAATTAAAAGTGTAAAAAATTAATTATCGGAAATTGTAATATTTCACTTGACGGTCACACCGAATGATTCAACAAAAAAGACGATACTGATCTTGCAGTGTCGCACTATTTAATGGAAGCCACTATTTGTTGTGTTATCATAAATTTTTTTTAACAAGGAAATGATCTCTTTATTTTGTTTAACTTGCTCATCAGAATTGACTTTAATAATATGTACCCAATAAAATATAAACACCAGCAATGCAAAAGATAATAAAGGTATAATAATTTCCACGGTAGAACTCCCCTTCCACTTTCAAACTTTACTAAGCACTAACCTATTTCCATACATTGTTGGTAAATTCCTGTATAATAATTTCTTTATCTAAAACTTATCTGCATTATTTTAAATAAAATAACCTCTCTTGCATTACAGCAAAAGAGGAATTGTAAATTATATTTATTTAACATTAAATCTTGTAGCGGAATAACCTTTATTTTAGTTCTCGCCCTTTAATAAATTGTATTGCTCTATGATTAATTTTGCTAAATTTGAGTCTTTGTCCAGCTGAGTATATTTTTCAATCGTGTACTCTAATCCGTTATTATTGATGCTTTCTTGGATTTCAACCGCTTCCGCATCTTGTGGAAAGTCATATAACAAAGCAGCTGCAATGCTTTTTGCTAAGTAAACAGGCTGATCGCCAACGATTTCTGCAAATTGTTTAGCCGGGCTTACTAACCGATCATTCGGACCAAGCTTGCGGATTGGAGAACGACCCACCCTTGTTACTTCATCTGAAATATACGGATTGGAAAATCTATTGATAATTTTAGAAATATATTGTTGATGATTTTCCATCTCGAAGTTGTATTTTTTCACCAGCAATAATCCTGTTTCTTGAAGAGTTTTCTCTACAAGAGTCTTGATTTCTTCTTTTTCCATTGCTTCATTGATTGTTTGGATGCCGGCATAATAGCCAAAATACGCTGCTACAGCATGTCCTGTGTTAACAGTAAACAATTTTCTTTCAATGTAAGGCTTTAAATCGTTTACAAACGTAATTCCCTCGACAGGCGGCTTTTCTCCAACAATTTTTGTTTGATCTACCGCCCATTCATAAAACGGTTCAACCATCACCATTAATTTGTCTTCATTCGATTGATTTGGCACAATTCGGTCAACGGCCGCATCCGGGAAGCCAAAGCGTTGATCAAAAATTTCTTTTTCTTCTTTATTCATTTTTTCATAGACTTTTTCTTTAAGTAAAGTGCTGCCCCCAATCATATTTTCGCAGGCAATGATATTTAATGGCTGATCCGTTGTTTGAATTCTTTTTCGCAATCCTTCCGCAATAACACCGGCGATATGCGGCAAAATATTCGGGCCTACTGCAGTTGTAACCAATTCAGCCTTGGCAATCGCGTCAATCACTTTATCAGGATTCTTCCGGCTATTAATCGCACGTACATTTTTGATGATTAGCTCATCTTTGGAATGATCAGCAAGAACCACCCGATATTCCTGCTTTTGATTTATTAAATCAACGATTTCACTGTTTACATCAACAAAGCATGTTTGATAACCTGATTGGTATAAGAGACTGCCGATAAAACCTCTGCCGATATTTCCTGCTCCGAAATGGACAGCCAGCATGTTAGTTCACTCCTTCAAAGATTGCTAGAATCTCTTCTTTTGAAGACGCGTTTACGATCTTCATCACATTCTCTTCTTCTGATAGAACAATCGCAATTTTTGATAGTATCTCTAAATGTTCATCTCCTTTGCCGGCAATCCCGATTAATAATTTAACAATGTTGCCGTTGCCAAAATCTACACCGCCAGGAACTTGGATAATCGCAATTCCAGATTCGTTTACAGACTGTTTAGCGTCCTCCGTACCATGTGGAATGGCAACAAAGTTCCCCATATAAGTAGAGCTTAACTCCTCTCTTTCCAGCATTTTTTCAATGTATGCTGAATCTACATACCCATTTTCCACTAATACATTTCCAGTTAATCGAATGGCACTTTCTTTATTTTCAATTTCAGCATTTAATAAGATATTTTCTGGTGATAAGATTGGTAATGCCATGTTATACACTCCTTAGTTCATTTAATTTTTCATCAAAAAATTGTACAAATTTGGCAGCCAAATAAGAAGAAATGTCATGAGCATTTTTCGATTCAAATAATTTTATACTCTGTTCATTTTCAATAATTAATGTGCTAATAAAACTTAAGACTTCTAATCCCTGACTTGATAAATGCTGAGGTGATAATAATAAAAGGATGGTTTCTGCTTCCATTTCGGATTGGTCCATCGCTTTTACTTGCAATGGTTTCGTTAACCTTAAGATTGTAAAGGAAGGACGTGCTACATATTCACTTCGGGAATGATACAAAACCAATTTAGTATCAGGTATCCCTAATCCGCCCAGTTTTTCACGTTCCAATAAAGCTTTTATTAATAACTCAACATCCCTTATGACACCTTGTTTATATAAAAACTTACAAGCTTCTTTTAACACTTGATCAGCCGTCTGAGAAGCAGTTGCAGCCAGCACTTGAAATCCTTTTAAAACAGTGGAGATTGTTGCTGTGTATTGATGAATGCTTTCCATTCTTTCGATCGTTCTTTCTGCATGTATCGAATTAGGGAGCTTGCGATCCATTAGTGAAGCTTTCCTATTTATATCCTCATTGTAAATGCGATTATGGATATAATTTCTAAGCTTTTTTATTTCCTCTTTTGTCAAAATTGGACTGACTACGATATACTCTCTTTGAAAATTAGGCAGGTTTATCGTAGAAATGACCAAATGAAAATCATCTATATTAACTTGATTTAATTCAAATAAAGAAACATTTTTAAGTGTCTTTATTTCGGGTAATTCCTGTTTAAGTCTTGTCGCCAGCATTTTCGATGTGCCAATGCCGCTTGAGCAAATAATTAAAGCACTTAAATCTTCAGCTTTCTTGTTCCCCAATAAAGCGGAACCAAAATGCATGACCAAATAACCGATCTCTTCATCCGGTATAGACAAATCCGGAAAGACTTCCTCTGCTCCTTCTTTCACGATAACGAACAGATCTTCGTAGTCTTCCTGAATTTTTTGCAGTAATGGATTCGTAATTCCCATATTCTGTTTTATTCGATAAAGTGCCGGTTTTAAGTGAGCGACCAGCCCTTGAAAAAGATCAACGTTGCTAGTTAATTCGACATTTACTTGATCCTCTACAAACCGTATAAGGTTTTTCGCGTTCATTGCCACTTTTAGACCGGACTCTTCAATGAGGTACTCTTTATCATGCCTCAATTTTGCTCCTTGCAAATGCATAGTGATATAGCCAACTTCAGCAACCGGAATTGGTACTTTGAAAACTTTTGATAATTTATGAACAATTTTTTCAGCTATTTTGTATTCCGGAGCAGCTTGCAAGCTTTCTAAATATACTTGATCTATATTGATGTTTTCTCCTTGTAAAATGCGTTCAATGGCCAATGCTAAATGGACGACTAAACCGATATAGGCACTGTCCGCTATTGAATATGGCAACTCTTCGTTGATTTCTTCAATTGTTTTCTCAACAATGAGAAGTTTTTTCTTCTCAACAAGACCTAATAGTCTTTCAGAAATGGAATCTGTTTGGTGAGTTGATTTTTTTTGAATGTTCTCTCTCACCAAGGACAAAAATTCTACTTCATTGAGATTCTCAGCGATGATGCTGCTCATCGCTCTTCTTTTCGCTGTTTCAGTACCAATAATTTCAACACCGTAGCCTCTTTTTCTCATTAGCGACAAATTGAAATTCCTTAATCGTTCCTCTAATTTCGTTAAATCGTTGCTAATTGTTGCAATTGTCACGTTTAAATCATTAGCCAAGGAAATGAGCTTAACAGGTTCAGTTGATTCCAATAAAGTACATAAAAGAATCGTCTGACGTTCATCAGGCGTATATTCATTGTATGATAGATTAAAAAGAGTAAGTTTTAACTCTTCGACCTTTTCCTTGTCACCAATAATTTGAATGCCGACTCCTGATTTTTTGACTAAACTCAGACCGTATTCCTTTAAAATGTTTTCAATTCCTTTTAAGTCTCTATGAATCGTACGGACGCTTACATCAATTTCATCCGCAAGATCCCTGACAGTCATTTCTTCATTTTTTGCCAGCAGGATTTCAAGTATCAGTCTTTCTCTTGCAGAAATATACATAGCATTCACTCCACTAAGGATCTTTGAATCATCCAATTCGCTTATTATAATGGTGACAAAACTTAAATATTATACCTGCCATTTCTATAATAAAACGTTTACATCCTTTATTACAATGAAAGGAAATTATAGTTTCGTCCAAAGCATTGTTGCCACTATTGAAATAGTCTTCAACAAAGAGGCTGACTAATAAGGGTCTGACACCTCCGACAAAATCAATATATAGAATGGTATATTGTATTGGAGGGGTCTGACCCTTTGCTTTTAGTCAGCCTCAAAATCTTCACTTATTAACTTTTAATTTTTCGATAAGTTCATCATATTTAGGGCTATTTAAAAAGTTTTCTACTGAAATATGATGTGCATTTGGTAATTTCGCTTTTGCCCGATCTGTTAAATCTTTATGTGTAATGACAATATCTGCATCAGCAGGAAGATTGTTAATGGAAGTATTCGATACCGTTACATCTATCCCCGCTTTTTGCACTTTATTTTTTAGGATCGAAGCTCCCATTGCACTTGAACCCATTCCTGCATCACAAGCAAAAATAATTTTTTGAATATTATTTGGCAACTCATTTTGTACGTTTGTTTCATTCCCTGTCGTTTGGACTTTCGTTGCTTCTTGTTTAATGAGTGTGGAAGCCTTGCTTTCTTTTCCTTTAAGTGCAGCAGTTTTTTCAGCTGCTTTAACTAAATCGTCTTCATTGGAATGCTTAGAAGCTTTTAAGATAACTGCAGAAATTAAGAAAGATACTGCAGCTGCTGCTAATACTCCAGCAAGGACACCTAAATAATGACCTTTTGGCGTCATGAAAATTACCGCAAAAATACTTCCTGGAGACGGAGCAGCTACTAGACCGGCATCAAATACTAACAGAGTAAAAACGCCCGTTGCGCCCCCTGCAATTGCCGCAACAAGGAGAAGCGGTTTCATTAAGATATAAGGAAAATAAATTTCATGAATTCCACCTAAGAAATGAATAATGGCTGCTCCAGGAGCTGATTGTTTTGCCATGCCTTTCCCAAACAAAATATAGGCTAATAATATTCCTAATCCCGGACCAGGATTTGCCTCTAATAAGAATAAAATAGATTTACCGGCACTTGCTGCCTGCTCGATTCCAATCGGGCTTAAAATACCATGGTTGATCGCGTTATTTAAGAACAACACCTTACCAGGTTCAATAAATACACTTGCTAGAGGTAAAAGATTCATATCTATAATTGCTTGAACCCCGGCTGCAAATGTCTTGTTAAGCGTTAAAACAACCGGACCAATCCCTTTATAGGCAAGTAAAGTTAAAAGACCGCCAATTATACCTGCAGAAAAATTGTTAACCAGCATTTCAAAGCCGGATTTAACTTTTCCATCAATGGCTTCGTCGAATTTTTTGATAGCCCAGCCACCTAAAGGACCCATGATCATTGCACCTAAAAACATGGGGTTATCTGGTGAACCAACAATTACTCCCATTGTAGCGGTTGCACCTACTACTCCGCCTCTTAAATCGTAGACCATTCTTCCGCCAGTAAATCCGATTAAGATGGGGAGTAAATAAGTAATCATAGGCTTAACAAGCTTGGCCAAATCTTCATTTGGAAACCATCCTTTTGGGATAAATAAAGCGGTAATAATCCCCCAAGCGATAAATGCCCCTATATTTGGCATAATCATGCCGCTTAAATAACTGCCGAAGCGCTGAATTTTTACTTTAGCACCTGAGTTTGACTGATTCGTATTCGTCATCTCTATTTCAACTCCTTTATCCACTATCAACATCGTAGAAATATTTCATTTCTACTTTCATGATAAAGCGCTTTCATAAACGTATCAATTAATAGAAAAAATAAATTTGTCAATGTGATTGTTGCCATAATTGAAATTTAAAATAAACTTTATCATCATATTATTCGCCAGCGAAAAACAACAAAGACCGAAGAAGAGCCGGGCATTTGCCTGATTTTTTTCTCCAATTTCTTATTCAATAAAAAAAGCCAGCATCAGATGCTGACTCAAAATTTCTTTAACTATCATATTTGTTAACCACCATGGAACAGTTTAATTTATTTCCAAAGTTCTTATTTCGAAGCTATCCAATGAAACGAATAAGCTCTCGATTAAATTTTTCAAGCTCACAATAAAACAATCCATGACCACTATACTTAAAGGGAATGGGTTCCGATCCCCTAATTCCGGCCTGCATTAATTCGGCAAGCACAAATGGGCATACTTGATCTTGTTTTCCATGGAAAATTCCAGTCGGTACGTTGATCATAGATAAATCTTGCCGTAAATCTTCATCTCGAAGGGAAATGGCACACATTGCTGTTGCATGGCCTGACGCTTCTATTCCCAATCCGTGGAACCAGTCTTTGAAACTCTCAGTTAAAAAACGCGCGAAAAAGATATCCCCAAAATCATCCAACATTTTAGGGCGATCTGTGTAGGTACCTTCGATTAACTTATTGACCGCCTCTTTTGTTAGTCCATACGGGTAATCTGGACGTTTGGTAAAGACAGGTGCCGCTGCTGCCAAAAGTGCTAGTTTAGAGATCTTATACCCTGCATGCCGGGCCATATACCGTATGGCAATTGCTCCTCCCATCGAGTGTCCGGCAAGGGTAACATCTTCCAACTTTAAAGTATCAATCACTATACGGATATCATCTGCCAATCGATTGTACGAATATCCTTTCCAAGGGCGATCCGACTTCCCGAATCCACGAAGATCGATCCCGATGCAACGGTAGCCCATTTTCGGAAGTTGATTGAACTGATATTCAAACATTTTATGGTTGACCGGCCAGCCATGTAAAAATAAGATTGGTTTACCATGCCCAGGGTCTATATCCTCAACGTAAATATTTACATTTTGTTCAACCGTAATGTAGTACCCCACCCATCTGTCCCCCCTAAATAAAAATTCTGCACCCTTTGGTCCAATTGCTATTAAAAAAAGCCAACTTCATATGTTGACATAATAGGCATTTTATTTTTTGATATGAGAAAACAGCAATCCTCCGCCATCAGAAGTGTATTTGCCCGGTTCCTAATTTATAGTGTACCAATCGTGCATAAAACATTTTTATCCCTCCCATAACCACTATTTCTTTATTTATTAATTTATGAAATTTGGACTTGAAACATGACGTTGTTTAGAAACATGCTTAATCATAAAAGGGAAATGAGGAAGTTTTTGGAAAAAACAAGATCAAGAGTCACTCAAACGATTGATACGTCTGCCCTTTCTGTTAATCCTTTATACTTGAAAGTATAAAAAAGACCGAAGAAGAACCAGAATTCAACTGATTTTTCTCCGATCTTGGAAACCCAATGAAAAGCTGTTCATCTTCGGCCAGCTTTTCATTTTACTTTTACGGCTTTTGCAAAGTCTTCAAGCGTTGTAGAATACGTGACATAAATTCTCGGAAGGAGATAGTACTCGTTTTCCATGCCCTTTTCAGAAAATGGTCCGGGTGTTGTCGTAACCCCAAATCGATAGTATTTTTTCGTCTCTGCCACTACTTTGGCATTGAAATTTCCATACGGATATGCAAGAGCGATAACCGGTTTGCCTGTGATTTGATTCTTTTAATTCATATTCGTATTTTTTCGTTTTCGTCAAATCAGGATGTGTAGCGGTATGTGACTGGATAGAAAAGAAGCCCGTTTCATCCATCTTTTTTAACTCTTTTTTCGATAATCGATTTGGCCGGCCGATAAAATCAGAAATAACAAAGATGGTGCCTGCAGGTTGAAAACGCTCGTCTTCCAGCTTCTGAAAGATTGCAAGGGTGTTCATATTATTTTTGTATCCGTCATCAAAGGTAATGAAAATGGGTTTGTTCACTTTGTTAATATCTTGCCAACGCTCAAACGTTAATAATGTATAGCCGTGATTTTTAAGATACATCATTTGTTTTTCGAAATTCTCTGGCGCCACATATAACTCCCTTGAACCATGGCCTTTATAATCGTCGATCGAATGATAGATCAAGATAGGCACTTCCAGCTTACCAAAAGCATTTGATGGGAGCCCCAACATAAGAAGAAATGAGAAAAGCAATGTAATCTTTTTCATGGAACTCCTTTCTTTTAATCCAAAGAGTATCGTTTTAATATATTGTTACTCAAAGTTTTTATTCTATTATTATTTTTACGTTGATTAAAGAAATGCTTTTGTATCAATACTTATCATTTCTTTCTTCTTTTCCAAGAGGAAAAAATTATCAAAAATAGTTGACCTGGTAACTTGCACATTATCACTCGTTAGTGACTAGTGAAATTATCTTGTTAATCAATTGTTAGGCATTATTAATAACTTTTTCATTAGTTCTTAACAAAGATTCATTAAAATATTAATCGTAACTCAAAGTTGTTCGAACTTATAATACTCTGGTTTCAGACTTAAATAGAATTAAGTTTGTGGCTATGATACAAGTTCGAACAACGGCAAAACAGAATTTTTTAGTAATCCTCTTGTTTTTTTCTTTGTTTAGCTACCCTATCCCTAAGTAAATTATTAATCAAACGTTTGATTAATAAAAGCTAAATACAATGATTATCAAGACAAAAAAAGCGCTGGGCAGCTTATTGTTTATTTACCCAACGCTTTGTTTTTCTATTTTACCTCGGCAAAGAAAACGTCACGGTTTTACCCTTAAAGAGTTCTTTTCCATCCGTTCCATAGAACGGTCCAAATTCTAAATCAAATTTTTTAAAAATCTCAAATTCATCTTTGTTAATTGAACTACTCACCGCTTAACACCCGTCTTGTCTTGGGGAAAGACAACATAGGAACACCAAACGAAGGTTTAAGAACCGCAGCGAAAACTCATTTTTTTCCTTCTGATCATGTGATATGTACAAGAAAAAAGGTCGAAGATACGATTAAAAAGTATCTTCGACCCATGTTATAGTATTAGTTTTTAGCAAGGTTTAATTGCCATGAAACTCCATATTTATCTTGCACCCAACCAAACTTTTCACTAAACGGATAAGCTGCCAACGGCATGAGAACTTCTCCATCTTGAGATAACTTCTCGTAAAGTTCATCAATTTCCTCCTCTGTATCACATTTTACATAAAGTGATATAGACGGAGTAAATGTAAACTCATGCTTTACACTACTATCTATACACATAAACTCTTGTCCGTTTAATGTGAATGTAGCATGCAGCACTGTTCCCTCTTTGCCAGCCTCATGTGCTCCATAACGAGTAATACTTATTATTTCTGACTGCCTAAACAAAGAAGTGTAAAAATTCATCGCTTCTTCAGCTTTACCATCGAACATTAAAAACGTAGTAATTTTTTGGGTTGAATTTTTCACTTTATAATCTGCTCCTTTTATTTATATATGTAACTAAACAAAACACTTGTTCCCATTATATTATCTTTGAGCAAAAACAAATTGTCAACTTTCTGTCTATTCAATAATATTTACATATAATAAATAAAAATGCACCTGGTGACAGGTGCCTAAAATAATTGTATTTATGCTAACATCATATTCTCTAACTTAGATTCTTCTTTTTAATATGAGTTAAATTAGGGTTTTATTATTATTATTATTAGTAACCTCCATAGCCGCCAAAGCAAGAACATCCTACAATGATAAGTAGAACGAATAAAACAACGACTAAAGCAAAAGCGTTATTTCTGAATCCATCACTCATATTTAACACCACCTTTTCTATAATAATGATAAATTATTGTTAGAAGCCCTAAACTGCAACATGTGGGCTTCCTTTTAATTAATAGCTCCAGATAACTGCACCAACAATTATCAATAGAATGAACAATACTACAATTAACGCAAAGTTAGAGCCACCGCCGCCGTAACCGCCGTAGCCGTAGCCGCCGTAGCCTTTACCACATCCACAACCAAAGAAACACATATTAGTTCACCTCCATATGCTGGTCTCATTTTTATCCTATGTAACTTTTAAAGAAAGGATTGGACAAATATCCTAGTCCATAAAAGAACTCTTAGGTTTTGTTGAAAAAGATCTACTTTAAAAAGAATAAGCGATTGCAATAAGCACACGCTTCTGCGGAGGTAACTATTATGCAACATGGGTGGGATTCATCATGGATATGTGGAGATATTCTTATCTATTGTACAAGATATGCACAAAGGGAAAAAAGGATAGACGAATGTCGTTATAAAAGTGAAAATCCCTAAATAATAAAAAAAAAGCCATCAATTGGTTAGAAAAATGGGCTCTTAAATGGAACATGATTTCTGTATTTTTTATTTACTACGTAACATTGTTATGTTACATTCAATATGTGGGGAGGTGCTTACAAATGGAACAAGATCTAATTTCTAAAAAAGAGTTGCTCGAATTAACTGGTATTTCTTACGGACAGCTTTATCGTTGGAAACGAAAAAAATTAATTCCTGAAGATTGGTTTATTCGAAAATCAACTTTTACTGGACAAGAGACTTTTTTTCCTAAAGAAAAAATATTAGCGAGAATAGAAAAAATTAAAAGTATGAAAGATGATTTATCGCTGGATGAATTAGCAAGGATGTTTTCTCCTAACCCCGCAGATATCACTGTCAGCAAAGACGACCTCATAAAACGAAACATTGTTTCATTAACAACATTTCGCTTTTATGAAGAACAAAAAGGAGAACACGAAAAATTTTCATTTGATCAATTGTTACAACTCTATGTGCTTGAAAAGCTCCTTCAAACAGGAGACATCAGTTTAGATGAGGGGAAAAATTTATTAAATGTTTTAGAAAATCATTATCCAAAAATTCAAGGACGAAGTTGTGAATTCATTTTGATACGGAAAATGGGAATCTCGACGTGTATGTTAGCAGCGAACGGAAATGAAATTTATTTGGAAGACGGTGTCAAAGTAGTTGTCCGCCTTCATTTACCAAGCTGTATGGAGGAATTAAAGATAAGAATCTTGGAGGGATAACGGGTGGAAAGGCAAGATTTAGTGATTGCAGGTATTGGAAATGCTTCCGGTGGTAAATACAATCTAGTAAAAATCGCCGGCAACGGATCATTAAACGGTGAAATTGATTGTATCGATTTGATCATTCAAGGAAATGCAAAAATTCATGGCAACGTGAAAGCAAAAGCAGCCCATGTATCAGGTACGGCTCGTATGCAAGGTGCATTGCGTTCAGAGATCATGAAAATCCAAGGCAATGCTAGTATCGACGGTGATGTGGAGTGCAAAGAAATTCGCTTTCAAGGAAGCGGAAAAGTGAAAGGGAACTTATCGGGAGATGAGGTGTACGTTCACGGTGGATCAAAGATCATTGGGGATTGTACTGCAGAAATATTTGAGGTAAAAGGCAGTTTTCATATTGGTGGATTATTAAATGCTGGAAAAATTCAAATTACGATGTTTGGAAGTTGTCAGGCAAAAGAAATTGGCGGCGAATACATTGAAGTGAAAAAACAAAGAATGAATTTAATTAAAAAATTGTTATTCAATATCCATATCGGATTAAACGCTGATAGCATTGAAGGAGACGAGATTTACTTAGAGCATACAAAAGCAAAAGTAGTAAGAGGAAATCAAGTGACACTGGGTCCTGGCTGCGAAATAGAATTGGTGGAATATAAAAATAGTTTTCAATTTGACAAGGGATCAAAAGTCGGCAGCTATAAACAATTGTAAAGGAGTGAGAATGATGGAAAATGATCTGTTGCGTCATTTAACGGTGACTGGAACAAGCATTACTTCTGGGGGAAATTTTAATAAAGTAAAGATTCGTGGAGATGGTACCATTAATGGAGATTTGCATTGTGTTCAATTGAAGGTGTTCGGAAATGCTGATGTAAACGGGATCGTCAAAGCCAAGTCAGTTGATATTTTCGGTCAGGCGAATATGAGGGGAAATTTAGAAGCAGATACTGTCAAGATTTTCGGTGAAGCCGATATACATGGTCATGTCACACTGAAGGATTTAAGCCTTCGTGGAGGAATCCATATTAATGGAAATTTAGTTGGCGGGAATATTCATGGGTATGGAGAAATGAAGATTGAAAACGATTGTGAAGCCGACTCTATTTCCATCAAAGGGGCTTTTACCATCAAAAATACATTAAATGCAGAAAAAATTGAGCTCTTTCTTCACTTTGCAGATAGCCGAATCGCTGAAATAGGTGGAGAAAACATTCATGTAGCAAAGAGCAAGTCGTTTAGTGCCCTCAACTTTTTAAAACGATTCTCTCCCGATTCAGCTATGCTTTTAGCAGAATGTATTGAAGGGGACGTGATTTATTTAGAGTATACGAAAGCGAAAGTTGTCAGAGGAAACGAAGTGATAATTGGTCCGGGTTGTGAGATTGATCTCGTAGAATATCAAACAAGCTTTCAACAAGATGAAAAAGCAAAAGTTACCGAAAGCAAAAAAGTATAAAAGGGAGGTTATTGCCGGTGAAAAGTAAAGAAACGAGATTAGTATGGGGAGCTTCTTTTTCAGTGTTAGGTATGGCGTCAATTCACCATTTTTAGAGACAGAGTGCGGGGCAGCCATCTCTACCAGTTCCTTTATGCGCTCGCTCGGAATGACAATTGGTATCACGGTTTTGGAATCATACAAAGAAATCTTTTTACAAATAAATTAACCGACTTGCTCGGCGGGATGCCCCATGCTCCACAACACATGAACTTTAAAGATCCTAGAGCGATTCTATTTCGTAATATAAAGTTGAGCTTAAATGTTCTTTGACTAAGGATAAAGAAAGCGATTCCTTATGAAAGAATCGCACCTGTTAGCTTAATAATATCCTCTGGTTAGTTGCAACCAATTTTTACTATAAAAAGTTATAAAACAAACTTATTTTCAATCTGTCTCAATTACATTAGTTATTTTCCTTATTATATCTTGAATTTGGCCTTTCGCATTCATATTACATAAACCTCCGTGATAGCAAACCACAAATTCAACATCGTATTCTAAAAATTTTTCTAGTGAACGAAGGGCAGTATCCATATCAAGCGTTGTTTGCTCAACAGGTCCTCGTAAGTTTCCTTCTACACAAATCATTGCGTCAGCAGCAACAAGGGTTTTACTATTCTTTAAATAAAGACTAATGTGGCCAGGTGTATGCCCAGGTGTAAAGAGAACTTTAATTCCCCCACAATATGGTATTTCTTGACCATCCGACAAAGTATCATCTATCTTAGCTTTTGGAGGATTCTCGCAAAGGGCTAAAGTTTTTCTATATTGGTCTTCAGGAAGGGACTCCAAAATTTTAGCCATACTCCTAGGATTTGTTTTAATTAGAGGTATTTCCCCCTCAATGTAGGGTTTATCAAGCTCGTGAGCAAATACTTGAATGCGTCCTTTGGTAGCCTGTATGATTTCAGGCACGCTACCAATATGGTCAATATCCTGATGTGTCAATATTACTGCTTTTAATTTATCTAATGACATCCCTAACCCACTCATAGCTGAGATTATTTTCTCATATTGTCCCGGCATACCAGTGTCTATCAAAATAGCTTCTTTATCGTCCCAGATAAGTGTAGGATGTAAGACTGCTCTACCTCCAAAACCCTCAGCTTCCAATTCAAGTATTTCAACTCCTTTAGTTACTCGCATTATTTTGATCCTCCTAATTTACTGTAAGTTTTTTAAATATTGCTTAGTATAATTTAACACCTAAACGGATTATTATCAACGATAAATATTTTATTATAACACAAATAAAATTTTTTTCAATAGTTATTTCTCTCGTCTTATCAATACGTTTACTGGATAAGTAAGAAAAACCCTTTTACTTACTTAAACATTTGTAAAAATGGGCTCTAAAACGGAATGAGATTTTTGAAGTTTTTATTTAAATATAGCTACTGAGATGGCAGGTATGCCAATTTTTAGGAAGCTCTTTGATATGTATGGACGAAAACGTACTATCCTCTGCAATAAGTTTTCTTCGTGCTTCGAAAAACTCCTTGCTGTACTTGATTTTTATTGGGCGAGTCGTCAAGTTGATATATCCTTGCTTGGTAAGAAAAACCGGACATGACAGCCCCGAACTCCAAATTATTGCACCCCTTAGATGATCAAAATATACATTGTATTAACTAATCCATGTCTCTTTGGACTCTTTGACTTGCCATTTCCCTCCTTTGAAATGAATAGTAATCTCTATTCCAATAGCACCTTTGGCAGAACGATACTTGGAACCTTCACATTTTCAATTCTTAATAATACACCTTCTTCTAGAGCCATTTTTTTAAGTAGACGTAGTTTAAGACACGCAGCTTCACATTTGATTTGTTCTTTAACTAACCTGCTAAGTTTGTGGAATAAGAAAAGCGATCCTTAATATTTAAGAATCGCACCTGTTAGCTCATTTCTTATTCTAAATACTCATCACTTAGCACAGGATTCAAATACCTTGCCATTCCTGTTTTTACTCTTTTAAATCCAAGTTTCCGATAAAATTCTTCATTTCCACTTGTTGAGATTAAATGCACACAAAAAACATTTTTCAGTTTATCAAGTAAAAACTGCATAATTTTTTTAGCTATTCCTTGTTTTTGAAAATCTCGATGGACCACAACATCATAGATCGCAGCATTAAAAACACCATCTGAAATTGCTCTTCCAAATCCAATAATTCGACCATTAACTTTAGCCAATGCTATGACATTACTTGCTTCAAAAACTTGTTTAATAATCTCGTTTGTATGATTTTTACAACCGACAGAACAATAAACTTCCAAAATTTCATTAATATTTGCTTCTGAAAAATCACTATGTATTTTTATGTCCATATGAACTCTCCCTACAAATTTTTTGCTGCATTTCTATTTTTTATCTTCTATCTGAGAAAGATATAATCCTGTTCTTATCCAACACATCTGATTTGCACAATAAGAAAAAAGCAATACTCTTTCTTAAAGCAATGCAACCATAAACTTAAAAAGACCTAAGTTGTTAGTATCACTGACTGCTCTTGAAATAATCGGTGTCACCCTCTCAGTAATAGGTGGGGCAGTAAGTGATTTTCAAATGTGGCACAAATCAAAATTAAAAAGTGTCAGTATTCTAATTATAATTTTATCTGTTGCGGTCATATCATTTATTTGAAACAGCTCGAACAAATCAAAATAAACTGAATATGACAATCCTTAAACGTTCGATATCTGTAACATTATCGAACGTTCTTTTCCTTTATATTAATACTAAAAGATGCCTTTCATACATAATAATAAGTTCAGAAAATTAAAATAACCCCTTAAGGTAATCATACCTCAAGAGGTTATTTATTATCAAACTTTAATAAAAATGATCAATCTTATTTTTGAATGATCAAACTTTATTCCAAAGCCACAACCAATTTTGTATTGTGACAAAAAGTCGTATACTGTGAAACCAATCAAACATGCTAAACACCGTTCCTTTTCCGGAATGGTGTAAAGATAATGTTGTGTAATTATTTTACAATTTTTTGAATTACCTAATAAAAATGCTGCAAAAATGTTACCTTTGTCTCTTATTAATACTATTTGGTATTTAATACTTGTTCAGGAGTATAAAATTCTACACCTAAACGTTTGAAGTCCTTCTCGTTCCAAGTGATGATGGAATTTACTTCACTGAACTGTGCTGTGGCGCTCAAATATGCATCCACAAAATCTACATTATGAGTGCTGTAATTAAATAAGGCTTTTTGTACAATCTCTTTTTCTGTTGTCTTAATTCCGTTCGCTGAAATAATTAAGCTTAATTTTTCAGCAATTTCAGCCTTAGAATAGCCGTACCTTTTGGATTGAAGTACCCAACAACATTCAGTAATTACTAAAGGGGTTAAAACCAGCTGAATTTCCCCTTTTGTAGCTTTCTCGAATAAGCGATAAGCTACTGGTGATTGTTTTGGGTCATCGTTAGTTAAAAATCGGACTATAGCGTTTGCGTCAAGTAAGTGCTGCATAAAACTAATTCTATCCTTTCCTAATAACATTAATTATTAGGAGTGAATCGTTCTTCTCGTGCCTGTTCTCTAATATCAGACCACTCCATAGGTTCGGAATTTCCTTTAGGTGGCATACTACCAAATAGAGAAAGTAGTGAATTTTTTTTATTTACTTTCACTACCACTTCATTGTTTGCATTGATAGCAAAAATCACTTGATCCCCTGGTTCCGCATTAATTATCTCCCTAACTTTAGATGGAACAGTAACTTGGTATTTTGAGGAAAGTGTAGAAGTGTAAGCACTGGAATAGATATTCACTCCTTTTGGCGGTTGATTCCCCTTCCTTTTATTCATTTTCCTACCTCCCTCTTTAGTTGTATTATACCTTTACTTAATAAAAAGGTAAAGAATTATTTATTATCTTTACCATAATCCTTTTGCTTTAATCATGATATTTACTTTTTCGTGGAGAAACGAAAAACTGGGTTGCACTCAAAGGTGTCACGTTAAAGGTATAAGAAAATAAAGGTATAATCCAATACGGTAAGATACGAATACATATGCTATTATATTTTTCATAAATACGAATTGACACGAGAAAATATGTTATGATAAGATAAGTTCACAAACAAAAATACCAATGAATAAGGAGGTATACGAATGAACATCTTCAATATTAATCTCTTTCAATTTAAAACAAAACCTGAGGGTAAGGAAAGAGCTTCCGAGTTTCTAAACGAGGGATATATTGCTATTGGTTGGAGCAAAGTTCCTGATATGACTTCAATGTCTAAAGAAGATATTCGAGAAGCATTAGCTTCTGCATATGGTTACTCTGGTCGTTCATTATCAACAAACTTAGGTACTGTAAATACGTTTAGAAATGTTATGCGTAAAGGTGACGTTGTATTAATAACTCAAGATGGATTTGTTCATATCGGTATTATTGGTGATTATGAATACCATCCAGATAAAATAAAAGATGGAACTTGTCATCGTCGTTCTTGTGTTTGGAAAAAAATGGTTAAAAAAGACGAGTTAAGAGAAGAGGTAAAATCTCTACTTAGAAATATGACTACGGTTACCAAATACCCTCACCCATTTATAACATCTGGTATTGGAGAAATATTAGGCTTGGTAACTACACAAAAAATTCCACAGTCTGAACATATACATCCACTGGATATTTGGGAAGGAGAAGATAAACAGCCAACACCTAATGAAAAGGAACATGAGAAGTTATTAAGCCGCCTTGAATCATTAGGAACTACCGCTTTAGAAATATTAGAAGAAGAAATGCAATCAGAAGACCCTGATAGGCGTAGAAAGGCGGCCGTTGAAATACTTAGCATATTAAAACATAGTCCAAAACAACCTTTAGATGGGGAATAATAATTTAAGAAAACTTAACTAAGATGTGACCACGAAAATTAGATTTTTAAGCAGAGGGGGTCAGTTCCGCTTGAAAAGGATTTATATGATTTGAACAGAGTATACGAACAAACTTTATATATCCAGGTTAGAAGTGGAATGACTTTATATAATCACGTCTCACTCGGTTTAAAGTACCTATCAAATGACAAACTTTGGGTAGTTACATTCGTGAATCCTGACCCTTTTGCGGGAATAAGAAATCTATCGTAATGGGAGAAACCTTTAACAAAAATAATGAAGCGGATATGGAGTAATTTTGAATACCTTTTCACTTCATGCCCTTCATTTTCCACCTTTTGTTTTCATATTGGAATAGAAAAAAGTTTGTCCCGCTTTTTTCCCCACTTTTGCTCAAACTTGTACCGAATAGTAACTAAAATGTTATTTTTTAATCTAAAAACTCCTCAAAGCCTTTGGTACATAAGGGATTCACACTTTTGCAACTGGCGGAAAACATAAACCTATATATACAATTGAATAGGATGATCAATTCCGTCAACAACGCCATCAGCCTGACCAGACAAGTTTGCTGAGGTCATTGCAACCGGCATTTTTGTATGACGCATTAGCCCTTGCCAAGTCGGATTGCTTAGACACCCCATAGCTACCGTTTCTATTTGAGACATTAGCCCACCCCGCTGTATTCTCGACGCTCTAAAATAAAAAACACACGTTTGGAGTTACTTCCATTTTACTCCATAACGTGTGTTTTTTTAACATCTTTTTTATTACTTACACATCATTTTTTATTATTTAATACTTTATTCAACCGTCACGCTCTTCGCCAAATTTCTTGGCTTATCAACGTCACAGCCGCGGTGTAATGCTGCATAATAAGCAATAAATTGCAGCGGAATAACAGAGATAAGAGGTGTTAATAGTTCATGTACTTCCGGAACCACGAAGCGGTCTTCTTCTGTTTCAAGACCTTTCATGGAGATGATGCATGGGTTTGCACCACGGGCTACGACCTCTTTTACGTTGCCGCGGATGCTTAAGTTTACCTTACTTTGAGTTGCAAGGGCAATAACAGGAGTGCCGTTTTCAATCAAAGCGATTGTTCCGTGCTTTAACTCACCGCCCGCAAAACCTTCCGCTTGGATGTAGGAAATTTCTTTCAGCTTTAATGCACCTTCAAGCCCTACATAGAAGTCGATTCCGCGTCCGATGAAGAAGCAGTTTCTTGTTGTTGCTAAATATTCACGGGCAATTTCTTCAAACTCATCTTTTTCATCACAAAGGATTTCCATTGCGTTTGCCACAATGCCAAGCTCATGGACAAGATCAAAATCAAGCTTAATTCCACGGCTCTTTGCAGTTACTTCCGCTAAAATCGCGAGTACTGCTATTTGGGCAGTATACGCTTTTGTTGAAGCAACGGCAATTTCCGGTCCGGCATGGAGCAGCAATGTGTAATCTGCTTCACGTGAAAGCGTAGAACCCGGAACATTTGTGATGGTAAGAGCTTTGTAGCCCATATTTTTAATTTCAACAAGTACGGCACGGCTGTCAGCAGTTTCACCGCTTTGAGAAATAAAGATAAACAGCGGTTTTTCAGAAAGCATTGGCATATTGTAGCCAAATTCGCTCGCAATATGAACTTCAACCGGAATTTTTGCCAATTTTTCAATGTACTGCTTTCCGATGAGGCCTGCATGATAAGAAGTACCTGCCGCAATAATATAGATGCGGTCGGCATCATTCATTGCATCAATGATATTCCGGTCAATTGTTAAGCTTCCTTGTTTGTCTTGGTAATTTTGAATGATTTTACGAATCACAAGCGGCTGCTCATCAATCTCTTTTAACATGTAGTAAGGGTATGTTCCCTTTTCGATGTCACTTGCATCAAGCTCAGCAATAAACGGATCACGTGTTACTACTTCTCCATTTAATTTTTGGATTGTTACTTCATTCTTTGTTACGATGACCATTTCTTTGTCCATTAATTCCACAAACCGGTTCGTAACTTGAAGCATTGCCATCGCATCGCTTGCTACTACGTTAAATCCGTCACCAAGACCTACAAGAAGCGGGCTTTTATTTTTTGCAACAAAAATCGTTTCATTGTTTTGTTGATCTAAAAGGGCAAGTGCATAGGAACCTTTTAAGAGAGTGAGCGTTTTGCGGAACGCTTCTTCTGTGTTTAATCCATCGTTCACGAACAGTTCAACAAGTTGAACGATGATTTCCGTATCAGTATCACTCTTTAAAGGAACGTCCATCAAGTACTCGCGCTTTAAGATATCATAGTTTTCGATTACCCCGTTATGGACAATCGTAAAGCGCCCGGATGCGCTTTGATGGGGATGTGCATTACTTTTGCTTGGAGCACCATGAGTTGCCCAGCGTGTATGGCCGATTCCTATATTTGCGGAAACCGTTTCATCCACAATGCTGCGCAAATCAGCAATGCGGCCTTTTTCTTTGAACACATGAACGCCGTTTTCATTCATAACGGCAATTCCTGCTGAATCATAACCTCTATACTCTAGCTTCTCCAAGCCCTTTAATAAAATTTCTTTCGAATCGTTATTTCCGATATATCCAACAATTCCACACATAAACTTCTGTTCCTCCCTTTACTCAAGGGGGCAAGAAGCCTTGGGGGCAAACTTGCCCCCTTATCTCTGTTTTTTCAAAGGCAGGAAGTCGGATAACATGTTCCAAACTTCTAACCTGCTTAATAATAGCATTCCCCTCTCTTTGTCCATTAAGTTGCCTCAATGTTTTAAAGAAGGGATTTTTCGGTTGTGCTTACAACCGGGAGGTATCCGCCGAATGTTCGATAAACCTCCTCCTCGTCAACTAATCCAGGCGTCTTCCGGATTAGTTCAGGCGCTTATAAAATTTTCTAACTGCCCACCTTTCTATTCTTGAATAAACATGATTATCATACAACATTGATAAACAATCCGTCAATCAAAACGGCTGTTAATAGGCAATTATACCCGCTATATTTCCGGATACTCTTTTTTCCTATAATAAATAATATGCATAAGGGATTTGAAGCGTTCCCCTATGCATATTCTAACATTACTCTCCTGTTAACCCCATTTCCTCTTTCACTACTTCAGCAATACGGTTTACATATTCATGGCACAAATCTTCTGTTGGCGCTTCTGCCATAATCCGAACCACAGGCTCCGTTCCGGACGGACGGACAAGAATACGTCCGTTGCCGTTCATTTCATTTTCTATTTGCTTAATCACTTTTTTGACTTTCTCATTATCAGTTACGTGATGTTTATCCGTAACCCTTACATTAACAAGCATTTGCGGGAATTTTTTCATTTCCGCTGCCAGTTCCGATAAAGGTTTCTGTGTCATTTTCATAATATTGACAAGCTGCAATCCTGTTAGCAGGCCATCTCCTGTTGTGTTGTAATCAAGGAAAATGATATGTCCGGATTGTTCTCCCCCTAAGTTATATCCGTTTTTCTTCATTTCCTCTACTACGTAACGGTCGCCAACAGCGGTTTTGACACTTTCAATTCCGAGAGTTTCAAGCGCCTTATAAAAGCCGAGATTGCTCATGACAGTAGATACGATAGTTGAATGCTTTAATCGGCCTTGTTCTTTCATGTATTTGCCGCATATGTACATGATTTGGTCGCCGTCAACAATATTTCCATTCTCATCAATTGCAATCAAGCGGTCTCCGTCCCCATCAAACGCAAGACCGACATCGGCACCTTTTTCTAATACAAATGAAGCAAGAGCTTTCGGATGGGTTGAGCCTACTCCGTCATTAATATTAAGACCATTTGGCGATGCGCCCATCGTAGAAAGGTCTGCATCGAGATCAGCAAACAAATGCGTCGCCAATGAAGAGGTAGCCCCATGTGCACAATCCAGGGCAATATGAATTCCTGAAAAATCCTCGTCTACTGTTTGTTTCAAATATTGCAGATATTTTTGTCCGCCTTCAAAGTAATCATTGACTTGCCCGAGTTCTGCTCCTATCGGTCTAGGCAAATTGTCTTCTTCAAGATCCAGCAACTTTTCAATCTCATGCTCTTGTTCATCAGAGAGCTTAAATCCATCCGGTCCAAAAAACTTTATTCCATTATCGGCTACCGGGTTGTGGGAAGCGGATATCATGACTCCAGCTTGTGCGCCAAGTGCTTTTGTCAAATACGCTACTCCAGGAGTAGAAATGACACCGAGCCGCATAACCTCTGCCCCGATTGATAATAATCCGGCTACAAGAGCACCTTCCAGCATATGTCCGGAAATGCGGGTATCCCGGCCAATAAGCACCTTGGGACGTTCTTTATCTTTTGTTAGTACATATCCTCCAAAGCGCCCTAATTTAAAAGCAAGTTCCGGTGTCAATTCACTGTTGGCAACTCCGCGTACTCCATCGGTCCCGAAATATTTTCCCATTTCAAGAATCTCTCCTTCATCGAATAATTGCTTTTATTAAGCTTCTTCTTTTTCCGTAATTGAAATTTTTGCTGTTTCTTTTGCAAGCTTCCATTTCACGTTATTTGGGCCTTTAACTTGTATATCGAGCTCATGATTTCCTTTCGAAAGGTTGGCTGCATTAATAAAAAGACTAAAATCATCTTCACTTAACGTTTTGATTATGTCGCTTGATCCTATTATGGTCAAATTGGCAGTAGCAGAAGCAGGATCAAGAAATGCTACCTCATAATTCTCGTTGAGGCCTTCCGCTTTAATAGGTAGATTTGACAGTGTTTTTTCCTCTTCTTTATTCTCGTCTTTATTCTCATCTGCTTTTTTAACATCTACATTAATCCTGACTTTTACCGTTTCCGGATCAACTTTTGATATCCCTTCTGAAATGATGACTGGCACTGTCAATTCCGTGTCTTTTTGTATATTGCTTACATCTACCTCTACTCTAACACTTTCTGTTTGACCCAAATTTTCCGGTTTTGCAAAAATTGTTGCTTCCTTTACATCAATGGATACAGAATTTATAGAAACTCCTTCAGGAGGGGTTCCTTTTTGGACGATTTTGATCGGTACGGTTTTACTAGAGCTTTTTACTGGCACTGTCACTGTAACAGTTTCAGGATCAACGATAACATCAAGCTTGTTTAGTTCCCTGTCAAGCACCTGAACAGATGCTTCTCTTGTCACCGTACTATTTATAGAGCCTCCAATATCCAGAGTTGCTAGGACAAAGCTAATCCTTTCAATTACATCCTTTGCACCCGTAATTTTTACCTTTTTCGGCTCAACGACTGGCTCCTCGGAAACATAACCATCATCTAATAATTTTTTATTGAATTCAGCATCTACTTTAAATTCCTTTGTGACTCGTTCCTGAACGGTCACATTGGCATAACTTGGCTCGACTGTAACTTTCAGTTTGTCGGAAATATCCCGTATCTGAATGGGAACTCGCTGAGTGCCTATTTCCGCATCTGACAAGTCTACGTACACTTCAAAATTTCTAAGGGATTTTGTCATTTGTACGATGTTTTTGGGGCCTTGAATCGTAACTTTCACTATATCAGGCACCCCGGACACTACGAGATTTTCTGTATCATAATAGCTTTTTACAGGCACATCCGTGATTGTCTCAACATTGTTTTGAGAAGGAACATTTTCATCTGTCGCTTTTTCCATATCCGGAACAGATGAAAACAGCAACACAGCCAAAACAAGGGAAATAATTTTTAAAAACCAGTGGTTATCCATCAGTCTATCGATCACTTTTACTCACCCTCCAGTTCCATCGGGCTGAAGAAGCTTGTTTTGTTCTCGTTTGTGACAACAATTCACTTCTCAACAGTTCTTTGAACTTTTCAGGAGACAAATCACGATGCAGCTCCCCGTTTTTCGTTAAAGACACGCTTCCTGTTTCCTCTGAGACAACGACTGTTACACTGTCAGTCACTTCGCTGATTCCAAGTGCGGCGCGATGACGGGTACCTAATTCTTTTGAGATGAATGGGCTCTCCGATAACGGCAAATAGCATGCTGCTGCGGCAACACTATGTTTTTGTATGATGACGGCTCCGTCATGCAAAGGCGTATTTGGAATAAAAATATTAATCAGCAATTCAGAGGAGATTTTTGAATTTAACTGGATTCCTGTCTCAATGTAGTCACTCATCCCGGTTTCTCGTTCAATTGAAATCAACGCCCCTATACGCCGCTTTGCCATATAATCGGTTGCTTTAATAATCGCCTCCACCATTTTTTCCTGCTCTTCTTCTTCAGGGGTTCCGCTTCTTGCAAACAACTTCCCTCTTCCAAGCTGTTCAAGGGCTCTTCGAAGTTCCGGCTGGAAAATGATTATGATGGCCAAAAATCCCCATGTTAAAGCTTGCTCCATTATCCAGCTTAATGTTTTTAAATATAAAAGATCGCTGATAATTTTTACGAGGAGAATGACAAAAATTCCTTTTAGCAATTGAACGGCTTTCGTTCCCCGTATAACCATAATCAATTTATAAATAACGTACCATACAAGGAGAATATCCACAGTATTTGCCAATAATTCTAGTATTGGTATATCAAAAAACGGCATTGTACTTCCCCCATAAATTTATTAAAAAGCTTAGGCCGCTTAAGTATCGTATGTAACTCTCATATTATACCATAAATCAAAAAGCTTTTAAGAATAATACGGCTATATGATTTCTTAATAATTACTGCTGAAAATAGTTTTAAAAAAATCAGCCACCCTTATTCGAGTGGCTTTAATTTTTGTCATTTTCTTCATCAAATATATTGATAACATCTTTGCCTGTTTTCTTTATTTGGAACCATAACCATTCGTATATTTCATTAACTACTGTAATCTCTCCTGTAACATGGCCGGCAGAAGCAAGATACTTCTCTCCATTTATTACTGTCACATTCCCCTGTATTTCACCTTCAATTTTTAAAGTTCCATTCTTTACAACGACATCTCCCTTAACTACTTCGCCTTTTGGAACAATCACTGTAGTATTTTCAACTTTCAGATTAGGCTGCTTCGAAACGGAAAATTGATGATCATTCCATGCTGAGAAAAGGCTTCCCACCATTAAAACGAAGAATAAAGAGGCAGCTGTTAATAAAGGGTGATGACGGAACCAGCGCTGCACTCCAATTTTTTTCTTTTCCTTTGGCAATCTTGCCATCACATTTGCCGTAAGATTGGGAGGTGCCTTTATATTGGAGGTGCTCTGCACTAGAGCAATCGCTTTTTTTAATTCATGAAAGTGCGTTTGACAATCCCTGCATGTTTGCAGATGTTCTCTTAAAATTTTTTCATGCTCGGCTGAGATCACTTCATCTAAGTATTCATGCATATATTCAATAATCTCTGCTGGACAACTCAAAGCTCTCACCCTCTCATTAAACATAACGTAGCTGTTGTCTCAACGCTTCTCTCCCTCTGTGAATTCTCGTTTTAACCGTTCCCAGCGGAAGATCTAATATTTCGCTGATTTCATTTAGTGAAAGTTCCTCGATATATCTTAATACGATAACCGTTCTGTATTTTTCGGGTAGTTTTGAAATTTCTTTTTGAATCGTTTCCTGCAGCTCCAAACTCTGTAGCTCCTCTTCAGGAAGAGCTGTATCAGCCGCAATTTGAGAATACATTGTAAGCCCGTCCGTGCCCGAAACCTCTGCATCCAAATAGTAGTCCGGTTTTTTCTTTCTTATACGATCGATACACAGGTTTGTTGCTATTCGATAAAGCCACGTGGAAAATTTTAAATTTATGTTGAAACTGTTAATATTTACATATGCGCGAATAAAAGCTTCTTGAGCAATGTCTTCTGCTTCATGCCTGTTTCCAAGCATCCTGTAACAAAGTTGAAAAACCTTGTCCTTATAAAGTTCAACGATTTCTCCAAAAGCATTTTGGTCGCCTTTTATTACTTCTTTTATCCTTTTCTTTACGATCTCTTCCATTGGTTACCTCCGCTCTAATGCGGCTATACGATATACGAATCGATAGCGGAAAGGGTTTCACTTTTTATATAAAATTTTTCAACCAATTTTATATTAACAAAAATTTACTGAAGTATGTTTAAAATATTTTCCACAGGGTATAAAAAGACTAATTAACGAAGGAAGTGAGGAGTGTTTTATGTATGTCAAAAGATTACTAGAAGACATTGAAACACATCGAAGAAAAATGATACAGTTAGCTTCTCAT
Source organism: Bacillus methanolicus (assembly GCF_028888695.1). Classification (NCBI taxonomy): domain Bacteria; kingdom Bacillati; phylum Bacillota; class Bacilli; order Caryophanales; family Bacillaceae; genus Bacillus; species Bacillus methanolicus. The sequence continues at coordinate 708,621 of NZ_PNFF01000002.1, read as the reverse complement.
TCTACTTTGACCAATCAGCAAGTAATCGAAGTAAGTGCAGAATTGGACAAGCTCCTTAACCGATATTACCTCTTAACCGCAAAAAAGTGAGGCTGACCAAAAACTGAGAGCCGGGCACCCTAAGTTACTAAATATTGAAAACATGATCAATGTTTCTCCAATATTTAGTAACTGCAACAGGGGAGCCAAGGACAGGTACTTATAGGTCAGCCTTTTAATTATTTATAAAAGTTTTTCACCAAATAAAGAGCCCATTAATGCAACTGCAACGGTTGCAGTTTTGTTTTTTTCATCAAGGATTGGATTGACTTCAACAAATTCTGCTGAAGTAATGAGCTGTGCTTCCGCAAGCATTTCCATCGCAAGGTGGCTCTCCCGGTAGGTGATTCCGCCGTTAACAGGTGTTCCGACTCCGGGCGCATCACTTGGATCCAATCCATCCAAGTCAAGCGAAAGATGCACTCCATCCGTTTTTTCTTTCAAGTAATCGATAGTTTCTTCCATTACTTTTGACATGCCAAGCCTGTCAATTTCATGCATGGTAAAAACTTTTATACCTTTTTCTTTTATAAGAGCCCTCTCACCTTCATCCAAAGATCTGGCACCAATGATCACAATGTTTTCCGGCTTTACTTTAGGGCTGTAGCCGCCTATTTCCGTCAGCATAGGATGCCCCAGCCCTATACTGACCGCAAGAGGCATTCCATGTATATTCCCCGAAGGTGAAGTTTCTGCTGTGTTTAAATCCCCGTGTGCATCATACCAGATTACGCCCAGGTTTTTATAATGTTTTGCAACCCCGGCTAATGTACCAATTGCAATGCTGTGGTCGCCGCCAAGCACGAGCGGAAATGACCCTGATCTAACAACTTCATCAACTTGTGCTGCCAGCTTTTCATTTTTTTCAGCTACTAACTCCAAGTTGCGCAAGTTCGTATCTGATCGATGTACAACTTCCGGCCTCCCGATTGGGATATCTCCAAGATCTTCTATCTCATACTTTAAGTTTCTTAGCCTTTCATTTATTCCAGCATAACGCATTGCACTTGGACCCATGTCAACACCGCGTCTCATTTGTCCTAAATCCATCGGCATGCCGATAATGGATATTTTTTTCATAAACAGATACCTCCTCATCCCTATTATTTACCTATTTTAACCGCTTTCATAAAAATGACTCAACTCGACAAAAATGTGAATATATATACACAATTTTAAAAATAAACGAAAGAGTCTGATTTCAATTGTTTTCAATTTGGTTTTACGGCTGAGGAGGAGTATCTCAAAAAAACACAAGCTCATTATGAACCTGAGATTGAAAAATTACGATTTTTTTCCTATTTGACACGCTTCTTTGCAAAAGTAAGACCTTTTTCATTTAATAGATAAAAATTTTTATGTGAAAATAAAGCACCGTTTGGTACGTCATAAAAGAAAAGTGATGAGCAAAATGAGCAATAACGGACCAAACAGAATAAGATAACCGATTGGGTGAGCAAAATTGATTGTCCAGCCAATTCCGAATCTTTTTTCTACGAAAATGGATGGATCGTCTTTATTTACATAAAAAATTCCTGCTTTCCAATATTTATCGTCGTCAACATCCGTTATCCCGGAAACCGGTTCGTCTTCATGTACAACATCGATACGTGAACCGCTCTGGCCAACTTTAAACGCATAAACTGCGGCAGCAATGAGACTTACCAATAAGAAACCAATCGGCATGGCAAGCATTAATGCTTCATTACCAATACCTTCATGTATTGTCGTTAGTTGAAGAAAACCAAAAAGTACAGTTAAGAGGACGCTTGACAGGAACAAGAACCAACTCGTGTATTTCCTAAATGACAACTGTTGTACACGTGATGCATTGCTTCTTGTCGCACTTATATTAATACCGGATTGTTTAGTGATTGCATTAATTCCGAGCATCATTGCCTGCATAATAAGAAGGACGAAGAGAAGAGAAATGGATGAAAATGGTGTTTTTGTAGTAAATGCGTCCGGTTGTCCGTCGGCTCCCCAATGCGTTGGGATCTTGTCAGGGATGTTATCGTACTGTATTGCTGTATAAGCAATAAGACCGATTGTAATGACCATCGGTATAGCGAATACATACTCAGGGAGCATTTCATCTTTCGTCCGAATTGCGATATCTGCAATTTTTACTTGTTTCAAATTTGCCCCCCATTTATTATCCCGTTTCAGTCGAGTCATTTTTGCATGGAACAAAAAGTAAAGGCCCATGCTTACAAAAATGACACAAAACTGAATTGCTAACCCGGTTAAGACGAGCTTTTCTTCAGTAGGATTTACATATTTCGTCCATACGAAATAAGCAGCCAGCAAAATTAAACCGACAAGAAGAGTAGTAGTTGAGTAAATTTTTTTATAAGAAGCAATTGTCCGATCATCCGTATGTCCTTCAGGAATTGTAACGCCAAACGCAATTGTTCGTTTTAATAAAAAGGGAATAGCAGATTGCAGAATAACGATAAAGCCAATTGTGATAAGAAAAATTGGTAAGATCATTTTTACTCCCCCCGGATATCTGAAATGATAGATAAAATCTGTTCGCGAATTTCATCAGCATTCATCCCTAGAGCAAGTGCTTCAGCAATAATGGGCCTAAATTCATTTCCAATTCGTTCAACATGAACTTCTCGCTGTTCGCCTCCAACAGGAGAATTGATAATTGCCCCAGATTTCGGAACAATTTTAATAAAACCTTTCTTCTCAAGCTCATGGTAACTTTTATTGACGGTGTGCATATTCACTCCGAGATCGGCTGCGAGCGAACGAACAGACGGTAACGAATTGCCGCTTTTCAATATTCCACTGGCAATACCTTCGATAATTTGATTCGACAATTGTGTATAAATAGGAATATCGGAATGCGGTTCAATTTTAATGAACAAATAAATTCCTCCTAACTGTTCTATTATTATTATAACAAAAGTGTTCTACAAGTATAGAACGAATATAATAAAAAGTTTTGATCAATGTTGTTCTGTTTCGTTCAGTTTCAATATTGTCTTTAACGTAATACAAAAAACTCAAACTCATTGATCTTTTACAAATATCAACTTTGACATAAAAAAAGCCCCAAACCAAATAGGTCTGAAGCTTTGATAACATATGTAAAGTGATGGTGGAGCCTAGCGGGATCGAACCGCTGACCTCCTGCGTGCAAAGCAGGCGCTCTCCCAGCTGAGCTAAGGCCCCGAATGGAGCGGAAGACGGGACTCGAACCCGCGACCCCCACCTTGGCAAGGTGGTGTTCTACCACTGAACTACTTCCGCAATTTAATTATTCATAATCGAATGAAGACCCTACAATTTTGCAGGGTTTTGATGAGCCATGGAGGACTCGAACCTCCGACCCTCTGATTAAAAGTCAGATGCTCTACCGACTGAGCTAATGGCTCTATTAATGGCTGGGCTAGCTGGATTCGAACCAGCGCATCACGGAGTCAAAGTCCGTTGCCTTACCGCTTGGCTATAGCCCATTTGTGTGATTCAACTCATACTAAAGAGGACAGTTTTAACTTGTCCATATTTTTGGATTATATGTAATGGTGGAGGGGGACGGATTCGAACCGCCGAACCCTGAGGGAGCGG